>JBEIQZ010000232.1:0-8792 GCA_040376255.1 Alphaproteobacteria bacterium
GCTCCGGCGACGCGCTCCGCATGCGCTCCGCTGACCTTCCCGCTCTGGCGACGCGCTCCACATGCGCTCCGCTGACCGTTCCGCTCCGGCGACGCGCTCCGCATGCGCTCCGCTGACCGTCCCGCTCTGGCGGGGTGTCGGAAAACCGACAGCCCTGTCAAAAACTGACGGATTTCCGACACCCTGCACCTGTTTTCTCCAGGTTTTACCGTTGACCAACCCTGGCAGAGAGGTTGCTCCTGTCCGGACGCCCGCGAACAGCGGGCATCCACCGACAACCGACTGGAGCCTGTATGAGCAACATCTGGAAGATCTCCCGCCCCACCCTCATCTCCGCTGCCCGCGCCATCCTGCTGCGCGCCGACGACGCCCGGCTCGTCCCCGACCTGCTGCCCTGGCTCCAGAGCGCGGAGGAGCAGCTCAAGCTGCTCACGACCAGTTACAACGCCTCAGGGCTTGAGGCGCACACCCTGACCGCACAGGCGGCGCTGACCCGCGCCGCCGAGGAGGATCTCGACCGGCAGGTGAGCGCGCTCTGCCATCGGCTGCGCGGCGAGTCCAACGCCGGGGACAGCAGGGCGATGGCGGCGATGCAGCTCCTGTTCCCGGACGGCTCGACGGAGCTGACGAAGTTCGGCGGGCGGAACCAGCTCACGCGCTACAACGCCTTCGCTGAGCGCCTCAATATCGCCGCGTTGCCGGCTCAGATGACCGGGAGCGCCGTCCAGATCCTGACGGCGCTCCAGACCTTCGACGCGGCGCTGACGGCCAAAGAACAGGCAGATCTCCGCCGGAAGACGGCGATCCAGGAGGTGAAGGCGGCGGATCACGGACTCCGCAACGCGATGAGCCTGCTCGACAGCATCGCCAGCCACCACCTGAGCCCTGCGGTGATGGCGAAGTGGACGGAGCCGATCCGCACCCTCGCCCGCCGGAGCCGCGCCGCACCGTCTCCAGAGCGCGCCGGATAGCTCCTGATCAGATCTTGCGGTACATCACCGTGTCCCGCAGCCAGCGGTCATCGGTGCCGGGGCAGTCCAGCGTATAGTGGAGGCCCCGGCTCTCGCGCCGCCGGAGGGCCGACTCGATGACGAGATCGGCGACCTGGGCGAGGTTCCGCAGCTCCAGCAGCGGCGCGGTCAGCGTGAAGTCCCAGTAGTACTGGTGGATCTCCTGCTGCACCATCTCGATCCGCCGCCGCGCCCGCAGGAGCCGCCGATCCGTCCGCACGATGCCGACGTAGTTCCACATGAAGCGGCGGATCTCGTCCCACACCTGGTTGATGACGACCTGCTCATCGCTGTCGCGGGCAGCGCCCTTGTCCCAGTCGGGCAGGGAGGGGTCGATGGCGGTCTCTGCGAGGCGGACAGCGGCGAGCTCGGCGGCGTGGTGGGCGAAGACGAGCGCCTCCAGCAGCGAGTTGGAGGCGAGGCGGTTCGCGCCGTGGAGGCCGGTGGCGGCGCACTCGCCGAGGGCGAACAGGTTGCGGATGCTGCTCTCGCCTTCGAGGTCGGTGAGGACGCCGCCGCAGAAGTAGTGGGCGGCGGGGACGACGGGGATGGAGGTCGTCGCCATGTCGATGCCGAGCTCATGGCAGCGCTGGTAGATGTTGGGGAACTTGTGGCGCAGCTCATCGGCGGAGAGGTGGGTCATGTCGAGGAACGCCGAGTCCTCGCCGTGGCGCTTCAGCTCGGCGTCGATGGCGCGGGCGACGACGTCGCGGGGGGCCAGCTCGGCGCGCTCGTCGTAGCGGAGCATGAACCGCTCCCCGTTCCGGCGGCGGAGCTTCCCGCCCTCGCCGCGCAGCGCCTCAGAGATGAGGAAGCTCTTGGCGTGCGGGTGGTACAGGCAGGTCGGGTGGAACTGGACGAACTCCATGTTGGCGACCCGCGCCCCGGCCCGCCACGCCATCGCCATCCCGTCCCCGGAGGCGATGTCGGGGTTGGAGGTGTACAGGTAGACCTTGCCCGCGCCGCCGGTACAGAGCGCCACGACCTTCGCCGCCACCGTGTAGACCTGCCCGCTCGGCACGTCCAGCACATAGGCGCCCAGCACGCGATCGGGGTCTTCGGGGACGCGCTCGCGGCGGCGGGCGAGGGTGTTGGCGGTGATCAGGTCGACGGCGACCTGCCCCTCGCGCAGCACGATGTTCGGCTCCGCCTCGACCGCCGCGACAAGTGCCCGCACGATCTCCGCGCCGGTGAGATCGTCTGCGTGGAGGATGCGCCGGTGGCTGTGGCCGCCCTCCCGGTGGAGATCGTACTCATCAGGGTGACCCTCGCGGCGGGAGAACCGCACGCCCAGCTCGATCAGCTCCTGCACGCGCTCCGGCGCCTCGCGCACCGTCTGCTCCACGGCCTCCCGGCGGCAGAGCCCGGCCCCGGCGACCAGCGTGTCCCGCACATGGCTGCCGTAGTCGTCGCCCTCCCCCCAGACCGCCGCGATCCCGCCCTGCGCCCAGGCGGTGTTGCTCTCGCTGCGGACGGTCTTGCAGAGCAGCAGCACCCGCCCCAGCTTCGCCACCTTCAGCGCGTACATCAGCCCGGCGACCCCTGCGCCGAGCACCAGAAACTCCACCGGCTGCCGTGCTTCCATCGCGCAGGCTTATCCCGCCCGCCCGCGTTATGCCGCGCTTCTGTGATCCGCTGTGAGGCCCCTGTGAAAATCCCCGATCTCTCCGATCCCCTCGCCGTCCGGGGCGTCTTCGTCGCCTTTGGCATCCTGATGGCGCTGTTCGGCGCCCACCTCTACCAGGTCGCCGTCCTCGCCCCCGGCCTGATCGGCGGCCTCTGGGGCGGGCTGCTGCTGGGCCGCAGCGTCGGGCTGGAGAACAGCCACACCCTCATCCTCTGCGGCCTGCTCGCCACCACCGGCGCGCTGCTCTGCCACTTCGTCGAGAACCTCGCCGTCCGCCTCACCGGCGCGGTCGCCTTCGGCTCGGCGGGCTGGCTCGGCTGGCCGATGGTCCGCCCCGACAAGCTTGAAGCGGTCGGCGCCGTCGTCGTGGCCGCCCTCATCGGCGCCGCCGTCTTCCCGCGCATCCACACCTGGGCCGTCCGGCTCGCCACCTCCGGCATGGGCGGCTACCTCATCGCTGAGGCCGCGCAGCGCCCGCAGAACATCTACATCATCGGCGGCGTGATGGCAGCAGGGACAGTGGCGCAGTCCGTCCCGTGGCGGCTGCCCTCCCTGTCTTCCAGTAACGAGGAGCCGGAGTCGCCGAAGAAGGGCAAGAAGAAGAAAAGCTGACAGGCTCCTCTCATTGCCTTCCTCTCATTACCTGGAAGGCTTCTCCCCCATCCGGATCCGCTCCTCGATCTCCTCGATGACCGGCTGCAGCTCTGCCACTGAGTCCACCAGGTAGTGCGCCCCCGCCGCCATGAACTGCGCCCCGGCGGCCTTGCGTATGGCGATGCGCCGCGCTGCGGGGAGCGCCTCCAATTCCGCCTCGGACATCCCGACGCCGTTCCCGGTCTCGACGACGGCGACGCTCCACATCCCGGCGTTGCGGCCTGACTCGACGTCCAGCACGGTGTCTCCGACGTTGACGCAGGCGGAGGCGGGCCAGATGCCGAGCCGCATCAGCGCCGTCCAGCAGAGGAAGGGCGCGGGCCGCCCGTCCGGCACCTCAGAGGCGGAGACGGCGACGGGCGGGAGGAAGCCGTGCGGGCGGGCGGAGGCCAGCATGACGTCCATCATGAGCTTGCTGTAGCCGGTGGTGACGCCCCAGGCGATGCCGCGCTGTTCGAGGTCGGAGAGCAGGCCGGTGACGCCCCGGATGGGGAGGCTGTGGCGGGGCAGGCACTCCAATTGGAGCGCGACGGTCTGCTCATAGAGGCGATCCAGCTCGCCTTCGGTGGGGGGGTGCCCGTAGCGGCCCTCCCACTGGGCGCGGAGCTCGGGCATCTCTGTCATCTGGCGCAGGTGATCGCGCTTGTGCGTCCCCATCGGGGCGCGGGCCTGCGCGTGGGTGGCGGTGATGGCGTGGCGGCGGAAGACCTCCAGGAAGACCTCGACCGGGGCGAGGCAGCCGTGATCGAGCGTGGTGCCTGCCAGATCGAAGAGGATCGCGCGGATGGGAGAGTTCATGTCGGCTCCAGCCGCCCCCTTAACCGCTCCAGGCGCAGGCGCGGCTCAGCAGGGGCGGCGCATCCCCTGGAGGCCGCTCAGAGCCCCTCCGCGACCTTCTCGCGGATCTGCTCGTCGGTCGGTCCCTCCATGCGGCCCAGCGAGCGCATCTCGCGGTCGATGACGACGATCACCGGGTAGGACTCGCCGACGACGAGGGAGCTGTACCCGGCGCCGTCCGTGATCAGGGGCTCCTGGATGCCGTAGTAGTCGGCCCAGGCGTTGAGATCTTCCTGATCGGGGACGACGGGATCGTCGGCGTCGCCGTCAGCGTCCTCAGGGAAGACGGTGGTATAGAAAAACCCCTGATCCTTGAACTCGTCGGCCATCGCCTGCGCGGTCTGGGCGAGCTGGCGGCAGGGGGCGCACCACATCGTCGAGACGTCGAGGACGACGACCTGCCCGTAGAACTGCCAGAGGGAGACCTCCTCGTTGTTCTGGTCGGGCAGGCGGAATTCAGGGACGACCTGGCCCTCCTCAAACCCCTCTGCCTCCAGCCCGTCGGGCGGCGGGGAGACGCCCCAGGAATTCACCGGGGCCTCCCAGGGGGCGCCGTCGTCTGCAGGGCTGACGAGGACGGGGACGCACCCCGTCTGGAGAGAGAGCAGGAGGAGCGGGGACAGCATGATGACAGTTTAGCACGAATTCCCGGTGCCGCCCTTGCCGGTATCGCCCCCGGTTACCATATCCTGCCGCCCGAATCCCGGGGCGAGCGGACAGCGCGGACAGCATAGACCGACAGGAGCAGCAGATGGATCGACTCACCCGGAGAGATTTGATCGACGGTTATCGCCGCCACGAGAAGACGGCAGATCGCTGGATGGTCGGGGGGGAATTCGAGCGTGCGCTGCTAAATGAGCGGGGCATCCCGGTGCCGTACTTCGGGGAGCGGGGGATCTCGTGGTTCCTCGGCGAGTTCATGCGACGCCACGGCTGGAAAGCAAAGTATGAGGCTGGCAACTGCATCGAGCTGAAGGGCGAGCCGCTGGCTCCGGCCCCCCGCCCACCCGTTCCTGACGCTGGAGCCGGGATCGCAGGTGGAGCTCTCAGGCGCGCCCTACACGCGCCTCGCTGATCTGGCGGCGGAGATCCGGCTGAACCGGGCGCAGATCATGGAGATCGTGGAGGGGACGGGCGGCACCTGGACCTCCTGCGGGCTCACGCCGTGGGCGAAGATCGCGGACATCCCGTTCGTGCCGAAGGGGCGCTACGAGGTGATGCAGGTGTATCTCCCGGCGCAGGGGCCGCGCGCCCACTGGATGATGAAGGGCACATGCGCGGTGCAGGTGACCTGTGACTTCGGCGACGAGGCGGACTGCGCGCGCAAATTCCACCTGATCACCGATCTGGCGCCGCTGACGGTGGCGATGTTCGCCAACTCCCCCGTCGCCGAGGGCGCGCCGAGCGGCTGGATGAGCACGCGGGCCTGGGTGTGGACGCAGACCGACAACGCGCGCACCGGCTTCCCGCTGCACCGGTCGTTCTCCTATGAGGGCTGGGTGGACTGGCTGCTCGACAGCCCGATGATGTTCTATATGCGCGGGGGGCGATGGACGCCCGCGCACGGGCGCACGTTCCGCGCCTGGATGGCGGATGGCATCGACGGGCAATTCCCCGGCCCGGCCGACTGGGAATTGCACCAGACCAGCGTGTTCCCTGAGGCGCGGGTGAAGAACGCCATCGAGATCCGCAGCGCCGACGCGGTGTCTGCGCCGCTCTCCATCGCCTTCTGCGCCTACTGGAAGGGGCTGCTCTACGCCCGTCCGGCGCTCGACGCGGCGCGGGCGGTGGCGGATCGGCTCACGGCGGGCGGCACGCATGCGGGGCGGCACCTGGAGGCGGCGCGGTCGGGGCTGGCGGCCCGGTTCGGGGAGGGCGCCGGGCCGGGTGTCGGCATCGTGAGCGCGGCGGATCTTGCGCGGGAGCTGGTGGATCTTGCGCGGGAGGGGCTGCGCTCGCTGGGCGAGCCGACCGATCTCCTCGATCCGCTGGCGGAGCAGGTGGCGTCGGGGCGCTCGCCCGCGCATGCGTTCCTGGAGGCGTGGGAGCGGGACAGCAGCCCGGCGAACATCCTCCCGCAGATCGCGTGGTAGCCTGAGGGCGCCACCCGGTTAGAGTCCACCCGGCGCAGGAGGACGGATGCCGGTTCTGGTGGTGGTAGGGCTGTGGGGAGCAGTGCTGAGCGGCTGCATCGGGGTGAACACGGCGAAGTTGCCGAACCAGGAGATCTACGCGGACGACGGCGAGCGCCGGGAGTTCCGGGGGGATGTCGGGTTCGCGGTGGTGGGCGACTCGCGCGATCCGCTGCCGCTGGAGGGCAACAAGACGGCTCCGTCCTTCGGCAGCGCCAGCGTGCGGGAGGCGATCGTCGCGGACATCTCGGAGGCGATCCAGGAGGAGGAGGTGCGGTTCATCACGCACCTCGGCGACATGGTGCGGCTCTCCAACACGGCGTCGTGGAAGGCTTTTTCCAAGCAGTGGTCGCTGGTGATGGCGGGGACGGAGATCCCCGAATCCGGCAGCCTGCGGGTGCGCAGCGTCCCGGTGGCGGGCGATCACGACGCGGCCTTCGACCGGCGGCTGAAGGGCTGGGGTGCGGCGTTCACCGGGGCCGGCGCGGAGATCGGCTACGGGCGGGTGGGGTCGTGGTACACCTTCGACGTGCGCTCGGGCGACCACACCTGGCGCCTCGTCGTGCTGGACACCAACAAGAAGGCGCTCGGCTCACGGTGGAACGAGCAGACCAACTGGCTGAAGAACAAGGCCCTGGAGGGCGAGTTCGACAGCCTGCTGGTGTTCATGCACCACCCGCTGCTGACGCTGGCGGTGAAGGGCGAGCCCAACGCGGAGGGCGCGCCGCACGAGCTGCTGGACATCATCGACGACGTCAGCAAGGTCGGCGCCCTGAAGGCGGTCTTCGCCGCGCACAGCCGCGCCAACGAGGTGTTCCTGCCCGGCGGCAAGTACGGGGAGCTCTACGTCAACACCGTCGGCGGCAGCCCGGCGGCCAGCCTCGCGCGGTGGGGCGAGGCGCCGCAGGTGGGCTACGAGGATCTGCGGCTGGAGCCGATCTACGATCTGGCGCTGGTGCGGGAGTTCGGCCGGTGGGCTGAGGCGAAGGAATTCCCGGAGGTGGTGATCGAGAAGGGGCGCGGCGACGGGGCGTGGGAGGGCTTCGTGGCGGAGCTCGATGCCGGGTACTTCCCGGTGCAGGGCTGGTGGAACGTCCACCTGCAGGGGGCCGAGCTGGATCTGGCGTTCCGGATGGTCGGGGCGGGATCGGCGGGCAAGGACGCATCGGTGAAGCCGATCTACAGCGTCCACCTCGCCGGGCGGGAGGGGTGGAAGATCGGCAAGTAGCGGCCCGCCCCGATCAGCGATCCCCGAAGCTGACCCCGACCGCGCGGGCGACGCGCACGGTGTCACCCGCCGGATCGACGGTGCGGTAGACGGAGACCGCCTCCTGGAGCGGCACGCCGATGATGGCGTTGTTGCGGAGGCAGACCAGCTCCCCCCACCGCCCCGCCTCGACAAGATCGACGGCCCCGACGCCCATCCGGGTGGCCAGCAGCCGGTCGACCGCCACCGGGCCGCCGCCGCGCTGGAGGTGGCCGAGGACGGTGACGCGCAGATCGGTGTCGGGGAGGCGGGCCTTGATCGCGTCGGCGACGCGCTGGGCAGCCTGGCCGGGGATGATGCCCTCGTCGGCGGGGCGGGCGCCTTCCGCGACGACGATGAGCGAGAAGGGGCGCCCGACCTGCTGGCGCTCGATGATCTTGCGGCAGATGCCCTCGCCGGTCCACGGGATCTCCGGGATGACCACCACATCGGCGCCGCCGGAGATCCCCCCGTGGAGCGCGATCCATCCCGCGTCGCGCCCCATGACCTCCAGCAGCAGCACGCGGTCATGGGACTCGGCGGTGGTGTGGAGCCGGTCGAGCGCGTCGGCCACGCAGTCGACGGCGGACTGGAAGCCGAAGCAGAGATCGGTGGCGCCGAGGTCGTTGTCGATGGTCTTGGGGACGCCGACGACCTTGATCCCCTGCTCCTGCATGAGCCGCCAGGCGATGCCCTGGGTGCCGTCGCCGCCGAGGACGATCAGCCCCTCCATCCCGAGCTCCTCCATCGCCTCGCGCACCTCGACGGAGCGGTTCCCGGGCTTCCCGGTCGCGCCGCTCTTCGATGTGCCTCTCCAGGCGAACGGATCGCCCTTGTTGGTGGTGCCGAGGACGGTGCCGCCTCTGGCGAGCAGCCCCCGGCAGGAGGGCATGCTCAGGGTCTGGAGGCGGTACGGGCGCTCCAGCAGGCCGTTGAACGAGTCCTCGATCCCGATGAGCTCCCAGCCGCGCTGGCCGACACCGTACTTGGTGACGGCGCGGATGACCGCGTTGAGGCCGGGGGCGTCGCCGCCGCCGGTGAGGATACCGATCCTTCGCATAGAGACCTCTGCTGGTTGGGTCGCTGGTTAACCGGCCCGCATGATCGATGACATGCGCGATGGCACGGTGGCGGGCCTGGACTGGCAGGCAGCGGTGGAGGCGGCGGCGCCGGGGAGCGCGCTGCTGCTGACGGCCCGGTGGTCGGCGGCAGAGCCGGAGCGCGGCGGGTTCGACGCGGCGCAGCGGGATCGCTGGCGCGCGGCGCTCGTGGCGGCGCGGCGGCGA
>JBEIQZ010000765.1:0-2075 GCA_040376255.1 Alphaproteobacteria bacterium
ATGCGTCGCTGCCCTCCTTTGTTTCAGACCCTGGAGATATCAATTCCCGCGAGGGCCGTTGCCGCGCGGGCCGCCGCCACCGCCGCCGCCCTTGCGCTTGCCGCGAACACCCGGCGCCTTCTTGCCACGGATGGAGGAGCGGGTGCCGATCTTGCCGAGGTCTTCCATGTAGACGAAGTTGGCGCCGTCCTCGGTGCCGGTGGCGAGGCCGTAGAACTGGCCGGTCTTCTCGTAGACGAGGGCGGTCACGCCGGGGAAGGAGACGTCTTCCTTCTGGACGAAGCCCTGCGCGGTGAGGGCGCCCATGTAGGCGTTGGTGAGGGCGCGGAGGTCTTCGGCGTCGTAGGCGACGAGCAGGAGCTCAGCGTTGACCTCGACGACCTCGCCGGTGCCGAGCGGCAGGGCCAGGGTGGACCAGGGGTAGGGCAGGGTGCTGGCCGGGGCCGGGGCCGGAGCCGCGACCGGGGTGGGGGCGGCGACCGGGGTGGGGACCGGGGCCGGGGTGGCGACCGGGGTGGGGGGCGGGGTGACGGGGGTAGAACCGCCGCCGCAAGCCAGGAGAGAGAGACCGGCGAGCGCCAGGAAGATGCGATTGGTCATAGTGTCCTCACAGATACAGAATGTCACAGGTTTTGACGGATCTGTCAAACAGCCGGCGCGCTTCTGCTCAGAACGTGTGGTCAAAGACCAGATAGATACCGAGATCTGGCGAACGCTGTATGTCATCTCCGTCCTGCACGCGATCCCACCCCGCCGCGACATCCACCCGCCCGATCAGCGTGGTGTCGAAGATCGCGCGCACCCCGGCGCCGACCCCGTGGGTGACCGGCCACTCCCCGCCCGGCGGCTGGACGCTCCGATCCGCCTCCGGCACGCCGAAGCAGAGGCCGCTGTCGGCGAAGGGGACGAGCTGCCAGCGCATCGGGCGCCTGAACAGGGAGTGCTCCAGCACATCGATCCGCAATTCGGTGTTCAGCACCGCCTTCCCCGGCCCGTGGAGCCGCCCGAACGACACGCCGCGCAGCGTGTCCGAGCCGCCCATGCCCGACACCGGGATCCAGCCGCCCCACTGCACCATCTCATAGAACGGCACCTCTCCGGTCAGGTACTCGGCCATCACCCGCGCCCCGAAGGCGAAGCGCGGCTCCGGGCGCGCCGGCGCCAGCGTCCAGAACCAGCGGAGGCTCCCGAACACCCCGCCGAAGCTCCCCGCGTCGACCCGCCCCGGCAGCGGCGGCGCGTACCGGCCCGCCAATTCGAACAGCCCGCCCGCCTCCGGCGTCACCTCCGGCTCCCGCAGATCCACCCGCAGCCCCGCGATCCCCTGCACCGTCCAGCCGCCCTCCATCCCGAACGGCTGCTCCTCCGCCAGCAGGCTCCCCTCCCGAGCGGTTACCCCGCTCCACTTCCCCTCCACCGCCCCGAACAGCGACAGCGGCCCCGCCACCGCCCGCGACAGCGTCAGCCGCACATAGGGCTGCACCAGCCGGTAGCGGTGAAAACCCTCCGCCGCCTCCGCCTGCCGCACCGAGGCGTTCCCCAGCCCCCACCAGCCGTCGTTCTCCCACTGCCGGTAGCCGAGGTTGCCGCTGAGCCGCCACTCCCCGCCCGCGCTCCCCATCCCCAGGTGCGGCAGGTCGAAGCGCGCCTTGTAGTGCTGATAACCCTCCAGTGTCGCGTAGCCCTGCATCACCAGCGAGGCGAGGTAGGGGTCCACCCCCTCCTCCACCCGCGTCACCTCCAGGCGCGCGCCGAAGCCCAGGCCGTCGTCGCTGTCGTACCCGGCGTTCGGGACAGCGGCGAAGTGGGTCTCGGCGGCGAAGGCGGGGAGGGAGAGGAGGAGCATGGTGGATCCTGAGGGAAGGAGACGCAGGCGGGGAGGCTTGGCTGCATGGAGACGGAAATGCAGTCTGGGAGGCGCAGAGACACAGAGGGCACAGAGGAAAGGCGAAAGGCGGGAGGGTTCCGGGTATAACGTCTGGAAGGAGGGGGATGCTTGTTGGCAAGAGCGACCCGGACGCCTCTGACTGGCTTCTCTGCCGAGGCGCGCCCTCCGTCCCTTCGCCCCCTTGGGG
>JBEIQZ010000429.1:0-5541 GCA_040376255.1 Alphaproteobacteria bacterium
CGTCTCCACCGCCATTTCCGCCCGCCCCGCCTCCCGGCTCAGCGGCGCGCTCCCCCCGGTAATAACCTGCTTTTTATAAAAAATAAACGCCTCATCCCCGATCACCCGCCCCCCCGCCCCCAGCAGGAACGCCGAGACATCCACCTCCGCCCCCCCGATGCGCTCCGGCCCCCACCGCACCCGCAGCCGCACCGTCCCACCCTGCACCGGACAATTCGCCCCTGCCTCAAGTACAATCATCTCTTACTCCAGAGATTCAATAGATGAAAACAGGCGTCTTCACCGCCACCTTCGGATACAGCTTGGCGATGTCCTCATTCCTGAGCCGCATGCACCCGTGGCTGGACGCCGTCCCGATGGAATTTGGGTTGTTCGTCCCGTGGAACGCGTACCCGTCCCTGAGCAACAGCCGGTGCGTCCCCAGCACTCCGGGGTAGAACCGCTGGTTGGTCCCGTAGGGCGGCACGAACACGCGCCCGTCCATCACGAGGTTCTCGCCCGGCGGAACCGGCGTGAACGCCCCGGCGGTGTCGAGGTAGCCCACGTCCTTGCCCTGGACGGTGAGCGTGCGCCCATCGGAGAGCGCGACGGCGCTGTCGGGGCGCAATTCGGTGATCTTCGCGCGGTTCTTGGTGGCCAGCTCATCGAAGTGCCAGGAGGGGGGCTGCCAGCGGGGGTTCTCTTCTTTGCCGGTGATCTCGAAGCGCCCGACCGGGGTGTCGAACCGGGTCTTGCGCCCGCTGATCCAGGCCGCGCCCTTGCCGACGGCGATGTTGAAGCGGGTGATCTCGCCCTTCTCGCGGTGCTCGACGAAGCGCTCGGTGACGGAGACGACCATGTGGGCGCGGGCGGTGGAGGCGGCCTCGTCGGCGGCGATCTTCTGCTGGAGGGCGGCGATCCCGGCCTGCATGGCGGTGATCCCCTGTCCGAGATCGTCGGCGTCTCCGCTGGACGGCGCGGCGGAGATCAGCGCGTCGGCCGCTGGAGGGCCGGCGGTGCGGGCGGCGAGGGCTTCGCGCACGCCGGAGGCGCCGACGCCGAGGCCGATGAGCGCAAAAACGGTGTACCGGAGCGTGCTACCAGACATAGACCTTCATCCCCTCGGTGAGTCCACCGACCAGCGCGTTCATGTCCGCCTCGCTCAGCAGGATGGTGCCGGGGCGGGCGTCGAAGGAGAGCAGCGGCGGGCGGCGCTCGCTGTAGATCAGCGTCCCGTCTGACAGCACCAGCACGCCCACGAGGTTCCCCGGCAATGCGCCGCCGTCCGGCCACGGATCCACATCGAGCCGCCCGATGAGGTCGGGCTGCGGGAAGACGCCGTTGCCGACGCGCCCGTAGAGGCGGTGGGCGCCGTTCGCGGGCCAGCTCCGTTGCTGACCGGGCAGCCAGTCGCGCATCCCCGGCATATCGGAGGGGATCGCCGTGCCGAACATCGCCTCGCAGATCCGGAGGATGAAGCCGTCTTCGGCCAGCCAGAGCTTCCCGGCCTCCCGGTCGAGCCGCAGGTGGCGCTCCACCTCGGCCTGCGCCTCCGCGCGGACGGTCAGCCGGTTGCGCTCCTGCTGCAGTTGCCGGTACACCGCGCGCTGCTCGCCGACCGACTTCTGTTCGGGGGTCATCGCGCTGAGCGCGGGCGCCTCATAGACCGGGGCGGCGACGCCCACCCACCACCCGGCGCCGCCGACCGCGCAGCCCAGCAGGCCCACCGCCCCCGCCAGCCAGCGCCAGAGGGCGGGTTCAGATGTCGCGACAGCAGGTTCAGACAGGGAGGGAGATGCGTCCATAGCGGCGGGACTGTAACCTGAGTCTCCACGTTCTGCCGTCCTTCTCTGAAGGCGCAGATCGGGTTGCACCATGTCGGCACATCTGTTGCATAATGGGCTGCATGACGCTCGCTCTGCTGATGGTGCTGCCCGCGTTCGCGACCTCCGGGGCGGACACTGCCGACACTGCCGTCATCGGTGCTGCCGCGCCGGAGACCACGGGCAGTTACCCCTGCGGCGGTCTCTATGTCGAGGCGACCGCACCCCGGTACAGGCAGCGGGAGGTGCCGGCGGACGCGCCGATGATGGTTCAGATCGGGCGCGGCGGCTGTCTGGAGGCGGGAGAGACGGTGCAGGTGGATCTGATCGGCGCAGAGACGATACCGTTCGGCGTGTACAGTGCGGCAGATGTGGAGGCCGCGCACGGCCTGCTGCGGTTCCAGCCGCCGGAGCCGCTGGAGCCGCTCCGCGAATACACGCTCCGGGTGACGCTCTCCCCGAAGGGAAAGTCGGAGATCCCGTTCACGGTCGGCACCGGTGCGATGCGCCCGATCAGCGGGAGCCCGGAGTGGACGTTCTTCGGGGTCTACCCGGAGCCCTGTGATCGGACAGCGATCATCGACTGGAGCCTCGATCCGGCAGACGACCGGGACGGGTTCTCTGTCATGGGAGTTCGGCGCGACGGCGAGATCCTCGCTTCGGCCCTTGTCTACTCGTCGTCAGGGTTTATCGGGCAGGAGATCGCAGAGGGGCAGGAGGAGATCTGCCTGGAGGGCTTCCAGGTGGATGCCTCCGGTCAGGAGGTGTCCGCTGGCGAATTGTGCAGGCCGGTCGAAGCTGTCGAATGCGATATTTCTCCGCCCTGCTGCAAACAGACCGCCTGCGGCTGCGCCGGAGAGGCGGCCCCGCGCGCATGGGCGTGGCTGCTGCCGCTCGCGTGGCTGGCCCGTACACACCGCAAAAATCACCGGGAGATCGAATGATCCTGTCCACTGTCTCCGCGCTCGCGCTCCTGCTCCAAACCCAGTCGCTCCAGGCGGGGCCGCTCCAGGCTGCGCCCAAGGAGGTCATCTGCATCGGCCGCCACGTCACCGCCTCCGCCCCGACCTTCGATCAGCAGTCCGTCCCCCTCGACGGTCGGCTCTCGCTGGAGATCGGGGACGGGGGCTGTGAGGGGGCGGGCGGGCCGGTGGATGTCGCGCTGTTTTTGGACGGGGACGACGCGGAGGTGGAGCGCTGGCGCTTCGAGGAGGCGGAGATCGCGGTGGCGCGGGGCGTGCTGAGCGTCACCCCGGCGGAGTTGCTGCTGCCGGACACCAGCTACCGGCTGTTCGTCAACGGCGGCATCCAGACGGCGGACATCCCGTTCCAGACCGGCGATGAGGGAGCCGCCGGGATGACGGAGGCGCCGCTGTGGGGCGATCTGAGCGCCGGGTGGAAGAAGTGCACCGGCGAGATCCTTGTGGAGTGGTCGGCCTCGCCGGGCGCCGACCCGGATCGGCTCTCGGTGCTGGAGGTGCGGTCGGAGGGCGAGGTGCTGGGGCGGGCGCTCGCGGCGACCGGGGGCGGGGAATTGCTCGCGGCGACCGGGGACGGGGAGGAGCCGGAGGAGGTGTGCCTGGAATTGGTGCAGGTCGACGCCCTCGGCGCGGAGCACAGCGCGGGCGAGCGGTGCGTCGTCCCTGAAAAAACGCCCTGCGGCGTCTTTGAGGGGTGCAGCACTGCGCCGGGGCGCGCGGGGTGGCTGTGGGCGGGGGCGCTCGCGCTGCCGCTGCTCAGGCGGCGGGCGGCTGATCGGGCGGGCCGGGCGTGAAGCTGCGGTGGCTCTCCGGGCTGACCGGGCTGATCGGGCTGACCGGCTGCGCGCCGGAGGGGGAGGACATCTGCGCGGCGGCCGGCCGCCGCTACGGGCAGCCGGTCTGCCTGCAGGACGTGGAGAGCGCGGAGGGCTGGGAGTCGCTGACCGTCGAGGCCCGCGCGGTCGATCAGATCCGCACCGGCAAGTACCTCGTCCCGGCCACGCCGGAGGCGCCGCTGCCGGTGGTGTTCGTGGACGCCGGGACGTTCCCGCTGCACCACCTGTTCTTTACGCAGGCGTTCCCTGAATTCTACCGGAACCTCACCTTCGATGAATACGTCACGATGGTCACCAGCCAGGAGGATCGCGAATACTTCTCCGGCGCGCTCACCGAGTACCGCCAGTCCGGCGGCGGCAGCTTCTTCGGCGTGATCGTCTGGGACGATCCGGCCCGCCCGGACACCGCGATCTCCTGTGAGCAGGCCCGGATCGTACTGGAGGCGCTCCAGCCGCATTTTGCCATCGGCGCGCTCCGCTTCGT
This sequence comes from Alphaproteobacteria bacterium, assembly GCA_040376255.1. Classification (GTDB taxonomy): domain Bacteria; phylum Myxococcota_A; class UBA796; order UBA796; family SXON01; genus JBEIQZ01. The sequence continues at coordinate 4,103 of JBEIQZ010000429.1, forward strand.
CGCCTCCTCCGTGGCGCAGCAGGAGGCCGTCGGGGGCTGGACCTGCGGCGTCCCGACCGGGCGGCCCGCCGACGTCGCCTACGAGGTCTACACCCCCGGCGAGGCCTACGGCACCGTCCGCATGTTCGACGCCATCGATCTCCCCGCCGCCTCCGCCGGGGGCGGCTTCGGCTGGCAGGACATCCTCGTCCTCGACGAGGCGCCCTTCGATCTGGATCGCGTCGTGTCGGGCATCGTCACCGGCACCCGGCAGGGCGTCCTCTCCCACCTCAACGTCCGCAGCGCCGCGCGCGGCACCGTCAACGCCTACCTCGCGGAGCCCCACGCCGCGCTCTCCGCCTGGGCCGATCAGCCCGTCCACCTCGTCTGCGATCTCGACCGCTACAGCGTCAGCGCCGCCGATCCGGAAGACGCTCAGGACTTCTGGGATCGCCTCCGCCCCGATCCGCTCGACATCCCCGCCCCCGACCGCGCGCAGCGCGCGCTCTACGGCCTGCTGGATCTGCCTGTCTCCACCGCCGCTGATCGTGACGCCTCGGTTCGCGCCTACGGCAGCAAGGCCCGCAACCTCGCGACGCTCTACCAGACCATCCCCGCCCGCTACCAGCTTGAAGGCTTCGTCACGCCCATCGGCTGGTACTTCGACCACCTCAGACAGACCACCTGGATCGACCCCGCCGACGGCGCCGCCCGCACCCTCGCCGCCAGCCTCGCCGCCTGGCACGCCGATCCCGCCTTCCTCGCCGACGGCACCCTCCGCCGCGCCCGCCTCTCCGCCCTCCAGGCCGCCATCCTCGCCGCCCCCGTCGCCCCGGAGGTCGTGGCCGCCCTGCAGGCGCGCATCACGGAGGTCTTCGGCGCTGACGCCCCGGTGCGCCTCCGCAGCAGCTCCAACGCCGAGGACGCCATCGGCTTCTCCGGCGCCGGGCTCTACACCTCCGTCACCGCCTGCGCCGCCTGCGCCGGGGAGCTGCCGCTCGACGACGGCCTCCGCGCCGTGTGGGCCTCGCTCTGGAACCCCGGCGCCTGGGAGGAGCGCGACTGGTACGGCATCGATCACCTCCAGGCCGGGATGGCGGTGCTGGTAAACGCCCAGTCCGAGGACGAGCGCGCCAACATCGTCGCCTTCTCCCACAGCCCGCTGAGCGACGACAGCCGCATGCTCGTCGAGGCCCAGGCCGGCGATCTCGACGTCGTGAGCGCCGATCCGGGCGTCTGGCCGGAGCGCGTCTTCCTCACCCTCCAGGACGGCGCCGTCCGCCTCATCGAGCGCGAGAGCCACGCCAGCGACACCGACGTCTGGATCCTCACCGATACAGAGCTCCAGGATCTCGGCGCGCTGCTCTCAGACATCGAAGGCTGGTACCCGCTCGACGCATCGGTGCCGGAGGGCCGGACGCTGATCTGGGACACTGAGTGGAAGGTGCTGTCCGACGGGC
>JBEIQZ010000915.1:0-1275 GCA_040376255.1 Alphaproteobacteria bacterium
GGCGGGGCGGGCGGCGGGGCGGGCGGCAGGGCGGGCAGGGCGGGCGGCGGCCCGGACGCCGGGGCAGGCCCGGACATCGGGGAGATCGTGCGGCGCGCGCTGGCGCGGGTGCTGGATCTCCCGGCGGGCCGCCTCGACGCGCAGGCGCCGCTGCGGGATCTGGGGCTGGACTCGCTGATGGCGGTGGAATTGCGGAACGCGCTGAGCCGGTCGCTGGACGGGCAGTTATCGGCGCCGATCCCGACGACGCTGGCGTTTGACTACCCGACGATGGATGCGATCTCGCGCTTCCTGGAGGGGGCGCGGAGCAGGCCGGGCGGCGCAGCGGACGGCGGGACGGACAGCGGGGCAGACGGCGGCGCAGCGGGCGTCGACGCGGACGGGCCGGTGGCGATCATCGGGATGGCCTGCCGCTACCCCGGCGCGGACGGCCCGGAGGCGCTGTGGCGGCTGATGGCGGGCGGGGTGGACGCGACGCGCGAGGTGCCGCCGGAGCGGTGGGACGTCGGGGCGCTCTACGATCCCGATCCGGAGAAGATGGGCCGGATGGTGACGCGGCGCGGCGGCTTTCTTGACGATATCGACAAGTTCGACGCAGCGTTCTTCGGGATCTCCTCGCGCGAGGCGGAGCGGATGGACCCGCAGCAGCGCGTCCTGCTGGAGATCGCCTGGGAGGCGCTGGCGCATGCGGGGATCGCGGCGGATCGGCTGAGCGGGTCGGCCGCCGGGGTTTTTGTCGGGCTGATGTCGCACGAGTACGAGCGGCTCTCCGGGCCGCTGGGGGAGCGCGACGGCTACGGGATCACCGGCAACCTGGGGAGCGTGGCGTCGGGGCGGATCTCGTACACGCTGGGGCTGTCCGGGCCGTCGATGACGGTGGACACGGCGTGTTCGTCGTCGCTGGTGGCGGCGCACCTCGCCTGCCGGAGCCTCCGCGACGGGGAGTGCTCGCTGGCGCTCGCGGGCGGGGTGACGCTGGTGCTGACGCCGGATCTCTACGTCGAGTTCAGCCGCCTGCGCGGGCTGGCGCCGGACGGGCGCTGCAAGAGCTTCAGCGCCGCCGCCGACGGGGTCGCGTGGAGCGAGGGCGCCGGGATGCTCGTGCTGAAGCGGCTGGCGGACGCGCAACGCGACGGGGATCGTGTGCTGGCGGTGATCCGGGGATCGGCGGTCAACCAGGACGGGCGCTCGGCGGGGCTCACCGCGCCGAACGGCCCGGCGCAGCAGGCGGTGCTCAGGCAGGCGCTCCGGCAGGCCCGCCTCCGGCCCGCTGAC
>JBEIQZ010000338.1:0-6945 GCA_040376255.1 Alphaproteobacteria bacterium
AGATTGGTGCTCTCACCGAGTCGAATCAACCGAATCCGTGGCTCGATGACTTCAAGTTCCGTGCCGCGACCGGCGTTCAGCAGCAGCTGCCAGAGCGGCTGGCGGGTGGCTACTCTGCGGATCTCTGCGAGCGGGGGCTGCGGGGAAAGGCCGAGATCCGTTTCAGCGGTGCCTGGCGTCGCAGCCAGACTGCTCAGATCCTTCAGCTGCAGGCCGGAGACCGCCACGGGACTCCACCAGTGCAGCTGTACGGCATCGAAGCGGACGGCTGCGGCGTACTGAGGTGCGGCAAGCCCGAGCAGCATTCCAGCGGTACCGGTCAGCGTGATCAGACTGGGGGCGGCGGACAGCAGCGCGGTCCCCATGACGAACAGTTTCAGCAGCGGGCGGCCTCGCCGAGCTTTCGCGGGTGTGGGTGTGGGCGTGGATTCAGGAGGCAGGACCGCCTGCTGAGCTTTCGCGGCCAGAGCAGGAACAGCGTTTGGCAGTTCGAGTTCGTCAGGCTGATGAATGGCGAGCAAGGCAGCGCGGGTGGTCGAGGCGGCGGGCGGGCGCGCGGTCTACGAGTTCGGCCAGCGCCGCACCCACCCGGAGGCCGCTGTGGACGCCGCGCTGGCCGCGTGGATCGCCGGGGCCGCCGGGACCTCCAACGTCGAGGCGTGGCACCGGCACCGCGTCCCCTGCGTCGGGACGATGGATCACTTCGCCGTCCAGTCCTGGGAGGAGCCGGGCCGCCCGGTGCATGAGACAGAATATGCGTTCTTCCGCGCCTTCCACGATCTCTACGGGGGCGGCGTCCTGCTGATCGACACCTACGACACCTTCGGGGAGCGCACCGGCATCCGCAACGCCGTCGCGGCGACCGGGGGGCGGCTCAGCGGCATCCGGATGGACTCCGGCATCAGCCCGGAGAGCGTGCGGCGGGCGCGGGCGCTGCTGGACGCGCTCGGGGCGCCGCAGGCGAAGATCGTGCTGTCCGGCGGGATGGACGAGCACAGCATCCGCGATCTCGGCGACGCCCCGGCAGACGGCTTCGGCATCGGGGAGCGGATCGTGTGCAGCCCGGACGCGCCGGTGGGGGTGGGCGCAGTGGCCAAGCTGTGCATGGTCGGGAAGAAGCCGACCATGAAGCTGTCGCGCGGGAGCGGGAAGGCGACGCTGCCGGGGCGGCTCCAGGTGTTCCGGCCCGACGCTGAGACATACGGGGAGGACGGCGGCCCCGGCGACATCATCGGGCTGGCCGGGGAGCGCGTCCCGGGGCGCCCGCTGCTCAGCCGCGTCTGGGAGGGCGACAGCCCCTCCGTCCACGACGAGCCGCAGGCCGCCCGCGAGCGGTTCCAGCGGGAATTGGCCGCGCTCCCCCCGCAGCACCGCCAGCCGCGCGAGGTCAACCTGCGCCTGAGCGGCGGCCTCTGCGGGCTTATAAAAACGCTCTGCACTGAGAACCCCGGAGGGGACACCTGACATGCTCACCGACCTGGAACAGACCTTCCCTGTCCGCCCCGTCCCCCTCGCCCTCGACGGGGATCGCGCGGTGGGCCTCGTCGTCGTCGACGCCGGGGTGGCGTTCACCCGCTCCGGCAGCCTCTCCGATCCGCTGCACATGATCCCGATGGTGCGGCGCATCGGGGAGCATGCGCGGGCGCTCCGGGCGGCGCTCGGGGATCGGCTGCACGTGCTCTGCTTCCTCGACACCCACCACCCCGACATCCCCGAGCCGCCCTACCCGCCCCACGGCGTCATCGGCACCGGCGAGGAGGAGATGGATCCGGATCTGGCGTGGCTGCTGGGCGAGCCGCAGGTGACGGTGGTGCGGAAGGACTGCATCAACGGCTTCGTCGGCGGGATCGATGTGCAGACCGGCCAGAACGCCGTCGTGGAGTGGGTGCGGGCGATCCACCCCCGGCACCTGCTGGTGACCGGCGACTGCACCGACATCTGCGTGTCGGACTTCGTGGTGACCCTGCTCTCGGCGCGCAACCACGGGCTGCTGAGCCCGCCGGAGAGAGCTTTCAATGCGCGCGGCGACCGCGCCGCCCTCGTCGCCGACATCACCGGCCTCGACATCGCCGTCCTCGCCGACGCCTGCGAGACCTTCGACGCCCCCGGCCACGACCGCGCCGCCAGCCACCACGTCGGCCTCTGGTTCATGGGCGCGCGCGGCGCCACCATCGCCTCAGGCTGGAGCGCATCCAGCGGGAACCCACGATGAACGACCTCGCCCCTGTCACCGAAGAGGGCCGCCTCTGGGCCTGCATCTCCTACGCCTCCGTCTTCACCGGGCTGCCGCTGTTCCTGCTGCCGCTGGTGCAGCGCCGCGACGAGTTCGCCATCCACCACGCCAAGCAGGCCGCTGAAGCCTATATCTGGTTCCTCGCCTGTATCACCGGCTACATCGTGCTGTCGCTGGCGACCTGCGGGATCGGGACGCTCTGCTTCCCCATCGTCCTGTTCCCCTATGTGCCGATGATCCACGGGATGATCCTCGCCGTCAACAACGAGTGGCGCGCGCCCATCGGCATCCTGGGGATGGGCGACTCGATGCTCGCCAATGTGCGGGCGGATCGGCGCTGAGCCGCGCACGATCCTCAGCGCGGGCGCCTTCCCGGCCTGCCCGCCCTGTCCGCCCTGTCCGCCCTGTCCGTCTTTGCCAGCGGCACCCGCCGATCCCGGCGCAGCCGGATCTGCAGATCGGCCACCGCCGCGATCAGCGACAGCCCGCAGAGCATAAAAAAACTCCCCTTCGCCTGGAGCGCCGGATCATCCGGGTACAGCCACTCTGCCGGGGGCAGCACGATCTTCTGCCCGTCCCCGGTGTTGTGCGCCCCGATCACCGCCGCCGCCATCGCCAGCAGCAGCGCCATCAGCGTGCCTGATCCGGGGGCCACGCGACCGGCCTAAAACAGGTAGCCGACGCGCAGCCGCCCGGTGTAGATCTGGCCGGGGACGGCGTAGAGCTCAGCGCCGATGTCGATGAACTTGATCCGCGCCTGGACGCCGAGCGAGCCGTTGAAGCCGAAGAACGGGTAGGGGTTGTTGGAGACCAGCCCGTCGTCACCGATGTAGAAGAAGGTGGAGGCGTCGGTGAACCCGAGCGCGATGTAGGGCGTGACCTTCCCCAGATCCCAGCCGCCCATCAGGTCGAGCCCGAACGTCGAACCTGCATAAAAATCCAGCACCTCCGGATCGCCCGCGGTGAACGGCGTGGCGATCTCGGCCACTGTTTTCAGCAGGCTGTAGTGGTAGCGCAGCCCGAATTGCGCGCCCGACTTCAGCGGCACGCCCGCCCCGATCTCGCCGGAGGCGATCACGTTCTGGGTGCCGAAGATGTGGACCGGGGGCGCGTAGGCAAGACCGCCGTAGAACACCACCGGGCCGACCTTCGGCATGGCGAAGGTCATGCGGATGCGCGGGACGACCGGGGCCTTGTTGGTGTCCTCGGTCTTGCTGCGGTCGAGCACCAGCCGCCGGTTGCAGCCGAGCGGCGGGATCACCGCCATGTCCAGGCCGATGCTGCCGTGGCCGTTGTGGGCGGGGATGGCGGCATGCTGCGGGGACAGCGAGGTGGAGAGCGCGAAGTAGTTGAGCAGGTAGGCCTGCTGGTGGGCGTCATCGACGTACCAGCCGGGAGGCGCAGCGGCGGCGGCCTCCTCACACTCCGGGGCGATCTGCGCGGCGGCCATCCCGGCGAACAGGAGCGCGATCATTCGGCTGCCCCCGACAGGACCCAGCCGTAGGCCAGCGCGACCAATTCCGGCTCCAACATCTCGCCCTGCGGCATGATGGCCTCTTCGTAGTCGATCCCTCGGATCTTGTGCATGAGGTAGCTCAGCTCCGGGTTGCCCGGCTCGATGAAATTCATCCCAGGGCGCTGTGAGGAGGCGACCCCGACGAGGTTGTCATAGGCGACGTCGGCCCGCAGATCCAGGCCGGTGTAGGCGCCGCCAGGCGTGTGACAGGAGACACAGTGCGGCTCGAAGATCTGCGCCTGCACCTCAGCGAACGTGTATTGCGTGGCGCCGGTGCCGCCGGAGTCGGTGCCGCCGGAGTCGGTGGCGCCAGTGTCGGTGCAGGAGGCGCCCTTGTCGATCCAGGCGGCGACCGTGTCGATGCTGGCCTGGGCGACCTTCCCGCCCTGGGGCATCACCCCGCCGTACTCGCCGCTGTCCTCCATCTTGGCCCACAGCACCGAGGCAGCGTGATCCCCGGGCGCCACGAGCTTCGCGCCGTAGCTGGAGTCCACGTCGACCAGCGCCGCGCAGGCGTCCGTCCCCAGATCCAGGCCGCCGAGCTTCGCCCCCGCGCTGTGGCAGGTGAGGCAGTCGCCCTCCAGGATCGTCTTCACGTCCGCGAAGCTGTCTCCGCTGACCGCCCCCCCGCCCTCAGGGGTGGGGAAGTTCGTGTCATCACACGCCATCCACAACAGCAGCATCATCCTCTACTCTCAACCATGTCAGCTCAGGATATCCTGTTACCCGCGCCGCCGCCTCAAGAACAGCGCGCCCAGCAGGAATTCCCACCCTGACAGCGGGAGCGCCGTCGCGCAGCCGCGATCCGCGCCGGCGGCGTCGGTGCAGCGCTCGCAGCCGCTCGGGATGCAGGTGTCCTTGGTGTCGGGCGGGGCCGGGTTGGAGGCGCCGGGGGTGGGGGCGAAGTAGTAGATCCAGTCGTCCACGGTGTCGGTGTCCTGCCCGTCGGGGAAGCGCCCGATGGAGATCCCGGCGTCCGCGACGTTGAGCCGATCCGTACTCCCGCCGTCCCCGGTGATCTCGTCCTCCGCCGCGTCGCCGTACAGCACCGTGTCCAGCACGGTGCCTTCACAGTCCACCAGCCGCACCCCGTCCGTCCCCGTCCCGTTGCCGAGATCCAGATCCTCAGCCTCGACATCCTGCTCCGGCACCAGCCCCGCGCCGATCACGAAGAAGCCGCCCGGCGCGATCACGCTGCCGCCGCCCAGCACGAACTGGATGTCCCAGCTCGACTTTGCGCCCTCGATCCAGTAGCCGCCCAGATCCACCTCAGTGTCCCCGTCGTTGTACAGCTCGATCCACTCGCCGGTCGCGTCGTCGTCGGCGGAGTCGTACAGCACCTCATTGATCCGGATCTGCGCGCCCGGCACGCACTCGCCGGGGGGGACGATGTCGGTGACGTTCTCGGCGCCCGGCGTCGGGACGGGCTCCACGACAAAGTCCGCGCCGCACTGATCGGTGTCCTGCCCGTCCGGGATGCGCCCGACGGCCTGCCCGTCGTCGGCGGTGGGCGCGAGCGAGGCGGCGACCGCGCCGTCGTCCCCGATCCACGCGTCGTCGTTGAGCTCGCCCGACGCCGCGTAGATCACCGTGTCCAGCACGCGCTCTGCGCCGTCATTGCAGACCAGCCGCAGGGCGTCGGCGTTGCTGGTGGCGTTGCCGAGATCCATGTCGGCCTGCAGGTCGAGGTGGGAGTTATCCGCCACCGGCGTCCCGATCACATAATACTCCCCCGGCCCCAGGATCACCTGATCGGGCAGGGTGACGGTGTGGTTGTAGCCGGAGGAGGCGCTGGTGGCCCACTGCACCAGATACCCGGACAGATCCACGTCCGCGCCGCTGACGTTCTTCAGCTCCAGGAACTCCGCATCGGTCTCCTGGGAGAACTCGTTGATCACCACCTCGTCCGTCAGCAGGCAGGGCCGGACGATGCAGAGGTTGGCCGCGCCGGGGGAGGGCTGGTCGCAGGAGAGAAAGTCCTCCCCGGACTGATCGGTGTCCACCCCGTCCTCCTCGCGGACGATGGAGAACGCCTCGTCCACCGAGGGCGCGACGGAGGTCGCGGTCGCGCCGCTGTCGTCGGGGAAGCCCGCCCCGTTGCTGCCGCCGTAGATGACGGTGTCCACCACCGTCGCCCCGCAATTCAGCCGAAGCCCGTCGCCGTCCGTCCCGTTCCCCAGGCTCAGCGAGGCGTCCAGCCCGCCCGATCCGATCACCAGCCAGCTCCGGGGCGGGATCACCGTCTCAGGCAGCAGGTAGGAGGAGGCCGTATCAAAGTCCGAGGTGTCCCACAGCAGCTCCCAGCCGCCGACCTGCGCCGGGGCGTCGCCGCTGTTGTACAATTCCAGCCACTCCAGCCCGTCGTCGCTCCCGGCGGGGTTCGCCAGGAACTCGTTGATCCGCACACGCCCCGCCGCCGAACAGTCGATCCCTGTCCCGCTATCCCCGGTGTCGCCGCCCGTCCCGGTGTCGCCGCCCGTCCCGGTGTCCCCGCCCGTCCCGGTGTCCCCGCCGGTGTCGATCACCGCCTGGTTCTCCGCCGCAGGGCTGATCGCGGGTAAAAGAATAAAGTCGACCGCCGAATTGTCGGTGTCCGCACAGCCGATGCGCCCGATGGACTCGCCCTCCGGCGCGACCGGAGCCGCCCGGAGCGGGTCGGTGGAGGCGCTGTCGTCGAGCAGCGCGTAGTTGTTGGTAGCGGAGCCGCCCTGGCCGTAGAACACGGTGTCCACGACCGTCCCGCTCGCGTCCTTCAGGCGGATGGCGTCGATGTACGATCCGGCGTTCTCCAGGTCGCTGCTGAACGCGCCGCTGATCGTGGCGTAGCTGCTGCCGATGACCGGATACTCGCCGGGGGCGATGCCGGAGGCGCCGAACGTGAAGATCACGTCCCAGGAGTTCCCCGCCATCTCCACGGTGTAGCCGGTCAGATCCACGCTGCTCAGCTCAGTGCTGCACAGCTCCACCCACTCATAGCCGCCGTCTGTACCGGCCACCTGATAGACGATCTCATTGATCCGTACCCCGGCCTGGACCTCCCTCAACAGCAGCAGCAGCATCGAACCCTCGTTCGGGCGAGTGTAGCATATTTTGCGGGGGTTACCCCCGCACCGGGACGGCGCGGCGTACGCCGCTTGTCCCTCCCCCCGCGCCAAAGATGGCGCGACGGCTGGCCCAAGCCCTTGGTGAATGCGGC
>JBEIQZ010000136.1:0-11754 GCA_040376255.1 Alphaproteobacteria bacterium
ATGTGCTTCTGGCGCAAAGAGCGCCGGTCAGATTTTTCCGGTCAGGTTTTTCCGGTCAGGTTTTTGTGCGTGGACGCGATCCGGGCGGGCGTGGAGCCGGTCGGCCCAGACTGATCCCGGAGGTCGCCATCAGGGCGCGAGCGTAGCGACGTCGGCCCACCGGGCCTCTCCGGTCGCGACGTAGGTCCGGTTGATCCGGTCGATGAGGTCTTCGATCAGGGAGGTCACTGAGATCAGATTCCCGGCGCCGTCGTCGATCATCCGATCCTCGCCCTGACCGGCGACGAGGTTGGCGGCGCTCCCGATGCTGTGGACGTGGAAGTAGAAGGTGTTGAGCCGGTCGGCGTGGCGCAGGTGGACGGACTGGCGGAGCTGCCGGTACAGGATCTCGGTGTCCATGGTGTCGTAGCCCATGGCGATAGGCTGGATCAGGGCGTCGATGACAAAGAGGCCGCTGGAGGAGATCTCGCGCTGCTTGAGCATCGAGGTGCTGACGCCCGGCAGGTAGAGCAGGCTGGAGGCGGGATCGTCCTCTGCCCAGGTCGCCTCGTCGCCGAGGTGCCAGGCGGAGGCGCGATCCTCGGGCCGCCACGGGGTCTGGTTCTTCCCGCGCGGGTCCGTGACGTCGATCCCCGCGTAGGCCCAGGCGGCCTCCATCAGGCTGATCGGGAAGCCGGTGCGCCCCTGTGATGTCCGGTCGACGGTGCGGACGTAGTCGATCCATGCGTGGTCGTGCATGTTCGCGTGGGAGACCCCGGTCAGGAACGCGCCGCCGCCGGGGATCAGCCCGTCCACGAGATCGGTGAGGGGCTGCATGTGCGCGGTGTAGCAGGCGTCGTCTCCCCGCGCGCAGTAGTCGGGGTGATCGGGGAAGCAGGCCTTTTCATCGTCGGATCGGGCGTGATCAGGATCGGAAGCGTCGCAGATGTCGGCGCCTGAGGCGGTCGGGAGATCGGTGCAATTGTAGCAGGGGTTCTGGTGGTTCATCACCCCCAGGGTCAGCCCCAGCGCGTCCAGCTCGGCGAAGATGCCGAGCGCGCCGCACTCCTCCGCCTTCTGGGTGAAGTTGTCGGTGATCGCGAGGGCGACCGGGATCCCGAGCCCGGCGAGCTTTTCGGCGTTTCCACGAACCATCAGCAGCTCATGCTGGAAGTCCCGATCCGTCCCGTCATCGCAGGGCAGCGCCTCCGGGTTGTTCAGCGGCTCCTCCAGCGTTGTCAGCAGGAACATCGCTGTCGGCGGGCGGGTGTCTGCCACGCGCGCCTCAGCGCCATACACCAGGTAGTGCGCCTGCCCCGCCTCATCGTGCGTGAACACGACGAGATCGCCCATCAGGCCGGGGCGCGCGACCGCATCGACGCTGCCAGGCAGCCGGACGCGATCCACCACGGACAGCCCCTGGACGAGCTGCACCAGCCACCCTCCGCTGTCCTCGGACACCACCCACAGCGCTCCGTGCGGGGTGTCCGCTTCGAGGAAGCGGGACGCGCCGATGATGCCGGTCACCGGCGCGCAGGTGCCGACGTCCGGATCGCATGCCAGCGCCTGTCCGGCGCGATCCAGCACCCATACCAGCCCGCGCTCAGCGTCTGCGCTGAACGCCTCCGCGCCGGTCTCCACTGCGAGGCTCCACCGCTCTGCGCCGGTTGTCGCATCGACCGCCAGGATCCGATCCGCAGCAGGGTCGTCGAGGATCACCTGATCGGACCCGTCCGGCGCCGTTGAGGATTGCATCGCTGTCGGCTGGAGGCGCATGTCCAGCCGGTCGAGGGTGCCGCGATCGGGATCGAGCCGGATCCAGCGATCAGGCAGGGTCAGCAGGATCTGCCCGGCGTCCGGCAGCCAGGCGCAGGGTCCGTAGCGCTGCCCGCCAGAGAGCTGCTCCAGCGGCATGGCGCCGGTGATGTGGTTGTAGCTGTATGCGTCATCGCCCTCGATGGCGGTGTCGATTGTCAGCATCGACGTGCCGAGCAGGAAGGCGCGTCCGCCTGCCCCGTCCATGCACATCGATGAGATCGGATCGGGGAGCGCGATCTCTCCGGAGATCCATCGGGTTCCTCTGCAGGCGCCGTCGATGGTCTGGCCGAGGCAGAATTCTCCTTCGGGGCGCAGATAGACCTCATTGAGGTAGCGCATGGGGCGCGCCACCCCGTCGCTCCGGGGGAGGATGTAGGTGTAGCCGTTGCTCGGGCTGGTCACCGCGCTGCCGACCTGTTCGGGGAGGTCGCCGCTGGCGACGGCCTCTATCCGGAGCGGCACGCCGATCGGCGGCGTCCCGAAGGTGGAGGTCGGACGGTCTTCCGGCTTCGTATCGGAAGCATCAGGGCGGCAGGCCGCGAGCAGGAGGAGCCACATCTGATCTCCGCTTGCTGATTTTAGCGTGTGCCCGGGGCGGTTGCTGGGACGCCATGCCGGATCAGGATCGGGTACAGCTCCTCGCGGAGCGCCGCAGGGAGCCCCAGATCGTCCATCGCCTCGTCGAGGTCGCCCCAGTAGAGATCGTCGAAGGAGCGCTCCACCTCCCGGCCCTGCTCGCTGAGGACATTGATCACCCCGTCCTCCAGCCGCGCCCAGTGCAGCACGCCGCCTGAGTGGAATTCACGGCGCACGATCTCGCAGGTGGAGCTGAACCAGCGGACGCGCACCCCGACCACCCCCTGCTGACCCCCGGCGACGCCCCGCATGACGCTCACCTCGCACCGCCACGGGTTGAAGCAGCAGACCGCCTTCGCCCCGGCTGCCCCGGCCGTCTCACCGGTCGTCTCACCGGTCGCCGCTGATGGGATCAGCCCGTCTCCGCTCCCGAGCCGCTGGAGCGGTGTCCCCGATCGGCGGAGCGCCGCGTCTGAGATCGCGACATCGCAGGAGTCACAGCACAGGTGCCACTCCAGCACCTCCCATACAGCCGCCTGCTCACCAGCCGCCTGCTCATCACCCGCCTGCTCATCACCCGCCTGCTTATCAGAAGGGGCGAGCACCCCGGTATGCATCGCGATCAGCGCGCGGGAGGGTGCGCGGGCGCCCTCCTCAGGCGGGGAGACGGACGCCGACCAGCAGCCCGGCAGCGCCTCGGGAACAATGACGGAGAGGCCGCGCCGCAGGACGTTGTAGACCTGGTCAGCCACCGCGATGCCCTCCGGGCCGACAGTGAACACGCCGAGGGCGCGGGCTTCGCGGGGGTCAGTGAGGGCGCCGGGCGCGCTGATCATCGGCGCGCCGCTGACCGGCGATACGACGGCTTCCGTATCTGGCTCAGCGGGGACGGGGATCAGCGGCAATCAGGCTCCAGACCGCCGCAGGCAGCGGTTCAAAGAGGCTCTATCCCGCGCCGCCCGGCGGTGTGCCGGTCAGATCAGCGCCGGGTAGTCGGTGTAGCCCTTCGCGCCGCCGCCGTAGAAGGTTCCGTAGTCCGGGGGGTTGAGCGCCGCGCCCCGGGCGAGGCGGTGCGGCAGGTCGGGGTTGGCGAGGAACGGCACGCCGAAGGCGATCAGGTCAGCCAGCCCGTCGCTCAGGGCGGCCTCCGCGCTCGCCGCGTCGAAGCCGCCGTTGAGGATGAGCGCGCCGGGGAAGTGCGGGCGGAGCAGCGGCGCGAACCGCTGCGGCCCGGCCATCTGTCCGGCGACCGCGTCGATCAGGTGGAGGTAGCCCACCTTGCGATCCCGCAGGGCTGCCGTCACCGCAGAGAACAGCGTCGCCGGATCAGAGTCCGACATCCCGTTGAAGCTGCCACCCGGCGAGAGCCGGACGCCCACCCGGCTGAGCGGGAAGACCGCGCCGACCGCGTCGACGATCTCCAGCAGGAAGCGCATCCGGTTCTCTGCCGTTCCGCCGTAGCGGTCGGTGCGCCGGTTGGTGCCGTCGCGGAGGAACTGGTCGATCAGGTAGCCGTTGGCGGCGTGGATCTCCACCCCGTCGAACCCGGCGTCTTTCGCCACCTGCGCCCCGTGCGCGAACTGCGCGACGACGCCCCAGATCTCCTCAGTCTCCAGGGCGCGCGGCGCTGAGAAAGGGACCTGCCCCTGGAGGGTGAAGGTCTGTCCCGGCGCGATGCTCGCCGAGGGGGCGACCGGCGCGACGCCGTCCGGCTGGAAGCTGGTGTGCGAGATGCGCCCCACGTGCCAGAGCTGCGCGTAGATGCGCCCGCCCGCCGCATGCACCGCCTCCACGACCTGCCGCCAGCCTTCCCCCTGCCTGAGGCTGTAGATGCCCGGCGTCGCCACGTAGCCCTGGCCCTGGGGACAGACCTGTGTGGCCTCGCTGATGATCAGCCCCGCTGAGGCGCGCTGCGCGTAGTATTCAGCGGTGAGCGCGGTCACGACGTTCCCGTCTCCGGCGCCGGAGCGGGTCATCGGGGCCATCAGGACGCGGTTGGGGAGCAGGAGATCCCCCAGGAGGAAGGGGGTGTGCAGCGTGGACATCATGGCTCCGGGACTGAGGATGTACTTCTGAAAGAGAAGCGGCTTCAGCTGTGGAAGATTATCCACAGAGAACGGCCCGGCAAGCATTCAGCTATCAAAAAGGAAGTATACAGGTGCCAGGCTTGTCAGGCGGCGGGTTCCGCTCTACACTCCCCGCAGGAGGGCAGATGCCCGGCGATCCGCGACGTTGTGCCGCATTCAAGGCGGCGATGGAGATCCTGGGGCGCCCCTGGAACGGGGTGCTGCTGCGCGAGCTGCTCGGGGGGGAGCTGCGGTTCTCCGCGCTGGCAGAGCGGCTGATGATCGGGGATCGGATGCTGTCGCTGCGGCTGAAGGAGCTGGAGGCGGCGGGGCTCGTGTCGCGGCAGGTCGATGCAGGGCCGCCGGTGCGGGTCAGCTACGCGATCACGCCGCTGGGGGCAGGGCTTGGGGCGGTGCAGGAGACGATCGAGGCGTGGGGCGGGCAATTGCTGGAGGCACGGGCTGACGGCGCGCTTCCAGCCTGCGGGGCGGGGGCAGACGCTGAGCGTGGATCTGCCTGTGATGCGCTCGTTGCAGGCGCTGCCGCAGAGACCTGCGTCGCGCTTTCAGATTGACAGTGCTTATGCCGGTGATACCCCGGCGGCGCTCCGGAGCCATCCCTGCCTGCTATCGGTGAACTCTGCGCGCTCCTGGCGCCGCTGGCCTGGGCGGTGGCGGTGATCCTGTTCCGGAGGGTCGAAGGCGTGCCGCCGGAGGTGATGAACTTCTTCAAGAACAGCGTCGCGCTGGTATTGCTGGGCGTGACGATGCTTTGTCTCGGTGTGCGTCCGCCGGTGGATCGTCCGCTGGCCGACTGGCTCGCGGTGGCGGCGAGCGGGCTGCTGGGGCTGGCGTTCGCGGACACGCTGCTGTTCGCGGGGCTGGCGCGGATCGGGGCGGCGCGGCTGGCGGTGGTGGACACGGTCTACGCGCCGACGGTGATCGCCGCCTCCTTCCTGTTCCTGCACGAGCGGCCCGGCGGCTGGTTCCCGGTCGGGGCGCTGGCGGTGCTGGGGGGCGTCGGGCTGGCCTCGATCGAGCCGGGGGCGCTCGGCGGAGCGGTGGCGGGCGCCGGCCGGTCGGAGCTGAGGCGCGGGCTGCTCTATGCGTGGGCCGCGATCACGTCGACGGCGACAGGCGTGGTGATCGTCAAGCCGGTGCTGGAGCAGAGCGATCTGGTGGAGGTCACCTGGAGCCGCCTGCTGTTCGGGGTGGCGGGGCAGGCGCTGTGGCTGGTGCTGCGCGGGCAGGCGGCGGGGACGGCGCGGCGGATGGCCGATCCGGCGCTCTGGCGCACGATGATGCCGGCGACGGTGATCGGGACGTGGCTGTCGCTGCTGCTGTGGCTCGGGGGCTTCAAGTGGGCGGACGCTTCGGTGGCGGCGGTGCTGAACCAGATGGCGACGGTTTATATTTTGTTGTTCGCCCGCGTCTTCCTCGGTGAGCAGGTCAGCTTCCGCCGGGCTGCAGGGGCGGCGCTCGCGGCGGGCGGGGCGCTTTGCATCGTGCTGACGAAGGGCGGGTGAGCCTCCCGGGCTTAGTGGCTGTTTCAGGGCGACGTGGGCGACGTTGAGGAGCGCGAACCGGTGTCGGTGCGTTTGTGGGTGTATTCTTGCATCGCACAGGTGCTTCGGGTACAAGGGGGAAACAAGGATGAGCCAACCGCTACAACGGTTGGCCCATCTGATGCCTTCAACCGCCTTCTACGCGGGAGACATGCCTGTGCCTATCTATCCGACCATTCCTGCTCCGTCCAGCGAGCGCCCGAAGGACATCAACGACCTGCATCGGGCCACCCCCGGCGGTCTCTCTCTGGCCATGCTGGAGGATCTGTCTGAACCTGTCCCGCTGGCCGCGCAGTCCAGACCGACTGATCCTCCCCCTCGTGCGCGCTCACAGGTGCCGGAGGAATTGCAGGCGATCCTTGCCGCGATCCAGAGCGGTGAGCCGAAGGACGCGCTGATCGAGCGTCTGATGTCGGTGACGTTGACCGGGGAGAAGGGCGAGGCGGGGCTGCTCACCCGGATCGGGGCGGTGCGCGGGTGGCGTGGCATCGTGGCAGAGATGAAGCGCCCGGCAGCTTCGGCGCAAGGTCCGATCCTGCGGGTGGTCGAGGAAGGGGAGAGCGAGCCGGAGCGTGCGAAGCCGGACGGGCTGCCGGCGGGCTGGTCAGATCCGGTGGGCTGGATCTGTGCTCAGGACGGCATCTACCAGGTGAAGGAGACAAAGGAAGGGAGCGTGCCGGTGCGGGTGACGCAGCGCCCCCTCTGGATCGGTCGGCGGTGGAAGGATGTGGACAGCGGTGGGCATACGGTCGACGTCCAGTGGCCGGGCGGATCGGCCATCGTCGGGCGGGAGGTCGCGATGGACAGCCGGGGGATCATCGGCCTCGCGGCGAAGGGTGCGCCGGTCGGCTCGTCTTCGGCGCGGGCGGCGGCGGCGTGGCTGGAGGTCAGCGAGGAACAGAACGCAGAGGTTGTGCCGGTTCAGACCGCGATCAGCCGCGCAGGGTGGACCCAAGTGAACGGAGTGCGGGCGCTCCAGACGCCGGATGGACCGCATCTGCTGAGAGCGGAGGACGGCCACCGGCAGACGGCGCGAGCGATGGCTCCTGCCGGGTCATGGGCGCTGTGGCTGGCTGCTGCTGCTGAGGTCAACCGCTCGCCGGTCGCAGCGATCATGCTCGCGGCCTCAGTCGCCTCGGTCATGCTGGAGGCGACGGGGGCGCCCCCGTTCGTCGTTGACCTGCACGGTATGAGCAGCCGGGGAAAGACAACAGCGCTCCGCTGGGCCGCGTCGGCATGGGCCGACCCCGGCGACGGAGCCGCATACCTCCTTCCATGGTCTGCCACCCTCGCCGCGATTGAGGGGCGCGCAGGTTTCCTCCGGCACCTCCCCGTCCTGATCGATGACTCAAAGAAGGTGGCGCCCGCCGACCGGTCGAAGATCGCGGGCGTCGTGTACCAGTGGGGATCAGGGCAGGGACGGGCGCGGGGCCGCGTCGACGGCGTGCGGGAGGTCGTGACGTGGCGCTCGATCCTGATCAGCACCGGGGAGGCGCCGTTGACGCGGCTCGCCGGAGAACATGCAGGGATGCGGCTGCGCGTGCTGCCGCTGGACGCGCAGCCGTTCGAGGAGGGTGCTCCGGCCATCGATCTGATCGAGAGCCTGACCGAGTGGGGGCGTGCAGGGCCGATGGTCGCAGCGTGGACGGTGCAGCACTGGGACGGGCTGCGGGAGCGATGGGAGCGGCGGCGTGAGGAGGTGCAGGCACAGCTCGGCGGCGGCCCTTCGGGCGGGCGGCTGGCGCAGTACATCGCCTCGGTGTCGCTGGCCGTCGAGGCGCTGGTTGCGGTCGGAGTGCCGATGCCCGCGATGGCGGAGATGAGGGCGCTGCTGCTCCGGGCCGGGCAGACGGCGCTCGCCTCCGCCGACCTCGCAGGAGAGGCGTGGGATCGGATCGGCGGGTGGCTGGTGTCGCAGCAGGGGCGCGTCCAGGGCGCGATCTGGCGTCCAACTCCGGAGATCCCCCCGCCTGCCGGCTGGATCGGGCGCGTCGTCGCTGATGCCGATGTCGCGGTGATGCCTGCTGCGCTGGAGGAGGAGATGCGGCGACAGGGATATGACCATGAAGAGCTGCTGCCTCAGTGGGTAACGCGCGGCTGGGTGTCAGCCGACAAGGAGGGCAAGCGCCGGATTGCAACGCGGTTCGGTGGGGCAATCGTCAGAATGTACCGTCTGAAGCTGGATGGGTGGAAGATCGAAGCGGAGCCGCACCATGCCGATCCACCCCCCTGCTGAGCCGAGCGTGTACCGCAGAGATTGGTAGATCGGTTTCAAAATTATCAAGGTTGAAATATAGTATTGTGCTGATATGCCATCTCATGGGTGGGTGTTACCGGTGTTACCGAACCTGGGTTACGGAATATTGCAGGTTGCAAATGATTAATTCTTGAATGTTACCCGTTACCCGGAAATCGCGTCTCTACTCAGCGGGAGATTCATAATTATTTCCTGAGGGACGGGGGGTGGAATAGAATTTGAATCCTCGCCTCCCCACGTACCCAGTATTTGGGTAACAGGTAACATTCCGACTATATATAGGTTCAAAGAACTATATTCCGTAACCTACAAACGGTAACGTAGTTACGATGATATCTGAAGTATTCAGGTTTAAAGAGTAATATTCCGTAACCATGGCTCTGATATGGTCGGGTAACACCCGGCTCTGACGTCCCCCGTTCATCCATGCTGGCACGCACGGGACAACGCCGATCAGGCTTTCACCGGGGCCATAGACGTTCTACCTGCGACATTGCGGAGGATGCCTGCGATGGCGAATCGGATCGGCGGGTGGCTGGTGTCGCAGCAGGGGCGGATCAAAGCGGCGAATGGGCGCACCGAGGCGCCTCCCTCTGGCTGGATCGGGCGGATCGCAAGCTCCGGAGTGGTGGCGGTCATGCCCGCAGAGCTGGAGGCGGAGATGCAGCGGCAGGGGTACGACGCAGCGGAGCTGATCCCGCAGTGGGCGGCGCGCGGCTACCTCGTGGCATCGGAGCGCGGACAGAAGGTGCCTACCCGGTGGGAAGGGGTATCCGTCAGGATGTACCAACTCAAGATCGAAGGATGGCACTCATGGGAAGGGGAGGCACCCCCGCCCTCGGCGGATGCAGGGGGACGCTGGTCGTAGGGTCTGGACGATAGAGAGGTGAGGAGAAAACCCCGCAGAACGCGGGGTTTCTTGCGTTCTGCGGGACGTTACACACGTTACACACGTTACACACGCTGTGTTACAGGATTGTGCTGGTTGAAACTATAAAAATATGGAACGTTACACGTTACACGCCGATGGGGTGTGTACTGCTGCGGCGATCCGAATATTATTTTCCGCCAGGGGAAATGACTGGAAAAAGAATATGCGGAGACCGTTCCCCCACGAGGCTCTGACTGTGTAACGTGTAACGTTTCCAACTATCATAGGTTGAACCTGAAATATGCTGTAACACAGCGTGTGTAACGCTGTGTTACATTGGTTTGAGGCTGACTATTCGGATCGGGTTGCGACGGCACCAGTCAATCAACGGGATCTGACCTCTCCGGGCGCGTCGGGCTGCTCCCGCCGGTGGACGCAACAGGTCAGGCGGAGGACGGACACGCCCAGACGGCGCGGGCGCTGATGTTCGCCGGGTCATGGGCGTTGTGGCGGGAGGCCGCTGAGGAGATCAACCGCTTGCGACTCAGAATTTCTATGTACCTGACCCCCCTCTATGTACCTGAACCCCCGCTCTATGTACCTGATGCCGTCTTGAGTGAAAATCTATAAACAGTCATAGATACTGTAATAGTCTTGAATTTTTCTCCAGAGGCTCCTGAGGCGATCCGAACCGGGAGGGGAGGCGGCGGCTCAGACGCCTGAGTCGCCGGAGTCACCTGCGCCGCCGGAGTCACCTGCGCCGCCGGAGTCGGTCGCGCCGAAGTGCGTCTCCTCGACGGTGGCGGCTGCGCCGGGGGCGAGGGCGATGCGCCAGAGCTGGCCGTAGCCGCTGACCCAGGGGGCGGGGTCGAGGCCGAGGGCGCTGAAGAGGCCGGGGAGGGTGTAGGAGTGTCCGGCGTGCAGGACGGTCTGGTCGCTGCGGGTGGCGACGAGCTCGGAGGCCAGGCCGGCCTCAGGATCCAGGCTGATGGTCACCG
This sequence comes from Alphaproteobacteria bacterium, assembly GCA_040376255.1. Classification (GTDB taxonomy): domain Bacteria; phylum Myxococcota_A; class UBA796; order UBA796; family SXON01; genus JBEIQZ01. The sequence goes on from JBEIQZ010000136.1 coordinate 10,131, forward strand.
GGAGGCCGTGGTCGTCGGCGGTGGGGGAGACGGTGTCCTGAGTGCGCCGCAGGTCGGTGGCGTAGGCGGCGGCGAGCGGCACGTCGCGCATCGAAGTGACGAGGGCGAGCGCCCGCGCCTGTCCCTCCACGGTGAGGCCGGGGTCTTCGCCCTCGGTCTCCTTCTCGGCGTGGCGCACGGCGTAGATGACCAGCGGCCCGGTCAGCAGGGACATGTCCACCGTCGCGCCGGGGGAGGAGGTGTCCGCTGCGTACGTCCCGGTGTCCGGCAGGAGCGGGACGATGTCCGCTGTACAGCCGCAGAGCGGGAGATAGAGGAGCAGGCGTGGGAGGTTCATCCTGCATACGATCTATCCGATCCCTGCGGGTGCTGTGCCCCCGCTCCTGTTCCGGCTCCGGCCCGGCCCGCACCTCCCGCCCGATCCGGCGCGGATCGGGGTCGCCGCTGATTTCAACGGGTGGGAGCCCGCCGCCCTGCCGATGCAGCGCGCGCCGGACGGCTGCTGGATCGGCGCTGGGGCCTGTCCCCCGCCGGGACTCCACCGCTACCGCTTCGTCGCGGACGGCGTCTGGATCACCGATCCGGAGAACCCGCTGAGCGTGGACAACGGCTCCGGCGGGCGCGACTCGGTGATCGTCACCGGCAACCCGCCCCCCGGTCCGCCCGGCGCGCTGCGCGTCCTGACCCTCAACCTCCACACCTGGCAGGAGCCGGAGGCGCACCGGAAGCTGGAGGAGATCGCCGTCGCCGCCGCCGCGCTGGAGATCGACGTCCTGCTGCTCCAGGAGGTCGGCGCGCACCTCACCGATCCGGCGCGTCCGGACGCGGGGCTGCTGCTGCGCGGGCATCTCCAGCGCAGCACGCGCCGCCCCTGGTACATCGAGGGCCGCACTGCGCACATCGGCTTCGGCGCCTTCCGCGAGGGGCTTGCCGTCCTCTCCGCAGTCCCGCTGACCGATCCGGAGGAGATCGTGCTGAGCGATGGCGGCCTCCGCCGGATCGCGGTCGCCGCCACCGCCGATGTCCGTGGGCGGGCAGTGCGGTTCGTCTCGGCGCACCTCTCCTGGGAGCCGGAGCGCGCGGCGGCAGAGAGCGGGCGGCTGCTGGCCGCGCTCGGGGACGCGCCGGACGGAGAGGCGCCGGGCGCCGGGCTGTCCGTGCTCATCGGCGGAGACTTCAACTGCGCGCCCGCCGCGCCCCCGGTCCGCGCGCTGCTGAGCCGGGGCTTCGTCGACGTCGGCGCGGCCTGCGGGGTCACCCTGCCCACCTTCCCGGCGACCGGGGAGCGCCTCGACCTGCTGCTGCTGCGCGCGCCCGGCGGGGGGATGCGCCCGCTCGCGGCCCGGCGCGTCTTTGACGGGACGGGAGGGAACGGGGGGCTGCCGGTGGTCAGCGACCACGCCGGGGTGATCTGCGCGCTGGGGTGACGCGCGTTGACAGGCGGGCTGGCAGGCGGGCTGGCAGGCAGGTGCGCAGAAGGTGGGAGGGCAGGCGGGTGCGCAGGAGGGGTGCAGAATCAGGGAGCAGAAACATGCGCGATAGGGGGTGCTTTCGCTGACAACCTCGGCGTCGTGCGCGCCGGGTCGCTCTCGTTCAGCGTCTCCTGCAGCCGCGTGATGTGGAG
>JBEIQZ010000381.1:0-6077 GCA_040376255.1 Alphaproteobacteria bacterium
CATTGCCACCCGCCCCGCCGCCCGCGCCGCCGCCCGTCCAGCCCGGCTCCGCGCCGGAGCGCGCCCCTGCGCCCGCCGGATCGGCAGGCTTCGGCTCGGCAGGCTTCGGCTCGGCCTGGGAGGGGGCGCCGATCGGCGGCAGCCCGTCGCTCATCGGCACCAGCGTGCTGACGGCGTTGAACGTCGCCTCCGGCAGCGCGTCGGGCCGCGCCGGAGCGACCTTCGCCTGAGCCGGGTGATCCGGCTGCGCCTCCCCGGGTGAGGCCGGGAGCGCCGGGTCGGGTCGCTTGTCCAGCCGCTTGTCCACCTGAAGGTCGTAGGGCAGCGTGTCGAGGCCGCTCTGCTGCGGCGCCGGGGCCGCCCCCTCGCGCGTCCAGAGCGTGCGGCCCTCAGCGCTGCCCGGCGCGCGGGCGAGCTCAGCGTTCAGGACGCGGAGCTGCTCCTCCATGCTGTCTACCCGCTGCTGGAGGCGGTGGGTGGCGCTGGAGACGGAGGCGATCCACGCGAGCAACCCGAGCGGCAACACGCCCAGCACGAGCGTGACCAGACAGACCAGACCTTCCAATTCGCCTCCATACCGTCAAGTACAGGTTTTCAGCCTTCATCTTCCGAGCGGCTGGCGCTGCGTCAGTTGCCGCTGCTGGATCCATGCCTCCAGGATGGCGGTGTGGGCCGGGGACAGCCCGTCAAAGGCGACGGCATAGAGCCACTGCACCCCCTCCTCCACCCGGATGATGCGCCCGCTGACGCTGATGACGGGCTGACCGGGGAGCTGGATGTGGAGGGGGCCGATCAGCTCCTGAGCGATCCAGCCCCGGCGGGGATCCGCGTAGAAGGCGAGCCCGCCGACGCTGATGTCGCGGATCTGGAGGCGGAGGATGCGCTCCTGCTCTTCGATGAACGCATGGATCGCCTCGACCTCCCCGCCCTGGACGCGGGCGGGGCGCCGGGTCTGGATGGCGCTGCGCTCCTGCCGCATGACGTAGTGGATCAGCGCGGTCCGCACGGGGGCCGGCACCGCCATCAGCTCGATGCCGCAGAGCAGCGCCCCGATCTCCGTGTCGCCGATCAGCGCGCGCTCCTCCTCGTTCATCATGCGGAGGTTCCGCACGACGCCGACACAGGTGATCGGCGGCTCCCCGATCAGCCGCAATTCCATCCCGTCGAGCCACGCCCCGGCCTTGAAGCCCTCCGGGGGGGTCTCGTCGGCGCCGATGTGGATCGCGACGCCGCCCGCGCTGACGTCGATGATCGGGGCGAACCGGACGCTGCCGTCCGGGGAGCGCAGGATCGCCTGGCTGCCGGTGGGCGCCTGGATGCGGAACCAGCTCCGCCGATCGGCGCGGCCCGGCTGCGGCGTCGCGGGGGGCAGCGGATCGGGGGCCGGGAGCCGCTCCGGATCGGGGGGCGGCACCGGCGGGCGGGCGAAGAGGGCGACGCCCACCCCGAACATCACCAGGCAGCCCCACTGCGCCGGGGTCAGCCCCACCCACCGCACATCCGCCGTCGCCAGATCGGTGTTTCGCAGGAAGTCAAACCCGAAGCGCATCGGCGCGTAGAGGATGCAGAACAGCGCGATGTAGAAGCCGTCGAACCGGGGCCGCCGATCCACCAGCAGGAACACCGCCGCGATCACCATCGACCACAGCGCCTCATACAGCCCGAGGTTGTGGCGGATCTCGACGATCTGGCGCCCCTCGAATTGGAAGGTCATCGCCTGCCCGAGGAAGAACGTCGTCTCGCGCCCGATGTGATCCTTCGCCAGGAAGCAGCCCAGCCGCCCGAAGATCCAGGCGAACGGGAAGGCGTACATCACCACGTCCCCGTGCCGCCAGAACGGCAGGGGCCGCGCCCAGCGGAAGAACACCGCCGCCCCGATCACCGCGCCGAGGAACCCCCCGAAGCTGGAGAAGCCCGCCCAGATCCGGAGCAGGGACATGATCCCGTCCTTCTCCCACTGCTCCGGGTGGTAGGCCAGCACATGCACGAGGTGGCCCACCACGAAGCCGCTGAGGACGATGCTCACCGTCGCATCCACGATGTCCCGCACCTCCAGCCCCAGGCGGAGGCCGCGCGCCCGGGCGATCTCCAATCCAAGGACGAAGCCGATACAGACCAGCGTCCCCCAGGGATCAACGGGGATCGGGCCGAGATTATAGATCGGGATAGAGAGATCCGGGATCACGTCGCTACACCATCTGGCGCGGGTGTGATAACACCCTCTGCAACAAGGTGCGGGTATCGATGTCAGTCATCACTGCGGATATCGTGATCGAAAAGAAGAGCCGGGAAGAGGTGCTGGAGTGGCTGGGTGTCCCGGAGAACCACGGGAAGTTGCTCACCGGCGCCTTCGACACCGCCAAACCGGGAGGGCAGCCGGGCAGCTTTGATCTCACCCTCTCCACCCCGCTGAAGAAGCGGACCCTCCAGTACCGCTTCCTCCGCGTCGATGAGGAGCACGGGGGCCGCCGCGTCCATGTCGCCATCGAGGGCCGCCGCGTCGGCGGCACCTTGCACTACAGCCTCCGCACCATGAAGCCAACCACCAACACCCTCGTCACCCTCCACATCGATTACGACACGCAGGGGCTGATCGGGACGATCCTCGACCACGCCGGGCTGCGGCGGGTCTACGAGGGGGCCTGGAAGAAGGTGCTGGAGAACCTGAAGGCCGCGATGCAGTGACGCGCCCGATCATCTGCTGATCCTGCGGGACGCTGTCTGGGCGCTGCGGAGTTATCATAGCCGCATGCACACGCTGCTGTTCTGGCTCCCGCTCTCTCTGGTGACCCCGGAGGTATACGCTCAGGCGCCGGTGCCTGCGACGCTGCAGCCCTCGGCACAAAAATCCACCACGCTCGATCTGTGGCGCCCGTGGGAGGACGCCGACAAGATCTATGTGATGGCGGGCCTGCCCGACGGCTCCTCGGCGCTGTTCCTCGTCGATACCGGCGCGTCGATCTCAGTGCTCAACACGGAGATCGCCCAGCGGCTCGGGCTGAAGGGCGAGGACACCGGCGGGCTGATCCAGGGGCTGAGCGGCTCGGTGCCGTGGATGCGCTCCAGCATCGCCACCCTCACGCTGGGGGCGTTCACGCTCGACGGCGTCGATGTCGCCATCGGCGTGCCGGGCGTTCCGGAGCATGCCGGGGTGCTGCCGGTGGGCGGCATCCTCGGCACCAACGTCTGGTCGCGCTTCACCTGCGTCGTTGACTACCCCGCTGACATCCTGGAATTGCACCGCCCCCGCACCTACCGCGTGCCGCGCCGCGCCGCGCCGATGATCTACGACGGCTACCGGGCCGTGGTGGAGATCGGCGTGCGGGCCGCGCTCGACGGGCGGCAGACCGAGGCCGACGTGCTGCTGCAGGTGGACACGGGCGCGCACGATCTGCTCTTCTCCGGGCGCACCGGCGAGCCCTTCCGCTCCGTCAGCACCGTCGGCGTGGAGCCGGTTGTCGGGGTCGGCGCCGATCTCGACCGGCTGCCCGAGTCGGAATTGCTCCACCTCACCCGGCGCGTCCCGGTGCAGGCCGTCCGCATCGGCGACCGCTGGATCGAGGAGGCCCAGCCCGCCCAGTGGGTCGGCGCCGACACCGGGCCGGTCGGCCCCTCCGGGCTGCTCGGGCTGCTCGGCTACGAGCCGCTCTCGGAATTCCGCGTCGTCCTCGACTTCCCCGGCCAGCGGCTCCACCTCGAAGCCTCCGATAAGCACCCCGCCCGCGACTTCGACGCCCCCGGCGCCTACCTCGCCCTGGAGCGCCGGCTGCACGGCGAAGACCCCGCCCGCGCCATCATCCGCGCCCGCCTCCAGGCCGGTTCGGGCGATCTGACCGGCGCCCGCGACACCCTCGACGCCGCGCTGGCCGTCCGCCCGCAGGACACGGAATTGCGCGTGCTGTCCGCCCGCATCCACCGCTCCCTCGGGGCGTGGGAGCCGATGCTCGCCGATCTGCTGCCGCTGCCCGTCGCCGGGCTGGTCGAGGAGGGCGAGTGGATCTCTCTCATCAACAGCCTCGCCCTGCTCGGTCGCGCCCCCGAAGCCCTCCAGCGCGCCCGGGACGCCCTCTCCGCCCCCGCAGGCGCCCCCGCAGGCGCCCCCGCAGGCGCCCCCGCAGGCGCCCCCGCAGGCACCGCCTCCACAGGCACCGCGCCCGCCGTCCCCGACATCGATCGCGCCGAGCTGTACGTCGCCCTCTCCGACGCCCTGCTCCAGAACGGCCGGCTCTCCGAGGCCGCCCGCGCCATCGACGACGCCGCCGACCTCCACCGGGGCTTCAGCGCCCACCTGCTCCGCAAGGCCCGCATCGCCTCCCTCGAAGGCGACCGCTACGGCAGCATCACCGTCCTCCGCCACCTCATGCAGATCTTCCCGCTCAGCGGCGTCCCGATCTGGCTCTACGGCCTCCAGCTCACCCCCCTCGACCGATCCACCTTCCAGCGCGACATCGACCGCACCCTCGCCCGCCTCCACCCCGGCGACGAACCCTGGGACTTCGCCGGGGCCGGGTGGATGGCCGCCGGAGACCCCGCCCGCGCCCGCGACGCGCTGAGCCGGGGACAGATCCGCGACTGCGCCCCGCTGAAGAAGGAGCCTGCCCGCGCCAACTGCGACGCATGGTACCTCGCCCTCGGGAACGGGCAGCCCGATGAGGCCGTCCGGCTCATCGAGTCCGCCCTCGCCGCCGACCCGTTCAACTCCGCCTACATCGACACCGCCGCCACCGTCTACTGGATGCGCGGCGAGCGCGACAAGGCCCGCGCGCAGGCCCGCCGCGCCGCCCTGCTCTCCCCCGATGACCCCTACCTGCTCTGGCAGCTCTCCCGCATGGAGTCCCCGTGAACCTCCGTCTCCTGCTGTCCCTCGCCTGCGCCGCCCTCACCGGCGCTGCCCTCGCCGCAGATCCCCCGCCTGCCGCGCCCGCCGGGCCGCCCCCCGCCGAAGCCACCGTCACCAGCGTCTATGACGGCGACACCTTCACCCTCTCCACCGGCGACAAGGTCCGCCTCGGCATGGTCAACACCCCCGAGCTCAAGCCCGCCGAGCCCTACGGCCTCGAAGCCCGCGACGCGACGCGCAGCCTCATCGACGGCAAGGTCGTCGCCCTCAGCTACGGCGAGACCATCCGCGACGGCTACGGGCGCCTCCTCGCCAACGTCAGCTCCGGCGGACAGGATCTCTCCCTCTACCTGCTGGAGCGCGGCCTCGGCCACCTCTACATCATCCCGCCCCTCAGCCGCGATACCACCCCCTATATCGCCGCCCAGGAGCAGGCCCGGCAGGCAAAACGCGGCATCTGGACCAACGCGACCTTCCAGGGCGTCGTCCACATCACCTCCTTCCACGCCAACGCCGACGGCGACGACCGCGCCAACGTCAACGGCGAGTACTTCCGCCTCTGCAACATCAGCGCCCAGCCCGTCGAGCTCGCCGGGTTCCGCGTCGCCGACATCAGCGGCAACGGCTGGGATCTGCCCTCCACCGTCGTCCCCCCCGGCCACACCGTCAAGGTCCACTCCGGTCGCGGCACCAACCAGTCCGACCCCGCCGAACAGCTCACCATCTACCTCCAGAGCACCGACCCCATCTGGAACAACCAGGAGGATCGGCTCACCATCTACGACCGCTACGGCAAAGTCGTAGACACAAGAGTTCAGTCAGTGCAGACGGCGACGCCGTAGGCAGGGCAGCATGGAAGAGGCGTTATTGATCGGGGCCGGAGGGCTGCTGGAGCTGCCGGGCGCGGCCATCTGGCGGTGGCTGGGGACGCATGAGGCGGTGGGGGCGTTCTCGCTGCTGCTTGTCGCGACCGTCCTGTGGCGGGACGGGCGGGCGGGGTGGCGGGTGTGGGGGCGGCGGCTGGTGGTGCTGGCGCTGGTGCTGGGGGCGGCGGACGGGGCGTGTACCTGGGTGTTGAAGCCTGCGTTCGGGCGGGCGCGGCCCTGTATGAGCTACCCGGTCGCGCCGGGGCTGCGGTGCGGGCGGGACTTCGCGTTCCCGTCGGGGCATGCGACCACGACGGCGGCGGCGGCGGCGCTGCTGGGCGGGCCGGGGCTGGCGGGGTGCGCGGCGGCGG
>JBEIQZ010000438.1:0-5449 GCA_040376255.1 Alphaproteobacteria bacterium
CCCTCCGCCGACCAGTAGAACGGCTTGTTGGAGGCGAACAGCGGCGCGTAGACAGCCACCACGAACAGCGCCAGCACGCCCCAGAGCGACCGGTACGCCAGCGTCCGCTTCCGGAACTGGCCCCAGACGATCTCGTACCAGAGCGGATCTTCGACCGGCGCGGGCCGGGGGGGCGCGGGCGGCGCGGCGGGAGCGGGGGCGGGGATCTCAGCAGGGATCTTAGTCAAGGCTGATCCGTGGGTCGACGAAGGCGTAGGAGAGGTCAGAGAGCAGCAGCCCGATCTGTGTCAGCAGGCTGGAGGCCAGCAGCACGGCCATCACCGAGTTGTAGTCGCGCTGGTTGATCGAGTCCACAAGGAAGCTCCCCATGCCGGGGATCGTGAACACCACCTCGATCACCACGCTGCCCGACACCAGCACCGGCAGCAGCCCGCCGAGCAGCGTCAGGATCGGGATCATCCCGTTCCGCACCGCATGCTTGATGATCACCACCGGCTCGGACAGCCCCTTGGCCCGCGCCGTCCGGATGTAGTCGGCGCGGATCACGTCGATGACGCCGGTGCGCGCGTAGCGCGAGAGCGCCGCCAGCGAGACCGCAGTCGACGTCGCCAGCGGCAGCGCGAGGTGCCACGCGACGTCGAGCAGCAGCCCGATCGTGGTGACCGCCGGGTCGCTGGAGTCAGCGAAGCCGCCCGTCGGGAACAGCGCGAGCGGCGTCCCCTGGCTGAGCAGCTTCAGCAGCACGCTGCCGGTGAAGAAGGTCGGCAGGCTGTACAGCATGAACAGCCCCACTGTCATCACGTTGTCAACCTTCGACCCCGGCTTTACCGCCGAGTACACCCCGAGCGGCACCGCCAGCAGGTAGGCCAGCATCACCGAGGTCAGCGACAGCGAGATCGAGTACTTCAGCTTCCGCATGAGCTTCGGCAGCACCGGCTCATAGTCGACGACCGACACGCCGAGATCCAGCCGCAGCAGCTTCCCCCAGTACCGCGCGAACCGCGTGTCGAACAGCGCCGAGTCCGCCACCTCCAGGCCCGACCAGGTGTAGTCCGCCTCGTTCGCCGCGTACCACGCAGTCCACTGGCTGCGGACCTCGCCGAGGCAGGCCGGGGGCGCGTCCTCGGCGCACTTCCACGAGCGGAACTCCTTGTTGAAGGCGTCGATCCGGGCGTTGTCCGCCGTGACCTGCTCGCCCTCTCCCGACGACTCTGATCGGAGCGGCTGCCGCGCCGCCACCGTCAGCGCCGCGCCCGCCCGCCGCTGAACCTCCAGCGACGGGTCGTCCAGCAACACGATCAGGTGGCGGACGAGGTAGTTCCCGTAGTCTTCGAGCCGCTCCTTGGCGTCGATGATCTCGGCGTTGGTGGGGTTCCCCTCGATGTCCGCCGCCGCCACGATCAGCGCCCGGACGTCGTCCTGGCTGAGCAGGGAGCGCGTGTTGAGGAGGATCGGCTTGTCCAGATCGAACTGCCGCTTAAAAATGATGACGCTCTCAGAGGCGTTCTCAGACCCCTTCTGCACAGTCTCTGTGCTGCCGGCCTGCCCGGGCCGCCCCGGCGCCAGGTTCAGCACCAGGAAGATGAGCAGGGAGATCAGGAAGAACACCGGGATCATCATAAGGGTGCGGCGGAGGGCGTACTGGAGCATCGCAGCCGACCGCTATGGACGCGCGCTGGCGAAGGAGAAGTACCGGATGTCCCGGTAGGGGTTCTCCACCGTGAACAGCGGCGTGTTGAGGTAGTCCCAGTACAGCATCGCCCGGCGCCGCTGATAGAAGAAGGTGTAGGGCTGCTCCTCAGCGACGAGCCGGTGGAATTCCTGGCAGAGCGCGATGCGCTTGTCGTGATCCAGCTCCCGGCGGTGCGCCTCGATGATCTCGTCGGCGCGGGCGTTCTTGAAGCCGATCCGGTTCGAGGACTGCGGCACCTCGACCTGCGAGGAGTGCCAGACCGGGCGCAGGTCGGTGTCGATGCCGGGCGCCCACGCGCCGGTGTAGGCGTCGAACTCCAGGCTGTCGAGCTTCTTCAGCATCGCCGACCACTCGGGCGCCTCGACGTTCATCTTGATGCCGATGGTCAGCAGCGCCTCGCGGTAGGCAGAGGCCAGGGTGTCGTACTCGTTCGAACCGCCGTAGATCATCAGCGTGAACACAAATTCCTTCTTCTTGCCGTCGATCATCTTCTCGCGGACGCCGTTCCCGTCGCTGTCCACCCAGCCCGCCTCCTCCAGCAGCTTCATCGCCTCCCGGAGATCGTAGGGCATCGGCAGCACGGACTTGTCATAGCACTCGTTCTGGATCGCGAACGGGCCGCTGGTCACCTGACCCAGTCCGGCGAAGACGTTCTTGACGAGGCTCTGCCGGTCGAGCGCCATCGTCATCGCCTTCCGCACCCGGACGTCCTCGAACATCGGCAGGCGCAGGTTCCAGCCGATGTAGAACCACGACAGCTCCTCATGGTAGATCAGCTTCAGGTGCTCCTGGCCGAGCAGCGGCTTGACCGGCTCGCCCTGCTCGTTGAGGGAGGGCTTCACCTCGGAGATGAACTGCTGCGGCTGCATCTGGGTGTAGTCGAGCTGGCCGGTCTTCAGGTAGGACAGCCACGCGGCCTGATCCTTGATGAAGCTGAACTCCAGCTTGTCGAAGGTCGGCTTCAGGCAGTCGTTCCAGTAGTCAGCGTCGCGCGCAAACGCCAGCTTCACCCCGGACTCCCAGGACAGGAAGCGGTAGGGGCCGACACCGATGGCCTTCTGGTTGTACCAGTGGGAGTTGAGCTTCTCGCCCCAGGTCGCCTTGTCGAAGGGCTTGCCGTTCTCGTCATACATATAGAGCCAGCGCGGGAAGGGCTCCGAGTCGACGACGTTGCTGAAGTTGGTGTAGAGCCGCTCCTTGAAGATCACCTTGAACGTGTAGTCGTCGATCTTCTCGGCGTGATCGAGGTGATCGAGCCCGCCGCGCGCGGCGGCGGCCCGCCCGCCGACCTGTGGGTTCTGGATCGTCTCCCAGGCGAACACGAAGTCATCGGCGGTCAGCTCGTGATCGGCCTTGAGCCATGCGTACTTCGGCAGGCTCAGGTCGACGGCGGGCTTGTGCCACTTCACGCCCTTGCGGATGCGGACGGTGAAGCTCAGGCCGTCGTCCTCGGTGGTGACGTACGTGGCGAGCGAGGCGTTCCAGCGGGCGGGTTCGTCGAGATCGCGCTCGGCGAGGCGGTCTGAGGCGTACTTGTAGTACTCAGCGATGTCGGCGGCGTTGTTGGAGGCCAGCAGGTTCAGGCCCGGCGGATCGGAGGCGACCTGGCGGCGCAGCGTCCCGCCGGAGGCGATGGTGGTCGGCCAGTCCTTCGGCATGCGGCGCGGCTTCAGCAGGTTGCCGGGCTTGTCGAGATCGGCCTGCTCTTCGGCGCTCACCTTGCAGACGCCGCGCTGATCGCCGGGCGCGGCCCCTGTCGCGGCCCCGCTGGTCGCGGCCCCGCCAGCCTTGACCCCGCTGGTTTTGACCCCGTCGCGGGTGAGCGCGTCGAGCTTCTGGTTGATCTCGCCCACGCGGCTCTCCAGGTTGTGGAGCTGAGCGGCGTTCAATATGGCGAGCAGCGCGATCATTCCGAGCGCGACATAAGCGAAGGTGGACTGAGCCGTCCGGTTCATAGGCACCCCATCCCGGCAAGCCTATAGCAGTCTGTCCGTCCGTCAAGCAGCATAGCGCGCGCGCACGCGATAATGCATCGGGCATGTCGGCTACCCACATTGTGCACAACGTCGTCGATGCGCTCACCGGCTACAACCTCTACCGCACCGATCCGGTGCTCTCTGCCGCGCTGATCGCGGCGGGCGGGGCCGACTATGCCGCCGCCTGCGACCGCTTCGGCGCGCGCGTCGGGAGCGAGGAGGTGATCCAGTGGGGGTTCCTCGCCGATCAGAGCCCGCCGCGCCTCCACACCCACGATCGGCAGGGGCGCCGCCGCGACGAGGTGGCCTTCCACCCGGCCTGGGACGGGCTGATGGGCCTCTCCATCGCTGAGGGGCTGCACGCGCTCCCGTGGGAGCCGGGCGCGGGGCAGGGCGCGCAGGCGGGGCGGGCGGCGCTGTTCTACCTGATGGCCCAGAACGAATTGGGCCACTGCTGCCCGATCTCGATGACCTTCTCAGTGGTGCCGGTGCTGCGGCGGTGGCCGGAGGTGGGGCGCCCGTGGCTCGCGCGGATCTCGCGGCGCTATGACGGGCGGGTGGTGGCGCCGGATCAGAAGTCCGGGGTCACCTTCGGGATGGCGATGACCGAGAAGCAGGGCGGCTCGGACGTCGCGGCCAACCGGACGGTAGCGGTGTCCGCCGGGGACACCCCTGAGGGCGCCTGCTACCGGATCACCGGCCACAAGTTCTTCTGCTCCGCCCCGAACTCCGACGCCTTCTGCGTGCTGGCGCAGGTCGGGGAGGCCGGTCGCTCCGGCGGGCTGACCTGCTTCCTTGTGCCGCGCTTTTTGCCGGACGGCACGAAGAACAACCTGTTCTTCCAGCGCATCAAAGATAAACTCGGAAACCGCTCCAACGCCTCCTCCGAGGTCGAGTACGCCGACGCTCTCGGCTGGCGGCTCGGCCCCGAGGGGCGCGGGGTCGCCACGATCATCGAGATGGTGAACCACACCCGGCTCGACTGCACCATCGGCGCCGCCGCCCTGATGCGCGCCGCGCTCGTCCAGGCGCTCCACCACGCGCGCCACCGCTCGGCCTTCGGGCGGCGCCTCTGCGATCAGCCGCTGATGCAGAACGTGCTGGCCGACCTGAGCATGGAGTCCGAGGCCGCGACGCTGCTGATGCTGCGGCTGGCCGGGGCGTTCGACCGGGCGGGGCAGGGCGGGGCGGCGGGGGCTCAAGAGGACGCCTTCCGGCGCATCGCCACGCCCATCGCAAAATACTGGCTCTGCAAGCGGGTGGTGCCGCAGGTGGCCGAAGCGCTCGAATGCCTCGGCGGCGGCGGTTTTGTGGAGGAGAGCGTGATGCCCCGCCTCTACCGCGAGAGCCCGCTCTACTCGATATGGGAGGGGTCGGGCAACGTGATCTGCCTCGACGTCCTGCGGGCGATGGCGCGCAGCCCGGAGAGCCTCGCGGCGCTCCGCGCGGAGATCGGCGGCGTGGCCGGGGAGTCGGCGGCGCTCGACGCCTTCGCCGCGCAGACCTTCGGGCGGCTCCAGGCGCTCACAGCGGCGGGGGACACGCCTGATGGGCGGGATCGGCTCGCCTTCGAGGCCCGCTGGCTGGTCGAGCGGCTCGCGCTCTGCCAGCAGGGGTCGCTGCTGCTGCGGCATGCGCCGGGCGAGGTCGCGGGCTGCTGGATCGCGGCGCGGATCGGCGGGGCGGGCGGGCGGCTGTTCGGGTCGCTGACCGGGGAGGTGCCTGCGGCGCGGCTGCTGGAGCGGGCGTTCGCGGGCTGAGCGGGCGGGCAGGCAGGCAG
>JBEIQZ010000558.1:0-4064 GCA_040376255.1 Alphaproteobacteria bacterium
CCGGCCAGCGATCACCGACTGTCAGCTCCGGGTACTCCTCCGCCACCACCTTCCAGACCGCGCCCCGGCTGTTGAACGCCATGCTCTCCGGCTGGGTCGTGCGGCGGAATTGCGCCGCGCACATCCATGTGTACTGGAGCAGGATGTCACGGTCGTTGTCGGGCCGGGGGGCGCTCCCGCTGGCCCAGGCAGCCACCAGCCGCTTCGCAGGCCCGGTGGCGCCGCCTGGCCCCTGGTGGACGGTGCGGTTGTAGTAGCAGACCATCGCCCGCTCGCTCTGCGGGCCGAGCAGGCGGGCGAGGGCGATGGCGGCGCGCATGTACTCGCTGTTCTGCGCCTCGTAGAGCTGCGCCTGCTGGAACGGCTCATGGTAGCCAGCGGCGATGAACCGCCCCAGCCACGGCTGCGCCCACAGCACCGCGCCATCAACGGGCGCGAGGCTCTTGGCCTTCACCGCAGCGAGCAGCCGATCCACCGCTCCCGGCACTCCGGCTCCGAACGTCGCATCGAAGAAGTCCGGGTCGGCGCTCCTCATCCGGCTCAACACCTTGAACAGCCCGCCGCCGAGCTGCGTCCACTGGAGGACGCCGTAGCTGACGCCGTTCCCGTCGATGTTCTTCTGGACACTCCAGAACTTGCCCTCATGCTCTGAGGTCTTGGCGATCAGCACGCCCATCCAGTCGTCCAGCACCCGGTACACAATGCGCCGCCCGCGCACCGCAGCCCCCTGGAGCGCCGCCTGCCCGTCTGCGCTGGCCGCGACCAGACCGAGCAGGCCCAGCCCGCCGACCAGCCCCACGCCCACAGCGATGGCAGCGCCCTTCTGCATCAGCGGCGTGCCGCCACAGCCATGCCCGCACCGACGACGAGAACCACCAGGCCGACGCCCACGACAACCTTCGTAGACAGCCCGTCCTGGGCTGCGTCCAGCCCCTCATCCACCTTCGCCAGCACCGTCCCCGCCGCCCGCGCAGCACCCTCAGCCGCGCCGCCCGCCGCCTTCAGGGTGATGTTGAACTGCTGGCGGAGGATCTCCTCCCAGGTGCGCGGACGCACCCCCCGGACAATGGCCAGCATGTTGTCGAGCCACAGCAGGGTCTTCTCGGCCTCTTTCGGCAGTCCGTTCATCACGCCCTGGATGAGCTGCTCCGTGAGCTGGATACTCGACTTGTCGAGCGACCAGGCGTCCCCGTTCACCAACCCACGGGCCACTTCGAGGAACTTGGTGGACAGCCCCGGCGTCGTGAACAGATCGGGGTTCTGGCTCTTGTCCCCGAACAGGACGAGGAACATGGCGATGCGGGTGCGGAAATACCGCACGCTCGGCAGCGGCGAGAACTCCGGGGTCTTCAGCCACCCCGGCATGAGGCTCTGCTCCGCCATGCTGTTGATGCCCATGACGATATTGCCGGTCATCGGCTGGCTCTGGAGCCGAACAGCCTCCACGATGCCCGCCTCATACGGCTCCCAGGTGTTGCGGTACTGACTGGCCCCGATCATCTTCGCGGCCAGATCCAGCTTGCCCTTCAGGGTCGCATCGTCCGTCTGGTGCGCCTTCACCTGGAACAGCCACACTACCCACGCCTGGATCGCCGGGATCATCAGGAACGGCCCGGAGGGTGGCGGCGGCGGCGGCCCGAAGGAGCCGAGGTTCACCTGCGCCTGCACGTTCCCGCGCCCGTTCGGCAGCCGCAGGTTGACGTTCAGCCGGTTCCGGCGCGGCGGGTCGATCACGCCGGGGAGCGGTGCGTAGAACCGCGCCCGCTTCAGCAGCAGCTCCATCCCCGGCGTCCACATGCCGTGGCCCTGGACGAAATGCTCAGACCCCTCGATCCAGCGCAGCCCGTAGAGCTGCATCTCCCGGCTGCTCAGTTCGACCCCGCAGATCGGACAGACCCGCGCGCCGCAATCGACACAGCGCCCGGTCGGGCGGCCATGCCGGGACAGCAGCGCCACGCCTGCAGCGCGGCGGGTCGGCTCGATGGGGATGTCGAGGAGCGCCGGAGAGAACCGCATCACCGGCAGGATCGGCGGGATCTTCAGCGGCGGCAGGCGCAGACGCGGCGACCGGCGCGGGGGCCGGGGGCCGGGGCGACCAGTGCCGGGGCGACCGGCGCGGGGGCCAGGGCGACCGACGCGGGGCGGCAGGAGGGGGCGTCCGCGTGCCATATCAGCGCCCTCCCCGATGCCCGCAGCGGCCCCGGTTGCAGGCGGCGCACTTCTTCGAGCCGTTGCAGCCGATCTCTCCAGCCAGCCCCGCCGACATGAACCCCGCCGCCTCCGGTGCCGGGGCGTTGACGTTGAGCCGCAGCGCCAGCCCCGCCTCCTGCCCGGCCCGCTTCGGCGGGACGAACATCTGCTGGCGGCGACCATCGGGCATCACGCGCACGATGACCCCCGCGCCCGGCTCCGGGCGGACGAGGAGGGGCGCGGGCCGATGGTGCGCGCCGGGGCGCAGCGCGGGCAGCAGCGGACGCTGGGGCGCCGGGTGGGGCGCATGGGCCTGGGCCTGCACGGGAGGCAGCCCTGTGCGCCAATCGGCAGCAGCGACACCGGCACCGCCCCCAGCGGCACCGGCACCGGCAGCGCCGGGGTTGCAGATGACCATCGGCGGCCCGCCGAGCCGCTGGATGGCCCGACCGGCGGCATGCAGCGCGGGCAGCACCAGCGGCGCGACGCCGACCTCTCCGGCGAGGGTTTCGACCCGCCGCTGGTTCCGCCAGCTCTCCGGCGCGACGGTGATCAACCACTGGCCGGGGTTCAGCTCCTTGACGACGGCGAGGTGGTCGCTCTCCACCCGGAACCGCACCAGCTCCCGACCGGCGCGACCGTGGAGGCGCTGTACCGGCCCGAATCCGCCCGTCTCGGCGGCGTAGTCGTCGCCATCGACCTGCTGGATGCGGTCACGGATGCGCTCCTGGCGCGCATCCATGCGCTCGTTCATCTTCTCCTGACGCGCATCGCGGCGCTCGTTCTTGCGCTCCTGCCGATCCTCAATGCGCTCGATGCGCTTGCGGCGGCGCAGGTCACGCCGGTTGTCCCGGTTCGCCGCCTGCCGGTCGTCCAGCCGCTCCTCGCGCCACTCCTGACGCGCCTCCCGACGCGCCTCCTGACGCTCGCTGCGCGGCTCCCAGCCGATCTCACCCGCCACGCCCGGAATCCGGCGACCACCGGGGATCTCCCTCGGTGCGTCCCGCCGGTTCAGCACATTCAACTCACGAAATCCACCCATTACACACCCCCTTGAACGTCACGAACCAGCCGCACCGCGCCCCGACCCTCCACACTCCCCTGACCCGCGCCCGCGCGCACCAGATGGCCGCGCACCGCTCCGGCGTGTCCGTAGCCCCTGATCTCGCGGGCGTTCCGGTCGTTGCCGACCCTCGCATCCCAGGCGGGTGTCAGGTGGATCTGCGCCTCTCTGGCGCGGAGCTGCTCCTCCAGCCGCCGTTCGACCCAGGCCGGAGACAGCAGCCGCCCCCCGTACATGCCGAGGCGGGCCGAGGGGTCATCAAAGAAAACATGGCCGTTCAGCTCGTAGGACACCAGACAATGAAACGTCCGGTTGCCCCTGGTTCTGAGAAACACCTTCGCCGGGATGTGGTCGGGCCGGAGGTTCTGTGCGAGGCGGTAGCTGCTGTACCCCGGCTCAATCGCCCGCCAGCCCCGCGCCCGAAGCTCTCCCGCCCGGTAGCAGGACAGACCGTCGCAGTCCTCCCAGCCCTGCCGGATCATCATGAAAACGTCGAGCCACTGTTCCTGCTGCTCCCGCGCGTACCGCACGATGGGCTGCCCGGAGGCCGCCCCCGTGTACAGCAGCGGCGTTGCCGGGTTCCGGGCGATCAGATCCTCGTTCTCGCGGGCGAGGAAGTTCAGCAGGCGAACAAACGCCCCAGGATCTTCCGTCAGTCCAAGCCGAATCCACATCCTGCCCCCCCGCAGACAAAAAAGTAGCTGTGTGGGTTCTCAACAGAGAAACCACGCCCAACTCAAGCACACCCCCACCCACACAGCCTGTCAGTTTCCCGACGACGCGGAGGGGTGGGGTCGCACCACCCGCTCTC
>JBEIQZ010000348.1:0-6737 GCA_040376255.1 Alphaproteobacteria bacterium
CGCTGAGAGGTATCCCGCACCCGGGGGATAGCTTCCCGCGCACCGCTGAGAGGTATCCCGCACCCGGGGGATAGCTTCCCGCGCACCGCTGAGAGGTATCCCGTACGCGCCGGATACCCTCCGGCGCTCCCAGATCACTCTTCCGGCGCCGCCAGCCGGTTCTGGAGCAGCGTCAGCACCTGATCGTGGTAGCTCCCGGCGCCCTCCGGCCAGAGCGCGGCCTCGGCCCCGGCGAGCAGCAGATCGCCGTCCCTGAGCGCGATGGCGCCCTTGAGGACGCGATCCCGGCGCAGCGGATCGAAGCGGACGCCGGATCTCAGGCGGGCCTCGGCCAGCGGCCACTGACCGGCGGCGGCGAGGGCGATGTAGAGCGGGCCGTCGTAGCCGGGGCGCCTGCGGCAGCCGCCCGCGTCCCACACCCCCATCCGCTGCTGCACCCGCGCAAGCGGCCACTGTCCGACGGCGAGGTCGGAGATGTTCTCGCAGGCGAAGCGGCGTGCCGGGCGGAGGTCGAGCGAGGCGTCATAGGCGGCGAGCGCCTCTGCGGATCGGCCCTGGCGCAGCAGCTCGTTGCCGAGCATCTGGTGGACGTAGGAGGAGGCGGGGACGCGGCGGATCGCGGCCTGCCAGAGGCTCTCCGTGTCGGCCCAGTCGGGCAGCCGTATGTGGAGCGCCCACAGCGCGGCGACCGACCACAGACCGAGCAGCAGCGCGCCGCGCGGGAGCCGGGGCGGCCCGTCGGGGAGAGCGTCAGGGAGATCGTCGGGGAAGCCTGCCGCGAGGGCGGCGGCGAGCATCGCCAGCGGCAGGTACAGGTAGCGCTCCCCGATCAGCCCGAACCAGAGGATCGAGGAGATCGCGGGCAGGAAGGCCAGCGCGGCGAACAGGTACAGCCCCGCGCTCCGGCGCGGCGCCCGCCACAGCAGCCAGCCCAGGGTCAGCGCGCTCACCGCCGCCGAGGGCCAGAGCCACGGGTACTGCCCGGCCCGCTCGTTGGTCATGCCGGTGGTGAGCGGCCACGGGACGCTCAGCCAGCCGAGCAGGCTCGCGGCGGTCATGTGGAGCCAGGGCAGCGCGTCGCTGATCGCCTCCCCGGTGTCGGGCGGATCGCCCAGGTCTGCGTTGAGCCGGAGCAGCAGCGGCAGGAGCAGCCCCGGCAGCAGCCACAGCCACTCCCGCACCGTCCGGCGCGCCGCCGCCGCCACGGTCGGCTCCCAGGCGAACCGCCAGCCCGCGAGCAGCAGCGGGAACAGCGCGCTGCTCTCCTTCGACAGCATCGCGGCGGCCAGCGGCAGCGCGGCCAGCGGGGAGCGCCGCTCCAGCAGCAGCAGCGTCCCCAGCACGCCCCCCGTCGCCATCAGATCCGAGCGCGCCGACACCCACGCCACCGCCTCAGACTGAAGCGGGTGCAGGCCGAAGAGCAGCCCCGCCGCCGCCGCCCGGCCCGGCGTCAGGTGCCGCTCCAGCAGCCGGATCAGCAGGGCGACGTTCAGCAGGTGCAGCGCCAGGTTGATCAGGTGGGAGATCCACCCCTGCAGCCCGAGCTGATAGTCGATGAGGAAGCTGGAGATCACCAGCGGGCGGTAGTAGGGCGAGAACACATCCTTCCCGCGCACCCCGTACCAGAAGTCGTGCGCCCACACCGCCGACCAGGACGGCTCAGCCAGCGTGGTGTTGGCGCGGAGCAGGCCGTTGTCGTCCCAGACGTAGCCCGCCTGGGTGAGCGCGCTCCACGCCGCCGCGCAGACCGCGAGGACGAGCGGCAGGTACCACGTCGGGCTCAGCCCTGGCGCGGGCGCTCTCCGCAGCGGGCCGCTCACCAGGCCGCTCCGGTGCGGGGATCGGGCACACCGGGGAGCATCTGCCGCAGGAGCTTCAGGAAGAAGGGCCGCTCATGCAGGCGCGGGTGGGGGATCTGGAGCTCCGGCAGGTCGATGATCGCCTCGCCGTAGAGCAGGATGTCGATGTCGATGCGGCGCTCAGCGAAGCGGCGGGCGGGGCGGCGGCCGAGGCGCGCCTCCAGGGACTTGCAGCGGCGCAGGAGGTCGACCGGTGGGAGCGGGGTCTCGACGAGCAGCAGCCCGTTGAGGAAGATCGCGCGGGCCACCCCGCCGACCGCTGCGGTGCGGAGCCAGGGGCTCCGGCGCAGGATGCGGATCTCCGGCTGGGCATTCAGGGCGGAAGTGGCGATGCCCAGCATCCGTTCGCGGTCACCGAGGGAGCTGCCGAGGGAGAGGACAGCGCGGATCACCGGCGGGATCATCGGGGGGCGCCCGGCTGCGGGGGCTGCTGCGGGGGGCGGGGCTGCGGCGGCGGGGCCTGATCCTGGGGGGCGAGGGTGGCGGGGGCGAACCGGGCGAGGCGGGCCGCCTGCGCCTCCGTCCACGCCTGCTGCTCGGCGGGGGTGGCGTCTACGGCGGGGACGATCCAGATCGTCGCGTTGGGCGCGGAGACGCCGGGGCCGAGCAGCCGATCCAGGATCGCCCGCTGCTGCGGCTGCGGGCCGCTCTGGCGGTCGTGGGTCAGGACGACCCGGTCGAAGCCGCGCGCGCGCAGCAGCCAGAGATCCTCCCGGTGATCGCCGGATGGCCGCCCGGCCGCCAGCGCCTCCGCCAGCGGGAGCGCCCGCGACCACGCCATACCGGAGGTCGCCCAGTGGTCGACGCGCTCGACGGGCATGGCCTGGGTGGGGCGGTTGAGCTGCATCTGGGCGGCCATGTCGCGCAGGCGGGTCTCCGGATCGATCCCGGCGATGACCGCGTTCTCGGCGCCCTGGTGGGAGGCGGCGGCCTTCGCCACCATCGAGGCGTCCCACACCGCGCCCTCCCCGGCGGTGAGCCCGGCGGCGTCGGGCATCGGGAAGGTGGCGCGCGGCCAGGGGACGAGGTCGTTCCAGGCGATGTCCGCCACCGCCAGCGGCACCAGCCAGCGCAGCGCCGGCCAGCGCGCCACCGCCAGCCCGGCCAGCAGCGCGATCCCCACCGAGGTCACGCTCAGGAAGCGGGCCGGGAAGTTGAGCGGCTCGGCGGCCCAGGCGAGCGCGCGGTTGATCCACGCCAGCGGGAGCAGCACCCGCCCGCCGCCGAGCGTCACCTGCTCCCCCTGCCACCACGGCACCGTCCCCATCGACAGCACCAGCCCGGCGAGCGTCACCAGCAGCCAGGGCAGCGCGCGCGGCGGCGCGGCCACCAGCCCCGCGAGCGCCAGCCCGACCGCCAGCAGGCCGAGGTAGCGCCCCCCGGTGTAGGCGAGCTTCTGCCGGTCTGCCCCCGGCTGCCCGGCCCCCCGGCGCTCTGCGGTGCGCGGGGTGAGGGTCTGCGCCGGGTCGAGGGCGGCGAAGCGGTAGGTCTCTACGGGCTGCCGCCAGTTCTGCATCCAGTCGACGAAGCCCTCGCGCCGCTCAGCGGATTGTTGCGCGGGCTCGTAGCTGCCGGAGAAGGTCTTGATCACCGGGAGGGTGATTCCCAGCGAGAGCGCGAGCGCCAGCATGTAGCCGCCGAGCAGCCGCAGGGAGGGGCGGAGCGTCACCAGCGCCCAGATCGCGAGCGCCGTCGAGAGGAAGAAGCCATGATAGAAGCAGGACAGCACCGCGCCCGCGAGGCACAGCCCGAGCGCCGCATACCACCGGAGCGTCCGCCCCCACGCCCGGCCCATCACCCCGTCATTGAGGGCATGCTCCCGCGCCTGCACCGCGATGGAGAGCCCGAGCGGGATCCACCACACCTGCCGCAATTCGCCCACCCCGACGTGCAGCGTGAACGCCGCGAAGGACGACCCCTGGGCCAGCAGCCCCGCCGCCATCCCGCCGACCGCCGATCCGCTCACCAGCCGCCCCAGCCACCCCGCGCAGACGCCGAGCAGCCAGAGGTGGAGGAGCGCCAGCAGGTTCGACAGCAGCACCGGCGGCAGGGGCAGCAGCACGCTCAGCGCCCCGTTGAGCGGCTCGATGGGGTAGAGCCGCATCCCGTCGGGGAAGTTGACCATGTCGGTCTGGAGGCCCCAGGGGCCGCGCCAGAACTCAGCGCGCATCCACCAGAGGTTCCACAGGTGCTTGGGCGCGTCCCCGTCGATGCTGCCGATGGCCTCGCCCGCCGGGTGCAGCGCCATCGGCCAGGTCAGGATCAGCGCCGCGAGCAGCGGGAGCAGCAGCGGCAGGCGGGGCCGCAGGCGATCCATCAGGCGATCCATCAAAATGCCTCTCCCAGCCCGAAGTGCAGCAGCAGCCTCGGATCCGTCCCGATCCGATCCTCCCCCAGCCGCACCCCCAGATCCAGCCGGAGCGGCCCGGCCACTGAGGTGTATCTCAGGCCGCCGCCGACCGTGAGCTGGATCCCGGTCAGCCCCATCGTCCCCAGCCCGTCCCACACCCGCCCCGCGTCGAGGAAGGCGACCGCCGAGGTGCTCCAGGGCAGCGCGCGCCGGATCTCGAAGCTGCCGTAGGCGCGCGCCAGCCCGCCCTCCGGCGTCTCGGTGCCGCTGATGAGCGGCCCCAGCCGGTTGTAGCCCCAGCCGCGCACGGTGTCCGCGCCGCCGAGGAACAGGCGCTCATCCAGCGGGACGGCGGCCTTCCCGAGCGCCGGGTCGAAGGGCAGCAGCAGCCCGGCCCCCAGCCGCCCGGCCAGGATGACGTCGGGATCCCACCCGGCGATGTCGATCAGCGAGCGGTAGGTGCGGGTCTCGCCCTCCAGCCGCAGGTAGGCGAAGTCGCCCTGCAGCACCGCCCCGGCCTCGGCGGTCTTCAGGAACAGGTACCAGCCGCGCGAGGGGCTGAAGCGGTCGTTGCGCCCGTCGTAGCTCCACGACTGCTCCAGCAGCGAGAGCAGGTAGGGGTTCTCCAGCACGCCGTCCGGCTCCTCGGCCCGCAATTCCTCCGCGACATCGGCGTCCAGGAAGTTGTAGCGGTTGTACTTCACCCGGTAGCCGAGGCTGATGGCGTGGCGCTCCCAGTGGCGGATGACGAAGGAGGGGGCGTAGCTGAACTGGGTGAACAGGTAGCCCGGCTCCAGGCCGCGCTCGATCCGCCCGCCGTTGACGAAGTCGAGCGCGGGGAGGATGCGGGTGAAGGTGAGGGTGCCGTCGGCGGCGAAGATCGGGGCGACGGTGCCGGAGGCGTCCTCCACGATGGTCGAGGAGACGATCCCGGTGTGGCCGATCCCCCCGAACACCTCCTGCTCCCAGGTCCACAGGCGCCGCGCCACGTTCCAGTCCTGGTAGATCGCTGAGGCGCCGACCGACTGCAGGCCGTTCTCCAGGTTCAGCACCAGCCCGAGCTTCACGGATCGGGTCTTCGTGTCGCGCACCTCCACCCGCACCGGGATGCTGGTGCGGGTGGGGTCGGAGAGGTCGGGGATCACGTCGACCAGCCTGAACACCCGGAGCGCGAACAGCGACTGCCGCGTCTCGGCCATCGCGCTCGGGTGGTAGGGCTCGCCCTCCTTTACATTCAGCGTCAGCCGGTCAGAAGGAACCTTCTTCGAGCCGGAGATCGTCACCGCGCCGAACCGGCAGGCCGGGCCGCGAACGACGGTGAACACGATGTCCGCCCGGCGGGTGGCCGGGTCGACCAGCACCTCGCCGGAGACCGTGGCGTAGGCGTAGCTGCGCTCCTGCAGCCCGGCCCGGATGGCGCTGAGGGCATGGGTGTAGGTCGCGAGATCGAAGGTGTCGCCGGGGGCGATGTCGATGAGGCCCCGGAGGCGGCGGCGGATCGGATCCTCCGGCTTCCCATCCTCCGGCTCCGGCAGCCCGTCCAGCCGCACCTTGTTGATGAGCGTGGGCTCCCCCGGATCGAGGTAGCCGACAACCTCCACCGGCTTGAGCCGACCCTCGCGCGCGCCCCGGCGGATCACCACCCAGCCCTCCACCTTCGCGTCGAACCGCCCGTGGTGCGCGTAGCGGGTCTCCACCCGCGCCACGTCCCGCCGCAGCGCGTCGCGGGA
This sequence comes from Alphaproteobacteria bacterium, assembly GCA_040376255.1. Lineage (GTDB taxonomy): Bacteria > Myxococcota_A > UBA796 > UBA796 > SXON01 > JBEIQZ01. The sequence goes on from JBEIQZ010000348.1 coordinate 5,940, forward strand.
GAGGCGGCTGGTGTCCTGGCGCGGGCGCAGCAGCGTCGGGCGATCCCCGCTCTCCTGCTCCAGCACGTCCCGCAGCACCGCGTCGCCGTTCGGGTTCTCCAGCCCGGCCTCGTTGCCGTCGAAGCGGACGTGGCGCACCCACTCCCCGCTCCTGGGCGCGCAGCCGGGGAGGATCGCCGTCCCGGGCAGCGCGAGGCTGCAGAGCGCGAGGAGGAGCCGCAGAGGTGCGTTGCTCCGGCTCATCGTCCCTGCACCCAGAGCAGATCCGCCCGCCCCGACAGCAGCGCCCGCAGCTCCTCATAGCTCCCGTCCACCTGCGCCGGGCTCCCGACCACCACCCGCACCTCGCCCATCCCCCCGAGCGCGAGCGCGATCTCCTCCGGGGTCCACGGCCCCTCCGCGAGCGCCAGCGCCCCCTCCGGCGCGCCGCCCACCCACAGATCCGTCCGCGCGACCCCTGAGGGGTCCGGCACGAACGGGCCGATCCCGGCGACGGTCGGCCGGGCCGGGCGGTTCAGCGGCGCGCAGCGCGGCGGCTTCCGCACCGAGAGCCGCGCGATGGCCCCGATCCCCGCGAGGGAGGCGGCCAGCACCGCGAAGCCCGTCCACAGCCCGCGCGGCGCGGCGCGGCCCTCCCGGCGCGGGGTGCGCGGCCCCGCCCCCGGCGACGCGCCCTCTCCCGGCTGCCCCGACATCCCGCCCTGCTGCCCCGGCGTCCCCGGCTGCCCCGACATCCCGCCCGGCTGCCCCGGCCCGCCCGGCGTCCCCGGCCCGCCCGCCATCCCGCCCGGCGTCCCC
>JBEIQZ010000307.1:0-7438 GCA_040376255.1 Alphaproteobacteria bacterium
CCGCCGCCGCGATCAGGTAGTGGAGCCCGTGGTAGAGGAGCTGGAGCCGGTGGCGGATCGGGATCGGGGCCGACCACACCCCCGGCAGCACATGGCCGAGGAGGGCCGTCGTGTGGCCGTGCGCCCAGCGGCGGCGGCGGGCGAGGAAGCTGTAGAGATCCGGGGAGACCTCCTCCTCCGAGCCGCTGTGCGGGTTGTAGGCGCACCGGACGCCCTGGAGGAGCAGGCGGCAGGACAGGTCGGTGTCCTCGGTCAGCCCCGCCGCCAGCGGGTTGGCGAGCAGCAGGGCGCGGTCGATCAGCGCGGTGCTGCCGGTGAAGAACACAGGGAGATCGAGGTGGCTCCACGCGACGTTCTGCACCTCGCAGCCGATGTGCTGGTGCAGCGAGTCCCACAGCCCCGGCAGCCCCGCCCTGTCCATCCCCCCCAGCGGCCAGCGGCGCGACTGGACGAGCTGCGCGCCCGTCTGGCGCTGCACCGCGAGGGAGGTGCGGAGCCAGCCGGGCCGGGCCGCGTGGTTGGCGTCGAGGATCGCGATCCAGGGCGTTTCCGCCAGCCGGACGCCGAGGTTGATCTTCAGGTGCTTCGGGTCGCTGCCCGCCCCGCAGATCAGCAGGCGGCGATCCGCCGCCCGCTGCACCTCCACCGGCTCCCCCGGCGTGAGCCGCGCCGGGCCGCCGAGGAGCGCCACCGCGCTGTCCGTCCCGTCCCGCACCAGCAGGATCGCCGTCACCGCACCCGCGTGATCCTGATCCAGCACCGAGCGCGCCGCCCGGAGCGCCCCGGCCCCCTCGTCCCGCGCCGGGATCAGCACCGTCACCGCCGCCGCCCGGTCGTCCGGCGGGGGAGGGGAGCGCGCCGGGTACAGCCGGAACAGGATGGCTGCGAGCGCGTGGCCCGCCGCATAGAGCAGCAGCGGGGGCAGCAGCAGGAGCATCGGCAGCAGCATCAGCGTCCAGGCTGGCAGGGTTCTGTCCTCCGGATGGCTGTATCAAGGCGCGGAGGCGGAGACATCCGGTGATGATCGGTGACAGAGACGGCCTGCCCGATGCCGGAGACAGCGTGTCTGACCGGGTGCGATCAACGCAGAAACACAACCCCGAACAAGACCCTGAAAGGAGCGTCCCATGCGCAATATCCTCTCCATGCTCTCCGCCCTGCCGCTCTGTATGCTCGTCGCCTGCGGGAGCGATGTGAGCCTGATCGAAGACGTCAAGGACGCCATCAGCGGCGAGGCCCAGGACGATCCCGCCGGTGAAGACACCACCGCAGGCAGCGGCGAAGACGGCGCGCCCCCCGAAGGCGAAGACGGCGCGCCCCCCGAAGACGGCGAGCCCCCCTCCTGCAGCACCGACGCCGAGTGCGAGGCCGCCTGCCCCCCTGACGCCCTCACCTGCGCCTGCTTCGACGCCCACTGCGTCCCCGCCTGCGAGCAGGACAGCGACTGCCCGACCCTGCCCGACGGGACCGAGGCGATCTGCGAGAGCGCCGAGAACGTCTGCCTGCCCGCTGAGATGCCGTAGCCCGGATCAGCGGCGCCGGGCGCCCGCCGCCGCCGCGAGCAGCAGCAGCCCCCCGAGCGCCCCCGCCCCCGGCGCGCTGCTGCAGGCGCAGCCGCCGTCGATCTTCAGGCTGGAGCCGCCATCTCCGCTGCCGGTGCAGTCGTCGTCGGGGCCGCCCGCGCAGTCGTTGTCGATATCGTCGCCGCAGACCTCGGCGGCGCCGGGCCGGATCGAGGCGTCGCCGTCGTCGCAGTCCTGCCCGCCCGCCTCCGCTGCGTCCGCCCCGTCGCCGTCCTGATCGGTGAGATCGGCGCCGTCACAGTCCTGATCGATCCCGTCGTAGGGGATCTCCTCGCCTGCCACGCCCACGTCCGGGTCCTCGTCGTCGCAGTCCGTCCCGCCCCACTGCTCCCCCGCCAGCCCGTCGCCGTCCAGATCGGCGATCTCGGAGGTGATCCGCATCCAATAATAATACTCCTCCCGGTCAGCCGAGAAGCTGTCCGGCACCTCCTCCTCGACGCGGAAGGAGCCGGCAGTCTCCCCGAACCAGGGGGAGCCGCTGCGGCCCTCGTCGTAGTAGTAGTACCAGTCGCTTTCAATCCATACGCCCATCGCGTAGCTGCGCCCCGCCTCCAGCAGCCACACGACCTCCCCCGTGCCCGCCCAGCCCTGTGAGTCGTCCGGGATGGCGACTTCGCTGTCGACGGTGTCCACAAGCTCCCAGGAGGACAGATCCTCGTTGGCGGCGTAGAGGGCGAACCGGATCGTGCTGTCCGATCCGTAGTTGTAGACGGCGAACTCCGCCGCTGTCACCGCCGCTGTCTCTCCGACGGTGAAGTAGACGAGCTTCATCATGTCGCCGTTGTTGTTGTAGGTGCCTTCCCCGCCGACGGTGTCGATTTCAGTGGCGAACGCGGGGAACAGACAGGAGATCAGCGCGATCATGGAAACCTCACAGATGGCGGGTATATCCTGTTCAGGCCGTACGCAGCGCCGCGTAGATCTTCGGGATCATGCGCTTCAGGATGGCGGCGGCCGGGACGGCGAAGATGACCCCGGCCAGCCCGGCGATGACGCCGCCCAGCAGCACGACGATGATGGTCTCCAGCGTGTTGAGGCCCAGCGCCTCCCCCACCAGCGAGGGGTACAGAAAAAGTTGTTCCAGCACGCCGTGGATCAGCAGGTAGGTGACGACCACGCCCGCCGCCGGGGTGATCGCATGCGGGTTCACCGCCAGCGTCAGCAGAACCGTCGCCGAGCAGCCGACGATCGGGCCGATGAAGGGGAGCAGGATCGTGCTGCCCGCGATCACCCCGGCGAGCGCGAACCACGGGACGCGCAGGATCATGAAGATGGACGTATAGAGCGCGCTCTCGATCAGGATGATCCACAGGTAGCCGCGCACCCAGACCTGCAGCATCCCCAGCACGTCGTCGATGATGATCTTCGCCTCCCGCAGCGTGCTGCTGTGCATGTCGGGCAGCCAGCCGCTCTCGAAGATGGACTCGACGATGTACTGGCCGGGCGGCTTGCTCCGGCCCAGCCCGTCGCTCTGGCTGGACGCGATCTTCTTCAAGAAGAAGCTGAAGAAGAACACCGTCAGCATCGCGTCCAGCAGCACATGCATCAGCCCCATCACCACCCCGCCCGCCCGCGTCAGGATGGACTGGGTGTTCTTCATCGCGAGGTGCAGCAATTCCTCCTGTTTTTCAGGGTCGGTCAGGTAGGAGATCGCGGTGCGCCGCGCCATCCGGAGGATCGGGAAGGTGTCGAGCTCAGGGCGGAGCTGCTCCAGCCACTCCACCCGCACCTGCGGCAGCCCGGCGCTCACCACGCCGGCGGCCTCCTCTCCGGTGTCGATGCTCCGATCCGTCCCGTCTCCTGTCGCGGCGACGCCGGTGTCAGAGATCTGCCCGTCCCGCGTGAAGAAGGTGCTGGAGACGCCGTAGAGGCCGAGCGCGCCGAGCAGGCAGATCGCGGTGATGGTGACCAGCGTCGCGTTGCAGGAGCGGGTGATGCGCCGATCCCGCTCCTCCTCGGCAGAGGGCGCAGGGCGGAACAGCGCGCTGATACGCGGGTGGCCGTAGAACCGGTGCCGGTACCAGCCCTGGAGCGGCAGGAAGAACCAGGCCAGGATCAGCCCGAACAGCACTGATCGCAGGAAGGTCGCCACGAACACGAAGATCAGCATCACCACCAGCGCCGCCACGATGCCCGCCCCGGATCTGACGATGCTGCTGCGCCGATCCCGCTCCGCCCGCACCTCAGCCATGCACTGATCCACCACCCCCGGCTCCAGCCCGAACGCTGCCGCCGCCTGCCGGATCGTCCCCAGCTCCGCCTCAGACACCTGCCCGTCCGCGTAGCCGACCTCGACCATCCCCCGGACGAGCTCCCCCACCTCCTCCCGCCCTAGCCCCGAAAGCACCGCGCACTGCGCCCCGACGTCGATGGCCCCCGCGCTCCGCACCGCCTCCCGGACCCGCCGCCCCTCGCGGCGCCCGAAGTTCGCGGTGAACAGCTCCTCCAGGAACGCTGCCTCCTCCTCTGTCTGGAACGGATCGGCCTGCACCACCGCCAGGAACAGCGATCCCACCGCCTCGTTGAACCGCGCGCTCTCCGCCTCCGATCCCCCGCGCAGGTGGCGCAGCAGGCGGCTCGCGTGGCGGAACGGGACGCCGACAGTCCCGGACAGGGTGCTCCAGATTCCAGACATCCCGCGATTGTAGCGCAGTCGCGGCGATATGGGGGATGGTCTGGACAGAGCGCCGGGACACTCATAAAGGCGCTGCTCCAACCAGGGAGGCGGCGTGCGCCGTTATGCTGCTGTCACCGCCTTCTTTGCCTACCAGATCTCCTGGTTCGCCTGTATCCTCCAGCCGCCCGGTTGGTGGCTCTCAGCGGCGTATCTGCCCGTCCATCTGCGCCTCCTCGGCCGCCCCGGCGAGTGGCGCGTGGTGCTCAGCACGCTCCTGGTCGGCGGACTCACGGACTCCGCGCTCACTTTGACCGGCGTCTTCCAGTTCCCGGGATGGTCCCTGCCCGTCGCGCCCCTCTGGCTCTGGCTGATCTGGGCGCTGTTCGCTACGACCCTCTCCCATACCCTCCGCTGGATGCGCGGGCGCTGGATCGCCGCCGCAGCGATGGGGGTGCTGGCCGGGCCGGGCGGATGGTCGGCAGGGGTGGAGTATGGGGTCGTGACCTTCGGGACGCCCCATGCGCCGTTGATCCTGGCGGTGGTGTGGGGGGCGCTGTTGCCCGGGGTTGTCGGGTTGTCGGGGTGGCTGGAGCAGGTGCAGGAAGGGGGAAGGGAGGAGAGCGGGGGAGGGGAGCGGTAAAAAAAGCCGCCCGGACTGTGCCAGATGCCACAGGGGGCTGTGCAGGGAGCACAGGCCCTGACCGCGAGCGCTCCAGCCTGCTGGCGATGGGAAACCCCCGCCACCCGCGACATCAGGTGGGCCTCCGGTCGCCACCTTTGCCCTGGCGCAAGACTTGCAGCCGGCTCCGGCAGGCGGGAGATGACCCATGTTGTTCTGGATGTTGCTGACGGGCTGCGTAGACGGCGGGACGGACGAGGACGGGGTGGTCGAGCAGGGGATGCTCTTCGCCTGTCTGGAGAACGCCGACGGCGAGATCCTCAACGCGGAGGTCGTCATGGAGGCCATCGTCGGCGCGCCCGCCGATCCGGGCCCGGCCTGCGGGGCCACCCGGAACCTGCAATTGGTCGACGGGGACGGTACCTCCTGGGTTCTCGGCTTCGAGGTGAAGGACGCCGACGGTGTCGACATCACCCCTGTCCTCGACGTGGCGCCGGGCGACGAGGTGTCCCTCCGCTTCCGCAACAACGTCGTCTGGGGCGACGTCTCAGGCTTCGTACTGGAGGACTTCGAAGGCGCGCTGATCGTCGCCGCTGACGAGGGGAGCTGGGGCGGGGCCCTTGAACCGGGCGAGGTCGACGGCGTCGTCATCGAGCGCGGTCGCGACGTCATCGCGACGGAACCGTCAAGTTGCCAGCCGATCGAGGGTTTCAACATTGTATTTTCAGCCGATGAAAAAACGGTCCTGACGCCGGTGCAGAGCCGCATCGTTCACCTGGGCGGTCAGCCGTTCACCGGCATGGCCGTGGCAGCCTGGGACTACGGGGAGCCCGATGGATGCTCTATCGCCGACGCGACGGGCTTCACCTCGTGGGCGCTTGTACGCTGACCGCGACGGGCCTCACCCCGCCGGCCGGTTCGCTCTGCGCGTCGTGGTGGCCCACACTGTGACCTACACCATCGCGGGGTTGCTCGCGTCCACGCTCCTCGATTACCGGAGCTGGTGGGCGAGTGAGTACCTGTCGAACTATCGGCCGTTCGACTCGCCCTGGATTGCCGCAGGGCCCGCGTTGCAGATCGTGCGGGGGCTCATCTTCGCCGCAGTCCTGTACCCGTTCCGCGCCGTGTTCCTCGACGCGGAGTGTTGCTGGCTCAGGTTGTGGGCGCTCCTGGCAGGTGTCGGGGTGTTCTCGACCTACGCGGCGGCTCCGGGCTCGTTCGAAGGGTTCGTCTACACCCGCCTCCCGATGGCGTACCATCTGTTCGGGCTCCCGGAGATGATCGGCCAGTCCGCTGCGTTCTCGCTGGTGCTGGTGGGTTGGTACCGTCGGCCGCACCGCGCGTGGAGCGTGGTGCTGGGCGGCCTCATGGTCCTTGTCATCCTGATCAGTGTCGCTGGCGTCGTACTCGGACCGCAGGCTGCCGGCGCGCCGTAACCAGCCGCAGCACCTCAGGTCACGGCGCCGTTTCGATCTGTCCTGCCGGTTCCTCCGTCGCAGGCTCCTCCACGGTCACCCGCACCTCCAGCTCTGCACGGCGCACCGGCCAGTCGTAGCTGGCCAGCACCCGCTCCATGCACGTCTGGTAGGAGACGGTGCCCGGGTCGGCGCTCATGACGGACACCAGCGACACCTGCCCACGGCGGAGGCGTACCTGAAAGACGACAGTGCCGGAGGCTGGCGCGGGGGTGATCGGCGGGGCCAGTGCGCAGGTCGAGAACGAGAGCCCTTCGACGGCCACGGGTGTCCGCGCGGGCAGGGAGAGCACAGGCTCTGCGAGGAGCGTCGGCTCCGCAGACGCAGCGAGGGACGCGAAGAGGAGGAAGAGATGCATGAATGGCTCCTCTGCATACGCCGTGCCAGGGATGGCGACTCAGGGTATGACGTCGATCAGCTCCTCCCGCCGTCGTGTTGGCAGTATGGAGCGCGGGGTGGACAAAGTCCAGGACGTCCCTACATTTCCTGTATGCTCCTGTTCATCCTCCTCGCCTGCACCCCCGTGAAGACAAACGATACCGCAGTGACAACCATCTCCTGCGGCACCACATCGTGTACGGCTGCCGAGGTGTGCGTGGCTGAGAACTACTCCCCGACGTGCGAAAGCCGTTCAGACACGGGCGCTTCCTGCCCGGAAGGCACAACCCCGACCTTGTGCGGTGGCGACGGTCACGCTTGTTGCTGCGGACCCACGCCTGCAGCCACCTACGCCTGTCAGGCCTGTGACGAGGCCCCGAGCTGCGATTGCGTGGTGTGTCCGGCGGATAAGGCGTGCAGCGCCTGGGCCAGTGCGAGGAACTATGTGTGTGAGGAGCTGGCGGTGCCCTGAATCTAAGGCAAAAGGCGGTTTGGGAGGCACAGAGACACGGAGGACACAGAGGAAAGGCAAAAGGCGGATCACGACGACACGGCGGCACGGCGAAAGGCGAAAGGCGAAAGGCGAAAGGCGAAAGGCAGAAAGGCGAAAGGCGAAAGGCAGAAATGCAGAAATGCGGAATATCGCAAATCAACGCTCAAAACCTCAAACCCCTCAATCTTCCCCAATCCCCGCCCATCCCCCACAGGCAAAGCCCCGAGCGGCGCGCCAGCGACGCGACCAGAATCCCCCCCCCCCCCCCCCCCC
>JBEIQZ010000658.1:0-2957 GCA_040376255.1 Alphaproteobacteria bacterium
CCCTGCCCGACATCGAGCATGTCCACCCGCAACATCTTCCCGGTCGGGGCAGACAGATCGATCGGCGCGCCGCTCGCCGCCCGCGCAGAGGAGACCGGCGAGGCGGCGCTGCCGTCCTCACCGCCGCCGCATGCCAGCAGGGAGACGAGGGAGACGCCGAGGAAGGCACCGAGCATCGGAGAGAGAGACTTCAAGGGTTGCATCACCACCTGCAGGAACAGTTGTGGTTCCAAAAATGAATCAAACATGTGTCAGACTTGAAACTATTGAACAGCCGAGAACCAGACTGCGCGGGTGGTATAGTCATAACACGCGCTATACCGGACGCCGCCGATGGACACGGTCTCGTTGTGGTAGCCGCGCGCGCTGGTGTCGCCGGTGACGGTGTCGATGCTCCAGACAGCGCCGTCCTTGCGGGCGAGCTTCTGATTGTTCTGTACGCCGTCGAAGTAGAACACGCCCGGCGTCGATCCCTCGACGAACAGCGCGGTGTCCGAGCCGGTGTAGGGGGCGGTGTCCACCACCTCGATGTCGAAGCTGCCGGGGCGGCCCGAGGCGATGCGGAGCTGCTTCTGCGTCGCGTCGTGGTAGGCGATGTAGACGTCGCCGCCGGAGACGACGATGTCCGGCCACTGGCCGACGTTGCTGTGTACGCCGTCCCCGCTCATCCCGTCGTCCACCACGCTGATGTCGAAGCTCGTCCCGCTGCCGACGGCCAGCTTGAGCGCCCCGTTGGCGCGGTCGTAGTAGGCGATGTACTCGGTTCCGCCGTCCACGGCGATCTTCGCGTACTCTCCGACGTTGGCGGGGACGGTGTCAGCGGCGGTGTCCGTCGGGACATAGTCGCCGCCCTCGTCGATCACCGCGCCGGTGAAGGCAGAGCCGTTCCAGCGCGTGATGCGGAGCGACTGGCCGCCCTGATCGTAGTGGACCGCCACCGGGTTCCCGCTGCCGTCGATGGCGAGCGAGGCCCAATAACCGGCGTCGGAGGAGGAGCCGGAGCCGGTGTCCGCGATGCCGCCAGACCAGCCGCCGTCCGCCTTGCGGGCATACTTCAGCGTGCCGTTGGTGGTGTCCTGGTAGACGATCCACGGCGTCCCGTCCGCCGCGAAGGCGAGGGAGGAGTAGCGCCCGTAGTCGCCCGGATCGAGGCCGGAGCTGTCGGGGTAGCCGTCGGCCTCCTCGCGGACCCAGGTGACGCCGCTGCTGCTGATCGTCCCGAGCGCGTAGCCGAGCGCGCCGGAGGTGCGGTCGTAGTAGGAGATCGCCGGGCGCTCTTCCGGGGAGACCTCCATGGACAGCCAGGAGCCGACATCGTGGACAGGACCGGGGTCGTCGACGACCGGCTTCACCATGGACTCATCTTTACAGCCCTTGCAGGCCTGCTGTGTCAGCCCTAAACCCACCAGCAGCAACCCGGTCGTCGTGCGCATCCTGCCTCTCCGCTGGGAGGCACGATAGCAGAAGCAGCCCCCTCTGACAAGGAAGAAATACCCGACACCGGGGCGTTCACGAACCACCGGGCTCCCCGCAGACCGCCCCGCCGCCCGCCTCTCCCTCGCGCGCTCCCCGGAGAATAAGCCAGATAAGAAGCAGCCTCCTCCCCCCAGGCCCCCGCCCGCCGACGTGCTGGCCCGCGCCGAGTCGTTCCAGGCGATGCTCGCCCCGGCAGGCCCCCACAGCCGCGCCAGCCTCCCCCGCCACCTCGGGGTCAGCAGCGCCTGGGTGGGCCAGGTCCTCGCTGTTCTCGCTGTTCCCACTTTTCTAAAGGACGCCCTGAGACAGGCAGCGGCGGGCGGCAGGCCGGTCGGGGAAGGGACGTGGCGGCGCATCAGGCGGCTCCCCCCGCCCGAGGCGCTCCGGATCCTGTGCGAGCGGGGACATCTCCCGGAAGACTGGGAACACCGGGAACAGCGAGGTACACCGCCAGCTCTCGACGTTCCCGATCGGGAACAGGGGTGAGAACAGCGGCGGGAACGCCCTGCTACGCCGCCGGCAGCGCCAGCCTCGCCGCCTCCCAGGCTCGGCGCAGCTCAGCCGCGAGCCCGATGCATGCGGAACCCCTATATCAGCGATTCAAGGAGGGCCTCAGCCTCTTGCGGCCCCCGCCCAGGACTCGACGCGAGATCGACGACGGCCTGCGCCACCGAAACGGTGATCACCTCGGCGGGGGCGGCGCCGCTGGGCATCGCGCGCCGCCGCGTCCGGGTGAACACCACCTCGTCGTAGGGCCGCAGCAGCCAGACGTTCGCGCCCGCCTCAGCCGGGACCAGGCCGAGCAGGTTCGCGGCGAGATCCGGATCATCGACATAGAGCATCGCGATCCGCGCCGGCGCGATCCCCGGACCCGCCGCCAAGCCGGTGGCTGCGTACCGGGGGAGCCTCGACAGCTTCGGCCACAGCGCCGAGAGGCCGCGCGGCTCCAGGAAGGTCGCCCGCCCGTTCGCCTGCGTGAGCGCGTAGTCCTGCGCCCACCGCCGGAGCAGCGCCACACGCTCGACCGAGACGACGCGGCGCTGGGCGTCACGGCAGAGGAGCGCCTCGTCCTCCAGGAGCGTCACGACGCGGGAGACCGTCCCCAGGGGGGTCGCGGCGGCGAGCGACAGGGCGCGGACACCCAGCGGCAGCTCCAGCTCCGCCAGCGCCCGGACCACCCGGCCCGCTGCTGCCCCGCGCAGGCTGTGGAGGGGGCGCGGGCGCCGCTCAGGATCCCGCTCGGCGCCGATCCCTTCGAGGAAGACGGCCGGGCGGCTGAGGACGACCCGCAGGTTGCCGGTGGCGTCGGCGTAGCTCAAGCCCCCACCGGCGAGCAGCTCGCGGGCGCGCCCGCTGAGGTAGGCGGAGACGACGAGCGCCGGGGGAGGCACAGACGCGAGGAGGACGGGCACGTCGCGCGGGAGCAGGCTGGCGCAGGCGATCAACGGATGGCCAGCGCAGGCGCTGCGGGTCGGGGACGG
>JBEIQZ010000496.1:0-4712 GCA_040376255.1 Alphaproteobacteria bacterium
AGCTCGGTGGGGCGGTGGTGCATGTACTGCTTCAGCCCGACCTTCTCGATGACCGACTCCACCATGTCCCTGCGGCTGGAGGCGGTGTGGTCGCCCTGGAGCAGCAGCGGGAATTCGACGTTCTGATAGACGTCGAGCACCTGGATCAAGTTGAAGCTCTGGAAGATGAAGCCGAGCTTCTGGAGCCGCAGGTTCGTCAGCGCCTTGTCCGACATCGTGTTGGTGAGCTGCCCCGCCACCCGCACCTGTCCGCGCGTCGCCACGTCGATGCAGCCGATCAGGTTCAGCAGGGTGGTCTTGCCTGAGCCCGAAGGCCCGGCGATCGTCGTGAACTCACCCTTCTCGATGCGGAGGGTGATCCCGCGCAGCGCGGTCACCACCTGGTTTCCCAGCGGGTACTCTTTGACGACGCCAGTGATCTCGACGATGGGCTGTGAGGGCGGGAGCGTGGGCGGAGGGTTGGACATCGTTCAGTCCTGAGAGAGCGGGTGATTTTTGGAGAGGTCCCGGATGAGCTGGCCGAAGATGACCTGGAGCTGATCCTGAAACGCAGGGTCGAGGGTCTGGAAGGCGCGGGTGAACTCGTCGGTGCGCGCGGCGTTGAGGCGGAGGAGCAGGCTGCGGCCCTCGGCGGTCAGCTCCAGGCGCTTCTGGCGGCGATCCTCGGCGTCCTCAGTGCGGGTGACAAAACCCTTCTCCACGGCGCGGTCGACGAGGTGGCTGGTCGCCGAGAGCGAGAGCCGCAGGCAGGCGGAGAGCGCGCTCACCGAGATCGGGCCGCCGTGTTCGAGGGCATGGAGGGTGACGAGCTGGGGCAGGGTCATGCCCATCTCGTGCATCAACGCCAGCGACTCCCCGGCGAACCGGCCGTGGATCAGCCCCATCATCTGGCCGAAGAGCTCGGCGAGGTGGCGGGATTGGTGTGATGGGTCGGAAGGATTCATAGGTGTGATAGTTCGACGCATAGGAGTATTCACGAGGCGAAGGATGGGAAGAGCAGGCGGGCATCAAGAGAGGAGAATTCTGTCCAGACCCGCCGCTGAGAACGCCGCAGACGCCGTGCGCGGCACCAGCCCGGCGAAGTTGGGGACGCCGATGTGGAGGACGCCATCGACCGCGACCGGCTGGCCGGGTTCGGTGCGGGGGGTGGTGGCGAAGGCGGGCCGGTCAGCGATGGCGAGGTCGACGATGACGCTGCCGGGCTGCATGAGGGCGAGGTGGCCGCGCGAGGCGAGGGGGCAGCACAGGGAGCCGTCGGGGGAGCGGGGGGCGGCGATGACGACGTGGGCCTCGGCGAGGGCGCGCTCCAGGGCGGCGGGGGTGTAGAGGAGGGTGCGGGCGCCGGGGAGGTGGGCGGCGCGCAGGGCGGCGATGGACGGGTCGAGGAGGGTGAGGGAGGCGCCGAGGGCGGCGGCGAGGGCGGCGGCGCTGCGGCCTGCGGTCCCGGCGCCGAGGATCAGGACGCGGGCGGGCTCGATGCCGGGGAGGCCGCCGAGGAGCATGCCCTGCCCGTGCGGGTGCTGGAGGGCGGCGGCGGCGTGGAGGAGGGCGAGCCGGCCGGCGATGGCGGACATGGCGGCGAGGACGGGGAATTCGCCGTGGTGCTCCCAGGAGTCGAGGGCGACGGCGCGGACGGTGTCGGGGAGGGGAGCGGGCGGGATGGCCGGGCCGGGCAGGGGGCCGGACAGGTGGCCGGGCAGGGGGAGCAGGGGGCCGGGGTGGAGCAGGCAGAACACGGTCTGGCCGGGGCGGAGCAGGCTCAGCTCGTGGCCGCCGGGGCGGCAGACCTTCCAGATCCAGGCGGCGCGGTCGTAGATGTCTTCGGCGGTAGGGGCGATGGTGGCCCCGGCGCGCAGGTAGTCCTCATCGGTGAAGCCGCTGGCCGCGCCTGCGTCCTGCTCGACGAGGACGGGGTGGCCGCGCTGGCAGAGCGTGTAGACGGCGCCGGGGGTGGCGGCGACGCGGGACTCGTGGGGGAGGGTCTCGCGGGGGATGCCGAGGAGGGGTCGGATCACAGCGGCTCCGGGAGCGGGTTAGGGGGGCAAAAGCGGTGGCCGTATATTCCGGTGCCACGCAGGCTGAGGTGTGAGATAGAGACGAAAGGAGCGGGGATCGGCGCGCACCCTGGCGCGAATCCTGACATGAACCCCAACATGACCCCCAACACGACAGAGCGGCTGCTGGACTTCAACGACGCGGATCGTCTCCGGGAGATCGCCGGGGAGATGGGGCGTCATATCAACCATATCGCAAAGATCAGCGGCGCGAGGGTCGGCCAGCGCGGCGCGCAGATCCGCATCCAGGGAGCGCCTGCGGCGGTGGGGCTGGCGGCGCGGGTGCTGGAGCAGCTCTATGAGCTGACCGGGAACGGCGTGCCGGTGGCGATCGGGGACGTGGATCAGGCGCTGCGGCTGCTGCGGACGGAGCCGGAGGCGAAGCTGACCGACTACCACAACGAGACGATCCTCACCGGCGTGCGGAAGAAGGCGATCTACCCGCGCACGCCGGGGCAGCGGCGGTATGTGCGGTCGTTCGCGCACAACGATGTCGTGTTCGGGGTCGGCCCTGCGGGGACGGGCAAGACCTACCTCGCGATGGCGATGGCGGTGTCGATGCTGCTGAAGGAGCAGGTGCGGCGGATCGTGCTGTGCCGCCCGGCGGTGGAGGCGGGCGAGAAGCTGGGTTTTTTGCCGGGGGATCTGGCAGAGAAGGTGAACCCGTACCTGCGCCCGCTCTACGACGCGCTCTATGACATGGTGGACGAGGAGCGGGCGGCGCGGCTGATCCAGAAGGGCGTGATCGAGGTGGCCCCGCTGGCGTTCATGCGCGGCCGTACGCTGAACAACGCCTTTATTATTCTGGACGAGGCGCAGAACTCGACGCCGGAGCAGATGAAGATGTTCCTGACGCGCCTCGGCAACGACTCGCGGGCGGCGGTGACCGGCGACATCACCCAGATCGACCTGCCGCGCGGCCAGAATTCCGGGCTCATCGAGTCGATGCGGATCCTGGAGGGCATCGAGCGCATCGCCATCTGCCGGTTCGCCGACTTCGACATCGTGCGGCACCCGCTGGTGAGCGAGATCGTGCGCGCCTACGACCGGGAGAGCGAGCAGCGCGAGCAGGAGCAGCGCGAGCGCCGCGAGCTGCGGGAGCGCGAGCAGCGCGAGCGTGAGGAGCGCGAGGAGGGCCAGGATCGCCGCCACGGGCGGTGGGGGCGCGGGCGGCCGGTGGAGCTCCCGCCTGCGCCGGAATTGCAGGAGGCGCTCGCGCGGGTGACCGGGGAGCCTGAGGGCGGGCCGCCGGGAGACGGCGCGTGAGCTTCGCCGCTATCCGGAGCAGCCTGGCGCCGGGCGCCTCGCTGCGGACAGCGCTGGTGCTGGTGCTTACCTCGATGGGGGCGGCGGGGCTGCTCACGGACGTCTCGCTGAGCCGCATCCCGTCGTACGCGCCCGGGGAGGTCCCGGCGCAGGACGTGGTGGCGCCGATCCCCTACCGCTATCTGGACGACGGGGCGACGCGGTGGGCGCAGGAGGAGGCGGTGCGGGCGGTGCCGCCGATCTTCCGCTACGAGACCGATCAGGTGCAGCGGCGGGAGATCCAGCTGAGCGCGGCCTTCGTGACGGCGCGGGGGCGGCTGCAGGAGGCGGCGGACGCGCGGGGGCGGGTGCCGCTGGAGACGCAGCAGGCGATCCTCCACGATCTGGAGGAGACGCTGCAGATCCAGCTCGACGTGCAGGATCGGGCGATCCTGCTGGCGGACGGGTTCTCGCGGGAGACTGAGGCGCTGACGACGGAGCTGATCGCGGTCGGCGGCCGGTACCCGATCGTGGAGTCGCGCGATCCGCTGCCGCAGGACGGGCCGATCCTGCTGCTCTCCGGGGCGGGGGGGATGACCGAGGAGCGGCGGCTGGAGGATCTGTCGCGGCTCCGCACGGTGGAGGAGACCGGGCAGGCGATCGGGCTGTACGTGATGGAGCGGCTCTCGGCGGTGCCGGAGGTGCAGCGGGTGAAGGTGGCGGCGGCGCTCGCGCGGCGGGCGCTGCAGGCCGATTGCCGCTACGACGCGGAGGAGCACCAGCGGCGGCAGGAGGCGGCGCGGCTGTCGGTGGCGCCAGTCGAGGTCGATGTGCCGCGCGGCAAGCGCATCGTGCGCGTCGGCGACCCGGTGACGCCCTCCCAGGCAGCAGAGCTGTCCGCGCTCCAGGCCAACACCTCCGGCAGCGACGGCGGCTGGATGTTCCTGACGCACCTCGCCTTCAGCGGGATCCTGATCACCAGCCTCTCCCACTTCGCCCGCAGCACCATCCGGAAATTCGCCCCGCGCCCGCAGGATCTGGAGGCGATGGCGCTCGCGCTGCTGCTGACCATCCCCGCCGCCGGCACCCTCGACCTCGGCGAACTGCAGCTGACTGTTGAACAGCTGGCCGTGAAGAAGAAAAAGTAGGCCTGCGTCTGCCGGCCGACCACGGGCATTTGTGACGCGAGCATTCAGGATGCAGCACGGGATCACCTGTGAAAACGCACTTGCGAAAATGAACAGGCGTACACTTTTATTTGAGTTTTGAGGACTTCCCAAAAAAATAGTCTGTTTTTGTGTCACGACTTCAGTGAGGAGTACTAGCGGAGCTTGAGACGGTCTGCGTGGGTCGCGGACCAGAAAAGAAGCTTGGAGCGGGAAACTTCCGATGACAGTTCTCAGTCACATCTGC
>JBEIQZ010000210.1:0-9338 GCA_040376255.1 Alphaproteobacteria bacterium
GGGCTGTGTGGAGCGTCATGCCCGTATGAGCGCGCACCGATCCATTTTTCGATCCCTCTCCTTGTCCCTCCTGTCCCTCTTCCTCCTCTCCTGCCTCGCCGGGTGTCCGGCGGCGAGATCCTACCGCGAGGCGAAGCAGGCCGAGCGGGGCGATCAGCCGGTCTCCGCCGCTGAGTCCTACCTCGACGCGCTCGACCGGAACCCTGAGCACCGCAAGGCCACCGACGGCATCGCGCGGGTCGGAGAGGCCGCCTGCCTGCTGCTGCTCGGGGACGCGGAGCGGCTGGAGGCGGCGCGCCGGTGGGCGGAGGCGGCGGGCGCCTACGAGGGGCTGAGCGGTTTTCTGGCGCGGCTGAAGCGGCACGGGCGGCCGCCCTGTACGGCGGTGGACGTGGCGGCGAAGGGGCTGGAGATGCACACAAAGGCCGCCGAGGAGCTGTACCAGCAGGCCCGCGCGCTGCATGCGGCCGACGCGCTGGAGGACGCCATCCGGATCTACCAGCAGGCGCAGCGCCACCAGCCCGCCTACCGGGACACTGACGCGCGCCTCGCCCACGCGCGCTACACGCTCGCCGGGCAGCGCCAGAAGATCGGACAGTACCGGATGGCGGCGGAATTGTATGTGCAGGCGGCGGAGTCGCTGAAGCGGGTCCGCGCGCCGGTGAGCGGGGGCGGCGCGCCGGGCAGCCCCGCTGATGCGGTGAACCTGACCGCGCTCCAGGACGCTCCGGCGCGGGCGGGACGGATCTACCAGGCGCTCGGCCGGTGGTTCACCGGCAAGGGTGCATGCCGTCAGGCGGTCGCGGATCTGGAGCGGGCGCAGCCGCTGCTCGGGGCGGGCGGCACGATCCAGGCCGACCTGGGCCGGGCGATGGCGTGCGCGACAACCCACCTGTTCCCGGCGCCGCTGGACAACCGCACCGGGCTGGAGGCGGCGGTCCCGCTGGTGGTGGAGCTCAGCCAGACAGTGCCGCTCGACATCCAGCGGCGGGGGTCGCGCTATCTGGCGTGGCACAGCGTCCTCGGGCTGCCGCCGGTGGGCGGGGAGTGGGTGTGGAAGGGCGTGGCCGGATCACCGGAGGTGAAGGCGGCCGGGGGGGCGACCGGGGGCAACGTGTGGCTGCTGACCGGGCAGCTCAGCAGCTTCTCCTGGAGCCTGAGCCCCGCGCTCGCTGAGCCGTACACCTCCACCGGACAGGAGGACTATCCCTGTGAATCCGCGACCTGCACCCGCGACATCCCCATCACCTGGACCCGCGTCCGCCAGTCGGTGGAGATGTCAGCGCGGCTCGATCTCTTCCTGCTCCACCCGGTCAGCGGCCAGCGCGTCCTGCCGGTCAGCGTCAGCCGCTCGGTCGGAGACGCCGTCGACTATGCCACCGGGGCCGTCGCCCAGGTGTCCCCTGAGGCGACAGCATGGCGCATGCCCGCCGATCTCGCCGCTGCCCTGGAGGCGCGCTCCGCGCTCCGCCCGCAGCGCGATCTGTACGCCGACCTGGCCCCGTCGCTCAGCCGGAGCGCCGCCGATCAGATGCTCGCGCTGCTCGATCAGCCCCCGGCGCTGCCCGATCCGGTGAGCCTGCCGGAGCTGAACTGATTGTTTGATGACACGACCATGACAGCAGGGTACACTCCGGCTGCGTGTCACCCTATTCTGGCGTTGCTCTCATAGACAGCGCTACAGGTTCGCAGGAGCGCGTCCGCATGCTGATCGAATTCATCACCCAGAGCATCCGCAACCGCCGCACCGTCGGCGCCGTCCTCCCCTCCAGCCGGGGACTCTGCCGTGCGTTGGCGGTGACGACCTTGAGCGAGCGCAAGGGGCCGCTCCGCATCCTGGAGGTCGGCGCAGGCACCGGGCCGGTAACGGCGGAGCTGACGCAGCGCATGCAGCCCGGGGATCACCTGGACGCCGTGGAGCTGAACGGGGCGTTCTGCCAGATCCTCACCCAGCGGTTCCCCGGCCTGCCGATCCACCCGATCAGCATCCTCGACTATGAGGCAGAGCCCTACGATCGCATCATCAGCGGCCTGCCGCTCGCCAACTTCCCGGCGGACATGGTCGAGGCGATCTATGACAAGATCTTCTCGCTGATGAAGCCCGACGGGCGGTTCATCATGTTCCACTACCTCGGCATCCGCGAGACGCTCCGCCACTTCGGCACCGCCGGATCGCGCCGCAACCTCAGCCGCATCCTCGACATGGAGCGGCGGCTGCGCCCGGTGGTGGCCGCCGAGGTGCGCGTCCCCTGGAACGTCCCTCCGGCGGTCGTGACGGTGCGGTTCCGCCCTGAGAACACCCGGAAGCTGCTGAGCGGCTGATCCAGGATCTTGTATCTTAAGGGGCGGCCGGAGCAGGGAGCGCGGCGGCGGCGGTGACGGCGGCGGCGGGCTCTCCAGCGAGGATGACCGCGCTGCAGTCTCCGCGCAGGGAGCTGGCCGACTTCAGCAACGCCTTCTGGATGCAGGCGTTCGCTGAGGTCTTGCTGGAGGCGAGCACGACGACATCGGCCATCCCGGTGTCCTTCCACGCCCACTTCACGCTGAAGGCAGCCCCCTCCGGAGCACAGGCGTCGAAGGCGGTCTTCTGCGCGGCGAGGGCGCTGACCGTCTCCATGCCGGTCAGGAAATTTACCTTGTCCATCGTACACTGCAGGTTCCGCACCTCCAGACCGTTGACGGCCATAGAGCCGACCGTCAGGTTGCCATAGAGCAGGGCACCGAGAAAGAGGGGAATGGAATGGATCATCGGACGTCTCCCGGAGTTAAGTAGCGCCTCCCGGCCTTGAGTGCCATCCATGCCCGCCCCCGCCCCCGCCCCCCTCCGCCGACGCCGCCGTCGCCTGCGCCCGCTGATCCCGCTTGCGCTGATCGGCGGCGTCCTGCTGTTCCTGCGGACAGAGACGGCGGCGCAGATCGGGCGGAACCTGCTGGAGCAGGCGCTGGAGCTGACGCTCGGAGAGCAGGTGACGATCGGTGCGGTCTACCTGGAGTACTGGCCGCCGAAGGCGGGCATCCGGGGGCTGCTCCTCACGCATGGGACACAGGCGACACGATCGCGGCGGTGCGGGAGATCAACGCGGACTTCGCGCTGAAGGGTTGGACGCCGGTGATCGATCAGGTTCACCTCGTCGATCCGGTGGTGGTGCTCCACCTTGACGCGGACGGGCTGCGCGAATTCCGGGGCAGGCGGCAGGGCAGCGCCAGGCAACCGATGACCCGGCTCCCCTGGGAGGGGCTGTGGCTCCAGAACGGCAGGTTCCGGCTGGAGGGACAGGGCTTCACGCTGGAGGCGTCAGGGCTGTTCGCCAGCCCGGATCAGCGGGCCCGGATGGATCTTGTGGTGGGGATGCTGGGCCTGGACGTCGCCCCGGTCGGGCCGATCAAGGCGCCGGTGCGGTGGGAGGCCGGGCCGTTCGTGCTGGAGGACGTCTGGATCACCCCGCAGCGCGTCCACCTGCCGTTCATCGACATCCGGAGCCCGCAGCTGCGGCTGGACGGCTCGCTGGCGATACAGTTCGGAGAGAAGATCAACGGGGATCTGTCGCTCGGGCTGGATCTCGGCGCGGCGGCCGCGCTCGCGGGCCTCCCGGAGGCGCTGGGCGGGGAGGTGACAGTGGACGCGACCCTCAACGGCAGCCCCTCGGCCTTCGGGCTGGGCGGGGTGTTCATCGTCGAGGATCTGATCCGCGCGGCGAACCCGGCGCTCGATTTTGGAGATCTCAGCGGCGCGTTCGAGGTCCAGGTCCCGTCAGCGTCTCAGCCCGGCTACGCGCAGCTCTATGACCTCGACTGGCCCTTCGCCGACGGGATCGTGCGCGGCGAGGCCCGCTACGACCTCGATCACAAGCGGTTCAGCAGCAGTATCGTCGGGGAGGGGCTGGATCTGGCGGAGGTGCTGCGACGGGTCGGCGTGTCTCCGGCGCCCTGGGTGAGCTTCAACGGCGATCTGGAGGCGCACCTCGCCGGGACGCTCTCGCCGCTCCTGCTGGAGGGGCCGATGGAGATCGCGCTGATCGATCTGGACGTTCATGACGGGCCGCTGCATCCCCCGCCCGGCGGGCGGCAGACCGCGCCGATGCTGCAGATCCCGTGGCTGACCGTGCTGGGCGGGCTGCGGGTGGACGCGCGGACGCTGTTCCTCGACATCAATGAGCTGGAGGGGCCGGGCAGCCGGGGGCACGGGATCGCCTCCGTAGGCATCGGCGGCAACCAGTCGCTGGAGATCCGCGTCGATCTGCCGCGCTTTGACTTCTCGCTGCTGCGTCCGCTCGGCGGGATCGGGCTGGACGGGCATGGCAGCATCTCGGGCGTGCTGTCCGGGGAGTACGCGGCGCTGTCGGCGTCGGCGGTGCTGTCGGCAGAGGACGCGGAGATCCTCACCTTCCCCTTCGCGGATCACCTGGACGGGCGGCTGGTGAGCCCCGATCTGCGCCAGCTCCAGTTTCAGCTCACGGCGGAGCGCGGCGGGGAGGACGGGCGGCGCACGCGCTACCAGGGGCCGCTCACGGTGGACTTCCGGCAGGACGGGACGTGGATAGACACCGATCTTGTCGTGGATCGGGGGCGGCTCGCCGATCTGAGCGGCATCTTCGTCGATCTGGGAGGTCTCGACGCCGGCATCAAGGGGCGCGTGCGGCTGCAGGGCGGGATCTACTCGCTCTCCGGCCGATCGACGCTGGAGATGGACGACATCAACGTCTACGGCGAGCGCTTCAAAAACGGGCAGGCGCGGGCGTGGATGGATCGGGGGCGCTTCACGCTGGAGGAGCTGCTGATCACGCGCCCGATCAGCCAGGAGGGGGCCGCGCCGGGTCGGAGCGAGAGCGTGCTGCTGCGCGGCTCCATCGGGGCGGGCTGGGCGATGGACATGGGGCTGCGGTGGGACGGCGGGGCGCTGGCGACGCTGGACTCACTGAAGGAAGCGATCGCGGGGATCAAGGTGGCGGGAGCGCTCCAGATGATCGCGCACATCGGCGGGACGCTGTTCTCGCCGGAGCCGGAGGGGCGGCTGGCGATGACCGGGCTCCAGTGGGATCGGCAGGGGCTGGACGACTCGGTGATCCTGTTCAAGACGCAGGGGGGGACGCTCACCTACGGGGGGCAGCTCCTCGGAGACGCGATGACGGTGGACGGGAGCCTGGATCTGTGGAACGATCAGAAATACAGGTTTGATGCTGACCTGTCTGATTTGCCGTTGAAGGTGTTCTACCCGGTCGCCGCAGACGGGCAGGAGATCACCGCCCGGATGAGCGGGCATGTCGGGCTGGGCGGCTACTTCGGCGACAACCCGACCCCGGTGGACATCGTGGGGGAGCTGCCCCGCGTGCTGCTGCACTGGGGCGACCAGCGCTTCACCGCCGAGGAGACCTGGCGGTTCGAGGTCCACGGCACCGAGATCCACATCTCCAACGTCTCCCTCGCCTCGGCGGACGGGCAGTCGCTCACGTTCGAAGGCGACACCGGCCCCGGCGGCTCCCTCGACTTCCGGGGCTCGGGCGTACTGGACATGGCGCTCCTGAAGGCGTTCGTGCCGGGCATCGAGGAGGCTGAGGGGCGCGTCCCGCTGACCCTCACCATCACGCGCCCGGACGCAGCGGCGCCGCTCGATACGCGGCTCGACGCCACACTCGACGACGCCTACCTCTCGACGGAGTGGTTCCCCGCCGCCTTCGAGAAGCTGGACGCCCGCATCGTCGCCACCCCCTCGCTGGTGGAGATCAGCGACGTGCAGGCCTCCCTCGGCGGCGGGCAGTTCACCAGCGGACAGGGCGTGCCGAACCGGATCTACATCGATCCTGAGACCTGGAAGCCGTCGCGCTTCGACCTCGCTGCGAAGGCGTCGGACGTGCGGATCCAGTACATCGAGTCCCTGCCGCCGATGCTGGTGGACGGGACGCTGGACTTCGAGGGGCCGGCCGGCGCGCTGCTGCTCTCCGGTGCGTTGACCATTCAGGACATGCAGTTCCGCGAGCGCGTGGACTGGGAGAGTACGCTGCTCTCCCTCCAGGCTGACTACCTGGAGACCGCCCCGGAGGACGCTGATCGGCTTTTCGGCATGGACATCACTGTCTCAGCCCCCGAGACCATCCATCTCCGCAACAACGTCGCCGACGCCGACGCCAGCGCCGATCTCCGCATCATCGGCGACACCGCCCGCCCCGGCATGACCGGCGAGATCATCGTGTCGGAGGGCGGGCGGATCTACCTGCAGGATCGGGAATTCGAAGTCGCCCGCGCCGAGATGCGCTACATCGACCCGTGGAGCTTCGACCCGGATCTCGACTTCGCCCTCCAGACCGAGATCAGCACCCAGGATCAGGACTACCGCATCCGGTACATGGTCAACGGCCCGTTCTCCGGCTGGAGTACCTCGGCGACCTCCGACCCGCCGATGTCTCAGGCGGACATCAACACCCTGCTGCTGTTCGGCGTCACCCGCGAAGAACTGGAGCGTGGCGGCTATGGCAACTTCGGCACCGTCCTCGCGGTCGAGACCGGCGGGCTGCTCTCCAACAGCCTCGCCAGCAACTCGACTGACATCATCGACCGCTTCCTCAACCGCTGGACCCTCGTGAGCGGCGTCACCGAGCGCGGCTCCAAGACCGTCAGCAACGAACCCCGCCTCGTCGCCGAGTCCAGCGAGATCGGCGGCTTCACCTTCACCGGAGAGTTCTCCTTCAGCGGTGACTGGTACCTCTCCGTCGAGCGCCGCATCGCCAGCCGCCTCTACGCCGCCACCTATGCCACCACCGATCAGGTAGGCCGCGCCATCTCCTTTGCCGCAGTCGGTGGAGAATTCAAGCTGCGCTGGGAACTGGAGTGAGTTTTTGTCTCAGCCTGCTCCTCTGGGCTGCCCCGCTGTACGCCGCGCCCACACCCGACACACCTGCATCCGACACGCCAGACGCGCCCGACGCGCCCGCATCCGACGCGCCCGACACACCCGCACCCGCCGCACCCGCGCCCGATCTCGTCCACCCGACGACCTGGACCGGCCGCCGGGTGATCGCCAGCCAGCTCTTCGCCGATGACGGCGGGCTGCCGGACGACGATCTGAACCCGCTGCTGCTGGTGCATGACGACGTGCTCTACAACCCGCAGGACGTCCGGCAGGACATCAACACGCTGTACCGGGTCGGCTCCTTCGCGCGGGTGGAGGTCGAGATCCGCGAGGATCTGCAATCCGACGCGCAGGGCAACCCCATCGAAGGCAGTTCAGACGGGATCTACGTCATCTACCATGTCTATCCCCCGCCCCGGCTGGAGAGCATCCAGATCGCGGGCGACCGGAAGATCAGCCGCGCGCGCATCCTTCAGCTCATCGGGCGCAAGCGCGGTGACCAGTTCTTCCATGAGGAGGCTGACGGGATCGGGGCGCGCATCGAGCAGTATTACCGCGATTCCGGCTGGGTTCGCGCGAAGGTCACCGCCAGCGCCTCCAGCACCGACAGCAGCGGACAGCAGGCGGTGCTCTCCATCAACATCGATGAGGGCGAGCCGCAGCGCATCGGGGAGATCCGCGTCCAGCGCCAGGAGGCGCTTAGCGCGGTGCTGCTCCAGGGGCTGCTCTGGCGGCACAGCCTGATCAGCGGGCGCCCGCTGGAGGATGCGTCGCTCCGGGCGTTCAGCGAGGACGTCAAGGAGCGACTGCTGAAGGGCGGCTGGTTCGACGGGCGCGTGCGCCTCACGCCGATCCTGAAGGGCTCCACCACCGACCTCGTGCTGGTGATCGATCCAGGCCGCCGCGACCGGGTCCAGCGCGAGCGCGGCAGCGGCCTCCCGCGTCGGCAGGAGGTGATCGAGGCGCTGCACCTGAAGGAGGGCGCGCTCATCGCCCGCAGCTTCGAGGAGGACTCCTCCAGCATCCTCACGCGCCGCCTCGCAGATCGCGGCTACCTCGACGCCATCGTCGACGTCCGCATCGAGCAGCCGGGCGCCGAGGCGCGCGCCCCGGATCGGGGGGAGACCCTGATCGTGGTGGAGGGGGAGCGCGGCCCCGGCTTCCGCCTCGGCGCCACCGACTTCACCGGCGACGAGGAGCGCACCCCGGCCTTCCTGCGCGGCGCGCTCCGGCAGGCCGGCCCCCTCTCCCTCCAGCGGGGCTTCTACACGCAGGGCGGCGTCGCTGAGGGGCTCAGCGTGCTGGAGGAGTACTACCGCTCTCAGGGGTTCCTTGAGGCGGGGCTGTCCGCCGCGCCTGCCACACGCCGGAAGCCCCGCTTCAACCTGCTGCACGGGATGGTCGTCCCGATGGACATCGGGATCACCATCGCCCCGGGCGTCCGCACCCTCCTCGGCGACATCACAGCGGTCGGCGCGGCCCTGCCCGTCGAGGATCTCTTCACGCCGCTCCGGGAGCAGCCGCTCAACCCTGCCGGGCTGGACGTCCTCTGCCAGCAGATCATCCGGCTCCACCAGGAGTCCGGCTACCTCTACGCCGACGCCTATCCGGTCCTCTCGCTGAGCCCCGACGGCAGCGTCGCCACGGTCCGCATCGAGATCGAGCCCGGCCCGCGCGTGCTGCTGCGATCCGTGCTGATCCAGGGCAACCACCGCACGCGCCGCGAGCTCATCGCCCGCGAGGTCGATATGAGCGCCGGGACGCCGATCTCCCCGAGCGCACTCGCCCGCATCCGGCGCCGCCTCTACGATCTTGACGTGTTCTCCCGCGTAGACGTCGAGCCGGTCGGGGACGCCGACCGCGTGAAGGATCTGCTCATCACCGTCGAGGAGCGCCCGAACCTCTACCTGGAGCTCGGCGGGAGCGCCGCCACCGATCAGGGAATACAGGCGTTCGGGCGCGGCGGCGTCCGGAACCTCTTCGGCTACGGCCACCGGCTCACCCTGCTCGGCCAGGTCGGGCTCGGCTGGTCGGGCGACACCTGGAGCCTCGATCTGCTCCAACCTGAGTGGCGCGCCGCCGCGCGCTACGAGGCCCCTGACCTGCCGACGCGCGGCGAGCTGCTGCTGCTGGATGTGATCTTCAACGCTGAGGATCAGGAGCGTTTTTATCGGCTCGGCTCCAGCGGGATCGGACTCGGCATCCGGCTCTCTCTCGGCGGCAGCTCCAGCGCCGAGCTGTCCTGGAAGCTCCAGCTCCGCCGCCTCCTCGACGCCGATCCGGCGCTCATCATCGAAGGCGACCCCTGGCTCGACCTCTTCGACGGCGAGAGCCCGACCTTCCCCACCCCCGCCCGCGCCACCTCCGGCCCCGCCCTCTCCGTCCTCCTCGACTTCCGCGACGACGCCTTCAACCCCCGCAGCGGCGCCGCCGCCAGCCTGGAGGTCCGCGTATCGGACGGCCTCGCCAGCCGCCTCTCCGCCGACCTCCCCGA
>JBEIQZ010000879.1:0-1451 GCA_040376255.1 Alphaproteobacteria bacterium
CAGAAGCTCCCCGCTCGTCCAGCCGCCGAGCGCCATCAGCGTCGGACGATCCACCCCCGCTGTCGCCAGCCGCGACGCCCAGGAGTGGCGCAGCGCATGCGGGTTCATCGCGGGGACGCCTGCGCGCTCGCACGCCTTCAGCAGCGCGACACGGATATCCTCCACCGGACAGAGCAGCGCCGTCTCCTCCCGACCCGCCGCCTCAAATCCCTCCCTGAGCCGCTCCAGCACGGCACTGGAGAGCGGGAGCCACCGGCCCTTCCGGGTCTTGGTGTGCCAGCCCTGGCCGTCTGCGTCTACGCGGAGCTGTGCGCGGCCCCAGTCGATGTCCGACCAGCGGCGGCTCGTCGCCTCCCCGATCCGCAGTCCGAGCTGGAGGCAGAGCCAGATCGCCCAGGCGGAGGCCGGGGAGGTCGCCCAGGGCAGCGCCTCCAGCAGCCGCACCTGCTCCTCCGGATCCAGCCAGCGGTGCGGGCGGCGCTCACGAACAGACGGCACCCGGAGCCGGGGGGCGGCCACGATCCGGTTCTCCTCCACAGCGAGCGCCAGCACGCGCTTCAACAGCAGCACCCGGATCTGGATCGTCCGGTCGCTCCGGTCGGTTCGCCAGCCGACGATCACCTCGTCGATGCGCGCTGCTGTCAGCTCCGCAGCGTCCGTGTCTTCGAGCGCAGCCGCCCAGGCGCGCCACGCGTAGTCGGCGCTCTCGACGGTCGCAGGCGCGGCCCCGCTGGCGACCAGCGAGAGCCGATACCGGTCATAGAGTGCGCTGAGAGGGGTGCGCGTCGGCGCGGTAGCCGGCTGGGTCAACGCGCGCTGCCAGATCTGCTCCGGCACCTCTCCGGCGGCCCTTCTTCCCTCGTAGATCTTGAGGAGCCGCTTCGCCTCTGTCTCGCTGATGAACCCGATCTGACCGGTCACCTGCGCCCCCTCCCACCACTCCCCGATCCGCCACCGGAGTCCTGTCGCTCCGGTCGCTGGGTTCCTTCGTTTGTCCTTCAAGAGATAAGCCAATTAACACCTCATCTAATCGGATACGATGAATCCTCACTACCCGCTCATACCGCAGGCAGCATCCTTTCAGCAGGCCGCGCGCCACCCACCTGTCGATGGTGTCCCGGCTGATCTGCAGGTGCTGTGCCGCCTGTTCCGGCGTCAGCCACAGGCTCTCGTGTGTGAGAGGGGCATTGTCCGATGGTTTGTCTGATTGAAGGTTTCTGTTGTCCATCAGGTTCTCCAAGAGGGGAGGGGGTTCATTGTCTCTCCGGCAGCCGGTTGAGCCGTCGCCACACCGCCCGACGCCCCGCCATCGGGCAGCGACCAGGGTGGAGCGGGTAGTGGCTGGCGACCAACTCGCCGTCCGCGCCAGGGCGCACGCTCAGCACATGCAGATCGTGACCGTGGCAGGGCGAGTCCTCGTCGGTGGGCGACCCGACGACCGGGTGCGGCAG
>JBEIQZ010000156.1:0-10930 GCA_040376255.1 Alphaproteobacteria bacterium
CGCTATCTACATGAACGGTGTCGAAAAAGGAGTCCTCGACGAGATGATCGAGTGTCTCAACGATCTGCCAGAGCAGGCAGTCTACCTTCAACCTTATAGTAAAAAATATATCGACAAGCTGCATAAAGCTCCTCCTTCAGAGGAAGATCGGGTGCTGATGGTGTTCTCCACGATGAAAGATCTGACCCAGGTCTCCTACTGCGCCGAGGTCGTCCGGTGGGAGGATAAGCGGCATGAGGGTGAGGAGAACGGGAAGAGAGTAGGGATGCCGGACAAGCGCAGGGATCGGCTCAACCAGCTCATCCGCATCCTCCAGCCGAACAACTGCGGGCGCATCTACATGACGCGCCATTGGAACCCCGATAACCACCTTAAAGAGGCAGACGGCTACGAGAAGGGCCATCCCTACTGCAAGAACCTCCTCAGCCTGCGGAACGTCCGGCGGGTCGATGTGCCGTTCGGCATCGACAAGATGTTCAATATCTCGGGTAGTAAGCTCGGACAGCGCACCAGTGTTGGCGGCTTTGTCTACGTCAAGGACGACGCAGACCTCCGCACGTTGCTGAACACCAAGCCGTAGTCCTGCGCCGACGGGCGGGGCGCATCGGCTGTCCGCCCCTCATCCGGCCCTCCGGGCCACCTTCTCCCCATTCTGGGGCGAAGGGACGGGTCGGGCGGGATCGGGGCGGGACAGATCGGTTAGGCTGCCCCGATGCGGAACCTTATGCTGTCCCTGGTGGCGTGCGCGCTGGCCTGCTCTGAGTACGGGGTGAAGCGGGACCTGGACCCGAACGTCCCCGCCGACTCCACCACCGACTCCGCCGGGACGGACTCCACCCCGGACACCACCCCCGGCGACAGCGACACCGGCACGATCCTGCCGCCGGACGACACGGGCGGGGAGGACTCCGACCCGCTGGTGGCGACGGAGGAGGTCTACATCAACACCGGCTCCACGCTCTATGGCTACGACCCGGCCAGCCACACCGCGACGGAGATCGGGATCTTCCGCGAGGGCGGCGTCACCATCACCGACATGACCGACATCGCCATCGACGGCAACGGCTACATGTACGGCGCCACCTTCACGCAGCTCTACAGCATCGATCCGCGCGACGCCCGCGCCACGCTCGTCCAGCGGCTCCCCGACAGCGGCACCGGCCTCACCTTCCTGGGCGACGGCCGCCTGGTCATCGCCGGAGACGCGGTCACCCTCCACGACCTCAGCCGTGGCACCCGCGACACCCTGGTTCCCGCCGGTCGCTACACCACCTCCGGCGACATCGTGGCCCTGCCCGACGGGTACCTGTACTGGGTGGTAACCGGCGCCCGCGACACCCTCGTCCGCATCGACCCCCAGAACGGCCAGACCATTGAGATCGGCCAGCTCACCCAGAACTCCGTCTACGGCATCGGCTACGCCAACGGCGTCCTCCAGGGGTTCTCTTCCACTGGTCGGGTCATCGACATCGACCCCGCAGACGCGCACACCTTCTCCACCGCCAACGTCAACGGGGTGTGGTGGGGAGCGACGACGAACCCGGTGCGCTGGTAGCCGGGGCGGCTCCGGCTCAAAAACAGGGGATCGGGGTGCCTGAAGGGTCAGGCTGGGGGATGCAGCCGGGGCCGTAGCGGGTCTGCATGCGGGCGGCGTTTGCGGCGGCGTCCGAGAAAATCTCGTTCAGGCCCGACATCGCCCAGGACTCCACCGCGTCATCGGGGACGACGCCGCCGAGGCTGACGCGGGACTGGTAGAGCGCGAGGGTCTGCCCCTGGAAGGGGATCAGCAGCCAGTGGCCCTCGTTGCGCGGGGTGAGCAGCGCCTCGTCGAGCTTCGCGCCCATCGCCGCCCGCGCGCGCTCCAGGCTGGCCGCGTCGAGCGCCCAGTAGCGCTCCCACACCCCCGCCTCCAGCGCCAGCGCCCGGTTGTTGCGGATACGGAGCATCCACTGGCGATCCTGGAACGGCCACGGCAGATCGAGGTAGCCGTAGAGCAGCTTCGGGCTGGCCCAGGCGCCCTCATACACCTGCTCGGTCAGCCCTGAAAAAGACTGCTCCGGGTGATCGTCGGTGACCGCGAGCCAGACAGCGGCGGGCGGGGCCGGGATCAGCCCGATCGCCGCCACCCGGTCGAGCCCCTGCGCCGCCTCGCCCTGGATGCGGCGCCGCGCCGTGGCCTGCGCGGCGACCTCCTCGAAGGCGGCGGCGTCCAGCGCGGGGGGCGGGAAAAAAGAGAGCGCCTGGATCGCCACAAGTGCGGCGATCCAGGCGCTTTGGAGAGAGGCAGCCAGAGCGCTCACTCGGGCTTAGCCTCGCCCTCCCCTTCCTTCTTGTTGACCGGCGTCGTGATGAACTTGAACTTGGACCAGCCCGCGAGGTTGGCCGAGTAGATGATCCGGCGCACGACCTTGAAGTCGGCCTTGACGTCGGCCTGGACCAGCAGCGCCTTGTCAAAGGGCTTGGTCTCGTCATGCTTGATGCCGGACAGCTCATCGATCTTGAGCTGGAACTCCTTCTTCTTCTTCAATGTCTCGACCAGACCGGGGATCTCCTGCTGGAGCGCGTTCCCCATCTGATCCTTCGACACCGGGTTGTTGTCAACCAGGATGACCGTCTCTTCGCCGTTGATCGGCGGGTAGACGACGATGACGACGCCCTCAGCCTCCAGCGCCGGTCCGGTGACGGACTGCGGCACCTTGATCTCGGACTTCAATTCGACCTGGCCGGTCGCCTTGAAGAGCTGGATCAGGAAGATGACGAGGATGGTGAACATGTCGACCATCGGCGTCAGGTTGAGCGACACGAACATGTTCTTCTTGCCACCACCCGACAGCGGGCTGGTGCGCAGCCGCCCGATAGGGGGGTAGGCAGCGCGACGACCAGGGACGACGACAGGCATGGTTCACTGAGGGGCAGGGGTGGCAGGTGTGGGAGGAGCCAGCGGGTTTTCGGCGGGGGGACCGCCAGCCATCGCGGACTGCGGGTACTGGTACACCCGGGTCAGATCGAGCACCTTCATCATCTCCTCGTAGAAGACCCCGTCATCCGTGTTCAGGACGACCATCTTCTCCTCGGGATAGGTCTCGCGATCCTTCTTCAGCAGCTCATCGAGCTTGGTGTAGTCGTACTGCTGACCCTTGTCGTCCGAGAGCTTCTCGTCTGTCGACGGGATCTTCGGCAGGATCTGCATCTCTTCCGGCTTGCGGAAGAACTGGTAACCCAGTGTGGTGATGTGGATCGTCAGCGGGGGCGGGGGCGGAGGATCGGGGGGAGGGACAGTCAGATCTGGACTGTCCGACACCAGCTGCTCATGCTCGATGGCAGAGATCTCAGCCCACACCGCCGTCATCATCAGAAAGGCAAGCAGACAGGAGAGAAAGTCGATGAACGGGACCAGGTTCAGGTCCACGCCCATTGATTTCCCCCGGCCTTTGCCGCCGGTATCGACTGAGACGCCCATCGGTTACACCGCCGCCTGAGCGCCGTCCTGCTTGGCCGCCCGGCTGGAGAGGATGAAGTTGATCTCGGCCACGACGGACTCGTTGATCGCTTCGATGATGTGCTGGGTGTGGGCCTGGATGACCGCGTAGACCAGCAGGATGAACACCGCCGCGCCGAGGCCGTAGGCCGTGCAGTGCATGGCCTCGGAGATGCCTTCAGAGAGGACCTTCGCCTTCGCGGCGGCGTCCATGCCCTCACCGGACACCGACTTGAAGGTGGCGATCAGACCGGAGATGGTGCCGAGCAGCGCGGCCAGCGTGGAGGCGTTGGAGAGCACGGCCAGGTAGCCGGTGCGGCACTCGATCTTGGGGACCTCGCCGAGGCTCGCCTGATCGAGGGCGGCCTGGATCTCCTTGTCGGGGCGGTGGGCCTTCAGCAGCCCGGCGCGCAGGATGCGGGCCAGAGGGCCCTGGCGCTGGTTGGAGAGCCAGCGGACGGCGGCCTGGGTGTCGCCGCGCATGATGTGCTGGTTCAGACCGGAGAGCAGGTTGTGCTTGTTCTCGTTGCAGTCCAGCCACAGCACCTTGACGCGCTCGATGATGATCACGATGGCGCTGATGAGGCAGAGGCTGATGAGGTGCATACCCCACTTGCCTTCGCGGTAGAACTGGACGGCTTCGGTGATGAATTCCACGTCGGACTCCACGGATGGCGCCAGAGCGCCGCTACGGTTGAAAGACAACGCACGTGCTGTGCGGGACGGCATATCCCTACCAGAATGGCGGAGCAGAATCCACCACCTGCATGTTCAGAGATTGTGAAAGTCTCCAGACATGCCGCCCATGTGCCACGTCGGAAGCCACACATCTGCTCTTCAGCGCCGCAGTTGCGGAACCAGTGCGACGTGCGCCTGTCGTGGCGCGCGTATTTACGCCGGTGTGGCGCGGGATGTGACAACGGCGCCGAAGACTGCTGCGCCGGGGCGGGGGCGGCGCGGTGCCGGGCGGGGGCGGCGCTGCGATAACGGGGCGGCGGTCTTGACAAGGGACGCCGATTAAGGTCAAATCGCTCCTCTGATAGTCAAGGAGTCCCATGTCCCGATCCGCGCTGCGCGCCGCCTGTCTCTCTCTCCCCCTGCTCGCACTCACGCTGACCGGCTGCGCCGGGGAGCCGCCGAAGCCCAAGGAGAGCAAGCCTGCGAAGGCGTCCTGCGAGCTGGCCTATGACAAGCTCGCAGACACGGTGTGGCTCCGCAACGATCCCGCCACCGGCAAGCCCGACGCCAAGACCCGCCTGAAGTTCGGCAGCGAGGGCGGCGTGGTGAAGGCGTGGTACACCACCGGCTCCATCGGGAACGTCTACAGCTACACCTGCACCGAGAAGGGCGGGATGCTCGACTGCCTGGAGACCGATCCGCACTTCGAGGGCTTCTGCAAGGCGTGGGCCTCGGTCAACAACGGGGTCTGCGATCCGGCGGTGCTCGCGCCGCAGCTCGGCACCACCGTCGACGCGCTGAAGCCCACCGCCGACGCGGTGAACAAGGAGCTCGCCGCGCTGAAGCCCGCCGCGAAGGAGCAGCAGCGCAAGGTGGACAACAGCCCCGGCAACCGCATCCGCTCCCACTTCATCGCCGCCATCGACCGCGCCACCTGCGGGATCACCCTGCAGGACAAGTTCATCACCATGTTCAACGGCAAGGTGCAGGAGTACGAGAACGAGAACGGCACCTCCAACTTCATCCGGGGCGACAAGGAGTACATCTGGGAGTCCTGCGCCGAGAGCGCGGTCTCGGTGGTCGATGACGCCGGCAAGCCCGTCGCCGGGCCGAACTACCCCGCCGGGACGCTGAAGTTCCAGGGCTACCTGCCGGAGGGCCAGAAGGCCGCCGCCTCCTGCACCTACACCGCCGATGTCTGGGCCGACTGGACAAAGGCCAGCAGCGATCTCCCCGGCACCGTCTCCGGCCCGGCGGTCACCTTCGCCACGGCGCTCCCCTTCTCGGAGAAGGGCTTCCATGCGCTCTACTTCGACCGCTACAAGACCTGTGACGGCAAGAAGGAGCGGATCGGGCTGACCTGCGGCGCCTTCCGCATCCAGTAGCGGCGCCGATGGGGGCAGCACTGGCCGCGCTGGCGCTCATCGCCGTCCTCGCCGCCGCGCGGCTCGCGGGGCGCGGGGGGAGCGCCCCGCAGCGCAGCCCGTTGTTCCAGCAGCTCAGGCTGCTGCTGCAGGCGCTCCCGGAGAGCGTCGTCGACGACCCGGCCCCGGACAGCCGGATCAGCGGCTGCCTCACCGGGGTGATCTGGCGGTTCGGGTTCTCTCCCCCCGGCGACCCTGCGATCTGCACGCTCGTCGTCCAGGGGGTGCCGGTTGAATTGCGCGCGGTCCCTGCGACGGATCAGGAGATGATCATCGGCGGCAGGGCGCTGCCCTTCGGGGAGCCGCTGTTCGACGAGGCGGTGATGCTGGACGGTCCGCCGATGCTGCTGGCGGCGGCGGCTGATCCGAAGACCCGCGCGCGCCTGATCCGGCTCGTCCAGGGGGGCGGGCGCGTCGGGCAGGGGACGATCTCCTGGCGGCTCCAGCAGGCGGTCTCGGCGGCGCAGATCCGCGCGCTGCTGCAGGAGGGGGTCGCGCTGCTCCACGCCCTCCACCGCTGGCAGGGCGCGGGAGGCGGCCCCGATCCCGATCTCGCGGATCGGCTGGTGGCGGCGCTGACGGACGCGCCGCGCCGCCGCGAATTGGCGGTGCGCTGCCTGAGCCGCCACTGGCCGGATCGGCTCGTCGGGGCCGCGCTCGACAACCTGCGCGCCGATCCCGATCCGCACGTCCAGGCAGAGGTTTTTCTCCACACGAAGGACTGGGACTCGCTCGCCTCCCTGCTGTCCTCCCCCCGGCAGGAGATCCGGCAGCGGGTGGCAGAGGGGCTGCCGCTGGATCGGCTGCTGAGCCTCTGCGCCGGCGCGGACGGCCGGGCGCTCTCTGCCGATCCGTCCGGGCTGCTGTTCGCTGAGATCGCCCGCCGCGCCGATCCGGCGACCGATCCGGCGGTCGAGGCGGCGATGGCGGGGCTGCTCGGGCCGGCCAACCCGCCGCATGTCCGGCACGGCGCGATCGTCGTGCTCGGCGCGGTCGGCGGGCGGGCGGCGGTGAGCGCGCTTTGGGAATTCCGCCAGGATCGGGAGGTGAAGGGGGGCGGTCGCTGCGGCGCTGGATCAGATCCGGGCGCGCATGGGGCGGGCGGACGTCGGGCATGTGCAGCTCGCGCTGGAGGGCGGGGGGCTGGCAGTCGCGGAGGGCGGGGGGCTGTCGCTCCCGGCGCCGAACCGCCCGTTCAGCGATGCAGGCGAGGCGGGGGAGGGGCCGGATCGGCCGGATCGGACTATATAGCCCCGGTGGTGTCCGTATGATTGAGTGGATCGGCTTCGCCACCTCGCTCCTCGGGATCGCCGGGGGCGCGTTCATCTATCATCGGCGGATCAGCCGCCAGCACGAGGCCAGCCTGGAGCGCCTGAGCCTCCAGCTGCAGGCCCGCCTGCCCGCCGCCCTCCGGCAGAGCGGCGCTCCTCTCAGCGGGGAGCAGGACGGGCTCAGCTGGCGCGTCACCCCTGTCCGCCTCCAGCGGGAGAGCCTCGACGCGATGGGCGTCCGCATCGCCGCCCGCCCTGTCCCCGCCTCCATCCTGCTCTCCTCAGCTGCCGCGCGCCTCGACCGGATCGGGCTGCCGGAATTGGAGCAGGCCGCCGTCCTCACCGCCGAGACGCGGACGCTCCTGCGCCACTTCCTCCAGCGCGGCGGGCAGGTGAGGGGCGGGGAGGTCTACATGGAGGAGGCGCTGGAGCCGGGCGCGCTGGACAGCGCGGACTGGCAGGGCGCGGAGCGGCTGCGCGAGGTGCTGGACATCGCCCGCCGCCTGCAATTGGAGCCGGAGCAGATCGCGGATCGGCTGCTGTCGAACCTCCACGATCCCGATCCCGCCGCCCGCCACACCTGCCTGCGCATGCTGATCGCGCACTGCCGGGAGCGCCTCGATGATCGCCGCCTGCGCGCGCTCCTCACCGATCCCTCCCCGATGGTGCGCCTGGAGGCCGCCGCCGTCCTGCCCGACCGGGACACGCTGATCGCGCTCGCCCGGCAGGACGCACACATAGAGGCCCGTGACCACGCGATCCGCCGCGTCGATGACGACGCCTTCACCGCCATCGCCCTGCCGGTGCTTCACCGGGCGCCCGTCGGCGCGGCGGAGCCGGGGCTGCTCCGGCTGGTCGCGGATCAGATCGCCGCCCGGCGGCTGGCGGCGCTGCTGCCGCCGATGGGGGAGGCGCTGGAGGCGGCGGCGGAGTGGCCGGTGGAGGTGACGGGGGAGGGGAGCGCCCCGGAGATCCAGCTCCGGCTGTGGGCGGTGATCGGGATGATCCGGGCGTGGAAGGCGCTGGCGGAGCCGGGCGCGGAGTCGGGCTACGTCCTGCGCCGGTACGAGGGACACGCGCATGAGACCGTGCAGATCGAGGTGATCCACGCCCTCGGCGCGGTCGGGACGCCCCTGTCGCTGCCCTGGCTGCAGGGGATGGCGCGGGGGCTGCTCCGCGACGCTGCGATCCGGCGGGCGGCGGCGGCGGCCATCGCGGCGATCCGGGCGCGGGCGGCGGCGGAGAGCGGGCGGCTGTCGGTGGCGGAGGGGGGCGGGCTGTCGGTGGCGGAGGGCGGGGGGGTGTCGGTGGCGGAGGGGAGCGGCGGGGCAGGCGGGGGGCGGCGGTGAGCGTCCTGGACGTGATCTGCCTCGGGGCGGCCCTGCTGGTCTGCCTGTACCCGCTGCTGATCCTGGGGGCGTCGCTGAGGGGGCTGTCAGAGCGGCTCATGCAGAGCGCGATGGCGGGCCGCTCCTTCTGGCGGCGGCGCAGGCTGGAGCGGGTGTACCCGGCGCTGCGGCCCGGCGCGCCCGCGCTCGTCGCCGGGGTAACAGACGGCATCTCCTGGGAGATCCGGGCCGTGCCGCTGGGGGCGGGGGAGACGCCGGCGGGGCTGTCGGTGCGGGCGGGGCCGGTGGAGACGCCGGTGCAGCGGTTCACGGCGCGGCAGCAGAGCGCGCTGAGCCGGGTGGACGCGCTGGCGATCCTGATCGGAGATACCCCGGCGCGGCTGGAGGCGTTCGTCCGCGCGGGGGGCCGGATCGAGGGCGGGCTGATCCGGCGGGACATGTCGGCGCCGCTCACGGAGGCGGCGGCGGAGGCGGCGGCGCGGGAGGCGCTGCCGGAGGTGCTGGAGATCGCGCGCCGGATACAGCTGCGGCCGGAGGAGGTGCCGGAGCGGCTGATCGCGGCGCTCGGGGAGGGGGACGGGTACGGCGAGGATCGGCGGGATCGGCTGCGGGCGCTGATCCGGGGGTGGCCGGATCGGCTGCGGTCGGAGGGCTGGGCGCGGCTGACGGCGGTACTGGAGGATGAGGCGGAAGATGTGCGGCTGGAGATGGCGCTGTTCCTGCCGGATCGGGACACGCTGCGCGATCTGTTCTACCGCGTCGGGCGCGTCGATGTGATGCAGAAGGCGCTCGCCGGGATGGACGACGACATGCTCGGCGGGCTGGCGGCGGAGGTGTTCGGGGAGGCGCTGGCGCTGCCGGAGGAGGCGTTCTGGCGGGAGCGGGTGCGGCCGGTCCGGGTGTGGCAACTGTCGGAGCAGATCGCGGCGCGCCGGTCTGTCGCAGCGCTGCCGCTGCTGGCGCCGATGCTGGGGCGCTGTCAGCAGCAGCAGGGGGCGCAGTCGGATCTGTTGAACCAGCTCTGCGAGAGCCTGCTGTCGGCGTTTGCGGCTGTCGCGCCGCCCGGAGAGGCGTCGGAGGATGTGGCGCTGCCCTTCCTCGACAGCCGCGAACCGCAGATAGAGCTGGTGGCGATAAAGGTGATCGGGAGGATCGGGACGGTCAGGAGCGTGCCGCTGCTGCGTACGCGCCTCGGGGTGCTGATCCAGGACGCGCGGGGCCGGATGGCGGCGGAGGCTATCGCAGCGATCAGGCAGCGGAGCGGGGGGAGCGGCGGGGGGCTGATGCTCGCGGAGGGCGGGGCGGTGTCGGTGGCGGAGGGCGGGGCGGTGTCGGTGGCGGGCGGGCTGCCGCTAACGGAGGGCGCGGATGACCGGCGCTGATCTCTCCGCGCTGTTCTTTCCGGCGCTCACCGGGCTGATCCTGCTCGGGCTGATCGGGATCGCCGCGTGGAGCCGCCGCCCGCGCCCGCCCGCCGCGCTGCTCCAGCGCGTCGCAGCGGGCCTGGGGGGCGCGGTGGTGAGCCCGGAGATCCACGGCAACTTCCAGGGCGCCCCGTGGCGCCTCCTCCCGCAGCCCCGCGACGGCTGGCGGCTCTCGATGGGCGGTCTGCCGGAGGGGCTGGGCCTGGAGCTTCGGAAGGCGGGCGCCGCAGAGGCGGAGGAGCAGACCGGCGATCCCGAGTTCGACCGGTGTTTTGTCGTCACCGGCCCGCTCCGGCTCCGCATGGCCGCGCTCTCCGGCGACGCCCGCAGCCGCCTGCTCGCCCTCCGCGACGCCCGCCCCCGCATCCGGGACGGCGCGCTCTCGCTCGATCTTGTCGGGCCGGGCGTCGGCCTGTCCCGGCTGGAGGAGTGCCGCCACCTCGCCCGGATGTGCAGCCTGCCCGCCGATCTGTCGGGCACCGACTCCCGCCTCCACGGGCAGCTCTCCGACCCCCACCCCGCCGTCCGCCGCCTCGCCCTCGACGCGCTGGAGGGGCCGCTGCCGCCCCGGCTCCGCGACCGGCTGCTGCAGGACGACGCCCCCGATCTTAAGCTGGCCGTCCTCGCCCGCTCCCCCGATCTGGAGCACGCGCAGGCCGCCGCTATCTGGCGCTCCGTCCTCTCCTCGCGCCGCCAGCGCGACCCCGGCAGCACGCTCCAGCGGCTCGTCGAGGCCCCGCCGGAGGTGCTGGCCCGCACCCTCGACCCCGCCGCCTGCCGCGACCTGCCCGCGCCCGCGCTCCAGGCCATGCTGCTCCGCGCCGCCCCGGCGCTCGCGTCCGCCCCCGATCTCGACGGCTGCCTCGCCGCCTGCCTCGCCCGCCCGGAGCCGGAGGTGTTGCGGCAGTCCCTCCTGATCTGCGCCCGCCTCGGCGGCCCCGCCCTGCTCGCCCCGCTCCACTCCCTCCAGCGCGCCTATACCATCAGCCTCCACCCCGACATCGCCCGCGCCGCCGCCTCCGTCCGCGCCGACATCAGCGCCCGCCACGGCGGCAGCGGCGGCCTCTCCATCGCGGAGGGCGGCGGCCTCGCGCTCGCAGCGGGCGGCGGCCTCTCCCTGCCGTCTCAGGCCGTGAGCGGAGGGGTTGACGCGCTCGACGGTCTGTCTCCCGGCGTGAGAGCGGGTGTTGACGCGCTCGACGGGTCATCTCCCGGCGTGAGAGCGGGTGTTGACGCGCTCGACGGGTCGTCTCCCGGCGTGAGAGCGGGTGTTGACGCGCTCGACGGGTCGTCTCCCGGCGTGAGA
>JBEIQZ010000782.1:0-2002 GCA_040376255.1 Alphaproteobacteria bacterium
CATCCCTTCGTCCCTTCGTGCTCCTCCTCTTGCCTTTCTCCCCCCCCATGATACCTCCCCCCCCATGCTCCCCAAAGCCGAATCCGTCCACGAGAACGGTACTCCCGACCCCTGGCTCCCCCCCCGAAGCTGGCGCGCTCAAGTCGCCCCTGACGGCGCGACCCGCCTCGTCGTCTACGTCCCACCCGCCGAGCTGCCGGACGTCCACCTGCGTCTGTTGTCTGCGATGGGCGCCCACCTCTCCATCGCCTACACGCAGCTGACGGATCGGAAGGCGAACCGCACCCACCCGAAGCCGGTGCGCTACGTCGGCCTGGAGATCCCGGTCTCCAGAGTCCTGTCCGCCCTGCGATCTGCCTCTGATCTGATCTGGTACGACGGGCGGCACCAGCTGTGGGTGCGGGGCGGGATGGGGGAGCAGGTGGTGTTGGACGAGCTCGGCGTCCTGTACTGTTATCCGGACGATCCGTCCTTCCGGGACATGCTGGAGGGCATCCCGAAGACGCCTGCGCTGGGGATGGACGGGCGGGACTATGTGAAGGTGAACTTCCGCGCTGAGGCGGACGCGCAGGAGGAGGAGCTGATCGCGGGCCTCAACCTCCAGCGGATTGAATCACCCTGAGGAAGTTGCCTCCATAGGCGGCGATGATCTCTTCGGGCTGCCAGCCGATGTCGAGCAGCGCCTGGGTGAGCCGGGGCATCTTCTCGGCGGAGTCGAGGTCGCGGGGGTAGAGGGCGAAGCCTTCCCAGTCGGTGCCGATGGCGCAGTGGCGGACGCCGACGAGCTTTTTTACATGGTCGAGGTGGCGGGCGACCTGGGGGGCGCCGCCGGGGCCGATGAAGGGGGTGACGAAGATGACGCCGACGACGCCGTCTGAGTCGGCGACGGCGCGGATCTGGTCATCGTCGATGCCGCGCGGGGAATTCCAGACGCTGCGGGCGGCGGAGTGGGAGCAGAGGACGGGGTAGCGCGAGAGCTTCGCGGCCTCGATGAAGGCGGCGCGACCGACGTGGGCGAGGTCGACGAGGATGCGGAGGTCGTTGAGGGCGCGGACGAGGTCGCGGCCCCAGGGGGTGAGGGGGGCGTCGTTGTCGGCGCCGAGGCCGACCATGGGCGAGCAGGCGGCGTTGCGGGTGAAGTGGCAGAGGGTGACATAGCGGAGGCCGAGCCGGTGGAATTCCGGCAGGTCATCGAGGCGGCCATCGAGGCCGTGGGCGCCTTCGAGCCCGGCGAAGCAGGAGATCCGGCCTGCGTTGCGGGCGGTGAGGAGGTCGGTGTGGTTCCCGGCGATGGTGAGGCGGCCGCCGGAGCGGTCGGCCTCGCGCTGCATCTGGAGGAGGTCGTGCCGGATGGCGGCGGGGCCGGAGCGTCCGCGCAGGGGGTTGGTGACGATGCCGAGCGCGACGCAGCCGACGTTGCCCTCGGTGAGCCGGGGGAGGTCGCAGTGGCCGAACAGGGGCGCCTGGGGGAGCGGGTTGGCGGCGTGGCGGCGGTTCCAGTCCCAGCCGAGGAAGTGGCTGGTGAGGAGGAGATCGCAGTGGAGATCGACGATGAAGGACTGGCGGTGGACGGCGAGGGCTTCGCTGGAGGGGGCGGCGGGATCAGGCAAGGGGGCTCCCGTTGTTGTGCTGTGGGGCGCGCCAGAGGGCGGAGAGGACGTCCTGGCCGTCGTGCCAGGGGCCTGCGGGGGGGCGCTGCATCTCGCCGGGGGCGCAGCGGCGGGTGGCGGCGGCGCAGAGCCACGGGGGGGCGCTGCCGTCATGGGCGAGGGTGGAGAGCCGGGCGAGGAGGTCGGCGGGCAGATCCGGGGCGTCGGGGTGGACGGTGAGGGTCCGGGGGAGCGGGGCGGGCGAGAAGTGGCGGGCGGGGAGCAGGAGCAGCGTCCAGCCGTCGCCGGAGCGGACGGCGCCGGCGGCGCGGGCGAGCAGGGTGCGGCTGCGGAGGGCGGCGGCCTCGGCGGGGGTGACTTCGCCGCGCGGCCAGCGGGTCTGCGCCCCGGCG
>JBEIQZ010000161.1:0-10863 GCA_040376255.1 Alphaproteobacteria bacterium
CCCAGGAGGGTCCGGGAACCGGCGGTTCCCGGTGGGGGTTTCCGGGGGCCAGCCCCCGGATCAAGGGGCCACGGGGGACTTCTCCCCCAAAAGCCCCGCCAGCGGCGTACCCTTCAACAGCTTTGCAAGAATATCCGCCACGCTCTCCCCCCCGAGGATGGCGAGCGGCGCCATGCTCTGGGCGACCCGCTCGGTGAGGGCGCGGTCGGAGAACGCCTGGAGGGCGGCGATGAGCTCGGGCGAGACGGCCCCGGCCTTGGAGACGGTGGCCTCGACCTCGGCGCGGAGCTCTTCGAGGCGGGATTCGAGCTGCTGGCGGGCGATGCCGCCTTCGAGCTCGGCGGCGGCGCGGCGGCGGGTGAGCTCCCCCTGGTGGATCTCGGTGAGCGCGGCCTGTCCGGCCTGATCGGCCTGCTGCTGGAGCTGCTTGAGTTCGAGGACGGCGCGGGCGCCGTTGAGCTGCTGCTCATGGCGGAGCTGGAGCTCGCGGTTCAGGAGGGTGAGCTCGTTGAGGCGGCTGGCGGAGGTGAGCTCGTTGACGCGCTGGCGGGTGGACTCGACCTCCTGGGCGAGCTCCAGGCGGCGGCGCTCGGCGCCGATGGAGAGGGCCTGCTGGACGGCGGAGTGCTGGGCGCCGACGAGGAGCTGGGAGATCTTGTCGTCGCCGATGCTGACATCGAGGATCTCGACGTCATAGACGCGCATGCCGTTCTCCTCGAAGGGGCGACCGGGGCGCTTGCCCTCCTGGGAGGCGCCGAGGACGGCGTCGCGGAGGATGCTGACGCTGTTGCCGTAGAAGTGCTCGACGCCGTGCTGCTTGACGATGTGGCGGATGAGGGAGCGCAGGTGGTCGGTGAGAAACTTGACGTAGTTCTCGACGTTGAACCAGCGGCGGTTCTCGTCCGGATCGTCGTCTGCTGCGTTCTCAAAGCTGACGCGGTAGGAGAGGGAGAGCCGGACGCGGCAGAGGTCGCGGGTCTCGGCCTCGACGGTGTCGGAGATCTTGTTGTTGAGGACGCGCAGGTAGACGGTGCGGTAGAGGTTCTGATCGGACTTGGGGGTGCCGGTGGACAGCTCCAGCACCTGGAGC
Organism: Alphaproteobacteria bacterium; assembly: GCA_040376255.1. Taxonomy (GTDB): domain Bacteria; phylum Myxococcota_A; class UBA796; order UBA796; family SXON01; genus JBEIQZ01. Next base: position 1,091 of record JBEIQZ010000161.1, read on the forward strand.
GTCTCGTCGTATTCGAGCAGGTGGGTGTGCGGCCCCTTGATCACGCGGCGCTCCCCGCTGCGGTTGACGACCATCACCGCGTAGCCGGTCCAGACGGAGATGGCGACGGCGCCCTCGTAGCGGGTGTCGAGGGTGATGGTGCGCGGGGAGGTGAAGCTCTGGCGGCGGTTGAAGTCATCGCCTGCGAAGCCGCCGGAGGGCTTGGCGATGATGTTCTGCATCTGCCGGATCTCCTGCTTCTGGATGGCGGGGGCCTCGCCGCCCTCCTGGGCGCGCGCCTCAGCGAGCCGCTGGTTGATCGCGAGCGCCTCCTGGTTGCCGGGGAACCAGAGCTGTACGGTGCGGGTGTCGAGGACGCGGCGCACGATGACATGGCGGCGCGGGTCGGGCAGGAACATGGAGGGGCCGCGCTGGAGGGTGATGCGCCCGGTGTCGCGGTCGAGGACGTAGCGGCCTTCGCCTGCGGGGATGGCGATGGCGTAGTGGATCTCCTGGTCGGTGTACTTGATGATCGCGTGCTCGGGGCGCGGGTAGTAGATCATCTGCTCGCGGCCGGTGATGAACAGCTCGTCCCCGACCTTGTGGGCCTTCGGGCTTTCGCTCTCGCCTTCTTGCCCGCCGACGCTGTAGGGGGCGATGACCTTTACATAGATGCCGGAGTTCTCGTTGAGCTCGATGGCGCGGAACTTGCGGGAGCCGCCCTTCTCGACGAAGACCTCGGTGGGGCTGGGGAAGACGACGGCGGGGCCCTTGACGAAGCGCTTGTTGCCCTCCTCGTCGAGCAGGATGCAGTACTCCAGCCGCTCCAGCGTTACCGCCTCGCGGACGTACTGCCCGTTGCCGTCGATCAGCACCTCGATCCCGGTGGGCGGGATGTGGAAGGCGACGCCGGTCCCCTGGATGATGAGCTTGCGGCCCATCGACAGATCCTCAGTGCGGATCGCGGGGCCGTTGTCGGGCTCCCCGTCGCGGCCCCGGAAGACGGCGTGCTGGAAGTTGGCCTTGGCGCCCTCCTCGTCGTAGACGCGGACGAGCAGGTACTGGTTGGAGCGGATGTGGTGGCCCTGGACGACCTTCACCATCTGGCCCGGCCAGAGCGCGAAGCTGATCGGGCCGGGGACGTTGACCTTGCGCCCGATCTGGAGATCCGGCAGGTTGTTGAGCGCGCCGGTGCGCGGGTGGGAGGCGTCCTTGGCCGGGTTCTTCAGGATCAGGTACCAGCCCTCCGGCGCGACGGCGAGCGTCTGGGTCGCCTGTTCGAGCGAGCACCGGTCGAACCGCTTGCTGGCGTAGTTGAGCACCACCGGCCGGTCGGTGTTGGCGAGGCTCGTCTTGTGCGGGCCGACATAGACGTTGATGTTGCCCTTCGTCTCGTCGGAGATGAAGGCGAACTCGTTGGGGGCTAATACAAGATCCCGACCCCGATCCCTGTCGTCTGGCATGATGGCTCCTGTGGAGCCGGATCTCTAATCTGTTCTGTCTCCAGGGGAGCCGCTGTCCGCAGAGGTGCTGTCCGCAGAGCCGCTGTCCGCAGAGGCGCTGTCCGCAGAGCCGCTGTCCGCAGAGCCGCTGTCGGGGGAGCCCTCCGGCCTGAGCTCAGGCGGCGGCTCGAACCGATCCTCGTCCGCGTCGGAGCCGGCGGGGGTGTCCTCCGGCGGGATGAGGGTGTCGTCCTCGTGCAGGGTCATGATCCGGCGGATCTCGTCCTCGCTCAGGTGCTCGACCGGCTCGATCTCGGCGGTCTCCAGGGTCTCGGGCTCGGGCATGGGCTCGTCGGCGGTCAGCGGCTCCACGAGCATGTCGAGGCTCTCGCCGTCGGCCTCCTCGCTGCCGTCGGCGAAGGACACGCGCAGGGGGCGGACGCGCTGGAGCAGGTCGTTGGCGTTGCGGAGCTGCGCGGCGAGCGAGGCGAGCATGCTCTCCTGCCACATCCGCTTCGCGTCGGCGGGCAGCGCGTCGACGGCGTCGGACTCGATGCGGTAGATCCAGGCGGGGGTGGCGGCGACGCAGGAGGCGGTGCGGGCGCCCCGGGTGATCAGGGTGTTGACCCCGAACAGATCCCCGGCGCGGAGCAGCGCGAGGCGGGTGGCCTTCTGGCTGCGGACGTGGCGCAGCACCTCGACCTCGCCTGAGGCGACGAGGTAGGCGGCGCCGCCCTGCTCGCCCTCCAGGAACACCACCGCGCCCTGCGCGAAGGCCACCGGGATGAAGGCGCGGGAGATCTGGCGCACCAGATCGAACGGGGCGTCCCGCAGCGTGGCCCGCTTCTGGAGCAGCGGCTGGATCGGCGGGCATGGCCCCTCCGGCCCGCCCGGCACCAGCGAGCGCCAGAGCCGGATCAGCGCCGACACCTCGATCCGCTCCGGCGCGTCCATCGACCCCTTCGACAGCTTCGCGATCTCCTGATCGATCGTGCGGACCCGGCGCGCGAGGTGCGAGATCGCCTCGCTGAGCAGCGCGTCATAGACCGGGTGGCCGCGCTCCCTGAGGCGCTGCAGGTTCTCCGCCCCGATCACCACCACCTCGATGTCGGTCCAGGCCAGCAGCGAGGTGATCCGCCGCGACCCTGGCAGGAAGGCGCCGGCCTCCCCGAGCAGCTCCCCCGGCAGGACGCGCCCGACCTCCTGATCGTCCACCATCGCCACAAGCTCTCCGGCGATCAGGATGGCGAGGTTGTCCCCTGAGGAGCGCTGCGACCACAGCATCTGCCCCGCCGGGACAGCGCGCCGCTCCCACATCCCGATGGTCGCCTGGATCGGTTCTGGCCGGATGTTGCGGAGCAACGGGAGATTGATGAGTGTGTTGTAGATGTCGTTCACAGCGCCGATGGTAGCACAACCCGCTTACCCGTGCGCGATCCCGCACGGCTACGCTGGCGCACACCTCCGGAGAGTCCAGGTTGGAAGCCCATCCCGCCGACACACCCGCTGCCGCCGGGACAGCGCGGCCCCCTCGCCCTCAGGCGCTGCGCCCCCCGCCTCCGGCCACCCGGCGAAGCACCGCTCCGCCCACGCCGCCATCGCCGGGACGTCCGTCTCAATGTGGATCTGCCCGCCCGGCCGGAGCGCCCGCGCCAGCAACTCCACCAGCGCCGGAGTGATCAGCAGGTGGCGTCCGTCGGTCGCCGGGGTGGGAAACAGGATCGCGCAGAGATCCAGCGACCCCGCCGGGATCGCCCCCGCCAGCAGCGCCCGCCCGTCCGCCCGCAGCAGCAGGCAGTTCGGCGGCGCATGCGGGGCCGCCGCGTCCACCCGCGCCTGCCGGATCTCCGCCCCCAGCCACCGCCAGCCTGGCCGCCGCCGCGCCAGATCCAGAATCCGCATCCCGTGGTCGAAGCCGATCTCCAGCGCTGAGGGCGCCTCCCCCGCCAGGAACGCCTCCACCCGCTCGCGCACCGCCCGGTGCCGGGGCTGATCGAACAGGCGGCTCCCGTACAGGACGCCCCGCAATTCTCCTGACGCCGACAGCCCCGGCAATTCCGGCGGCTGCCACTCCCCGCGCTCGACCATCCCGCCCGCCTGACACGCCGCGCAGGATACCATGCCGCGAGGCAGGCATGGAACCCCGATGGACTATCAGGCGCTGTCCCGCCAGAACGATGGGCACTGGATCACCGATGGCCCCGACAGCGAGGGCATGGGCGGGTATTTTCTGTACGCAGGCATGATCTGGCCGTGGTACGGCAGCTGGGGCATGGCCGAACCCTGCGTCTCCGCGCCCCTGCCCGTCGCGGCGTTCCTGGCGGCCCTCCCCGATCCGCCCCCGCCGCGCCTCGCGGAGCTGGTGCGGGCGCTGAAGGCGGCCTGAGGCTCCATTCCGCCTGCCACAGTAAACTGCTGCGCCGTACCGCCCACCTCTGGACGACGGCTGCGGCTGCAGCGCAGGCGGCGCCCTCGTCGCGGTGAGCGTCCGCTACGCGCACTGCGTCGCCGGGACGCGCGATCCGGACGATCTCTGCCCGCAGGTGTACTTCTGCGATGATCGCGTGCCGCGCTGCCGGGATAACCTGTGCGTGCGGGCGTCTCCGTAAAGGAACCGGGGCGCCGCCGGAGCAGGCGTGGTCGCAGGTTCACTGGCGCTCTTCGGGATGGCGATCTGCGCGATGCTCGGGTTCGGGCTGATCATCGCCGTGCTGCTGTTCTCCATCACCCGCAGCAGACGGCAGAACAGCGCGGACGGCGGGTATGACGGCGGGTATGACGGCAGTGGATCTGACGCCTCCGTTGGATATATCGGGCACCACGGCGGGCATCACGGACACCACGGGCATCACAACCACGATGGCGGACATGGCTGGGGCGGCCACCACGGCCATGATGGCGGACATGGCGGCGACGGCGACAGCGGGGGCGGCGACGGCGGGGGCGGCGATGGCGGGGGCGGGGGCGACGGCGGCGGCGGCGGCGGGGACTGATACCGAATCGCAGAACAGAGTGCCGTCCCTTCCACCCGCTTCTTTGTCGAAGGTGGCAGCCGCAGGCTGACGGATGAGGAGAAAGTCGTGCCGGAACGCCCCTCATCCGGCCCTGCGGGCCACCTTCTCCCCCGAGGGGCGAAGGGACGGAGGGGCGGCGGCGGAGACTAATCCGCCAGGATCTCGCGCAGCGCCCCCGCAAGCTCGTCCAGCACTGAGAGCGGCGTCACCAGCGGCGGCATCAGCCGCATGACCTGGGGATCGTCGCTGCCCCCGGTGATGAAGCCGCGATCCCGGAGCGCCGCGACCACCGGCTTCGTCGGGCGGCCGAGGCACAGCCCGAGCAGCGCGCCCTCCCCGCGCACCGGCACCGGCAGCACCGCCCGCGCATGGGCGCCGAACGCCGCCGCCTTCGCCACCAGCCCCTCGGACTGGATGACATGGTGGGTGGCGAGGATCGCCGCGCAGGCCATCGGCCCGGCGCCGAAGGTCGATCCCTGATCGCCGGGTTTTGCCTTTGCGGCGATGGCGTCGTCGACGAGCGTGACGCCGACCGGGAAGCCGCCCGCCGCGCCCTTGGCGGAGGTGATGAGGTCGACGCGGACGCCGTAGAGGTCGGCGGCGAAGTTGGCGCCCGTCCGGCCCCAGGCGGTCTGCACCTCGTCGAAGATGAGCAGCGCGCCGACCCGGTCGCACTCGGCCCGGAGCGCGGCGAACCACGCCCGATCTGCGGTGGTGACCCCGGCGAGCGACTGGATCGGCTCCAGGATCACCGCCGCCACGTCGTCCGCCAGCGCAGGGATCTCCTGTCCGAACGGCATGAAGCGCGTGTTGCCGTACTCAGGCAGCGCGTAGCGCCGGTACTTCTCTGAGGCGGTCACCGCGAGCGCCCCGAGCGTGCGCCCGTGGAAGCCGCCTGCCATCGCCACGACGACGGGCCGCCCGGTGTGGTGCCGCGCCAGCTTCAGCGCCGCCTCGTTGGCCTCCGCGCCGGAGTTCGACAGAAACACTCTTGTTAAGTTCTCCGGGGCGAACCGCACGACCGCCTCGCAGGCCGCCGCCCGGAGCGGGCTGTAGACCACGTTCGAGTAGAACCCCAGCCGCCGCGCCTGCGCCCCGATCAGCGCCGCCCAGGCCGGGTGCGAGTGGCCGAGCAGCGCGACGCAGTGGCCGCCGTACAGATCCCACCAGCGCCGCCCCGAGGCGTCCCACACCTCCGCCCCGCTGCCGCCCGTCAGGTGGAGCGGGAGCTTGTCGTAGGTGGCGAGCTGCCACGCCCCCTCCTCACCCGCGCCCGCCTCCCACGCCTCCAGCATCGCCGTCGCCGCCGTCCGATCCATCGCCGCTCCAGAAGGGCGCCGCCTTAACCGGCCGGGCGCTCCGCTGCGCTGCCGATCAGCAGCGCGCGCTGCTCCGGGCGGCTCATGCTGATCAGCACCGGCGCCTCCGACTGGCGGCGCGCGAACGCCTCCCGCGACCGGATGCCCTGCCAGCCCTCCGCGATGATCACCTGCGCGACCGCCCCGCCGAGGCTCCCGCCGGGGCCGGGCAGCACGACGTGGGTGGGCGCGTACTCGCGGAGCGCCACCCGCAGCGAGAGCGTGAAGTCATAGACCTCCGTGACCTGCGCGCCGAGCGTCCAGTCGCGGATCCGCGCCGGGTCGGCATGCCGGGGCCGGAGGATCGCGCCGCGCCCGTCGATGAGCGTGATCGCGGGCGCCCGCCACCTCAGCCCGCTGAGATCCCGCCGCGCCCGCCGCGCCGTCTCCGCCATCAGCGGCGTGTGGAACGCCGAGTGGAGCGGCAGCCGGAAGGGCGCGTCCCGCTCCCCGGCCCGCCGGATCGGCAGCCGCCGCTGCAATTCCGCGAGCGCCGCCTCGCTGCCCCCGATCACCGCCTGCCCGCCGAGCCGGATGCTCCAGTGCAGATCCGGCACCTCCGTGAGCGCCTGCGCCAATTCCGGCGAGGGCAGCGGGCGCCACTCCGCGTCCACCAGCGGGTACACCATCTGCCCGCCGATCACGTTGCCCGCCTGGTACTGCCCCATCGTCTCGATCAGGTGCAGCGCCTGATCCAGCGGCAGCGCCCCGGCGACCGCCAGCGCGGTGTACCAGCCCATCGAGTTCCCGATGACCGCAACAATCTGATCTGTCTGCTGATCGGCGGGCTGAGCTGACCGGAGCGCGTCCACGTCCGCCAGCGTCGCCGCCGCCGTCAGGATCGAGGCGTTCTCGCCCGCGACGTGCAGCGCGGAGCGGTACTCCGGCGCCGCGTCCAGCTCCGTCGGGCCGGGCCGCCCGAGCGACGCCCGCAGCCGATCCGCAGCCGCGAGGCCCGGACTCTGCTGCGCTGCGGCGCCCTGCAGGCTCCCCAGGCAGTCCTTCGTGTAGCTGCCCCGCCCGGGGCAGACGATCAGCAGCCGCCGCGCTGTGTCCGCGCTCATGTCCCCTCCCCTGCGCCCTGATCGGCCAGCAGCGTGAGCGCCGCCGCCCGGATGTCCTCCTCCTGCACCAGCACCAGGTTCGCCGCCGCGCCGAGCGGGATGTAGACGTCCGCCCCCGCCACCCGCGCCATGCTTCCTGCGTACCTGCCGTCCACCAGCGCCGCGAAGATCGCCTCCGCCATGCCCCCGGTGCGCCTGCACTCGTCCACCACCAGCACCCGCGCCGCCCCCCGCGCCGCCGCCAGCAGATCCTCCACCGGCAGCGGGTTGAGCCAGCGCAGATCCATCACCCGGCACCGGACGCCCTTCTCGCGCAATTCCGCCGCCACCCGGAGGCTCATCCACAGGCCGTTGGCCCAGCTCACGATCAGCAGATCGGCTGCTCCGGCCTCCGCCCCTTCCGCGTCGTAGATCCGCGCCCGCCCGACCGGGATGTGTTCTTCAGGTGCCGGGTAGGTCGCGGCCCACTTCTCGTCTCCGGGCGCGTACAGATCGCGCGTCATGTACAGCGCGATGGGCTCGACGATCATGCACACCGCCCCGTCCACCTTCGCCGCCGCCACGCAGGTCCGCAGCATCTTCACCGCGTCGTCGGGGCGCGCGGGCGCGGCGAGGATCAGGCCGGGGATGTCGCGCAGCGCGGCGACGGAGTTGTCGTTGTGAAAGTGGCCGCCAAAACCCTTCTGGTAGGCGAAGCCCTGGACCCGCACCACCATCGGGTTCCTGAACTGCCCCTGTGAGAAGTACTGGAGCGAGCAGGCCTCGCCCCGGATCTGGTCGCAGGCGTTATGAAAATAGGCGAGGTACTGGATCTCCGGCACCGGCAATTGCCCCGCCGCCGCCGCCCCGAGGCCGAGGCCGAGGATCGTCTGCTCGTCCAGCAGCGTGTCGAACACGCGATCCTTGCCGATCTTCTTCTGGAGGCCGTTGGTGACGTTGTAGACGCCGCCCTTCTTCCCGGTGTCCTCGCCGAACAGGATCATCTCCGGGTACTTGATCAGCAGATCCAGCAGCGCGCGGTTGATCTGCACCGCGAGGTGCCGGGGGCCATCGCGCTCGGGCAGGTTGCCGTGGAGCGCGGCCCGCGCAGCCGGATCGGCGGGCCGGGCGACCTCGGCGGCGACGCGGTCGGGGTGGAGCGGGGCGAGCGGGGCGATGACCGTGGCGGCGTCGGTGAGGCGGGGGCGCCGGATGGCCTCCTCCCCGGCGGCGGTGATCCGGGCGCGGATCTCCTCATAGAGCGACAGCACCTCCTCCGGAGACATCCAGCCCCCCGACACGAGCAGCTGCGCCGTCTGGATCAGCGGGTCGCGCGCCTCGGTGGCGGCGATGTCCTCCGGGCTCCGATAGGTCGACTCCACGTCCGATCCCGCGTGCCCGAGCAGCCGCACTGTCCGCACATGCAGCAGGCAGGGCCGCCGGTACTGGCGCACCCAGCGCGCCGCCGCCTCCGCCGCGTCCGCCACGTCGGGCAGGTACAGCCCGTCGCCCGCCACATAGGCCAGCCCCGGCGCCTCCTGCCAGGTCGCCGCCACCCAGCCATCCGGCGTCGGCACCGAGATCCCGATCCCGTTGTCCTCGCACACAAACAGCAGCGGGCAGTCGATCCCCTGGTGGGCATGCCAGCGCGCCGCGTTGATCGCCCCCTGCGCGGTCGAGTGGTTCAGCGAGGCGTCCCCGAAGGTGCAGACCACGATCCGGTCGTCCGACTCAGGGAGCAGCCCCAGCCGCTTCCCCCGCTCGATGGCCAGCGCCATCCCGAGCGCCTTGGGGAGGTGCGAGGCGATAGTAGAGGTCTGCGGCGGGATGTTCAGCGCCAGGCTCCCGAACACCTTGTGCCGCCCGCCCGCTATCGGCTCATCCGCCGACGCCGCCAACCCCAGCAGCACGTCGAAGCTGCCCGTCATCCCTGGCACCTGCTTCGCGCGCTGCTGGAAGAAGGCGCCGCTGCGGTAGTGCAGGAAGGCCGGATCATCGGGGCGCAGCGCAGCCGCCACCGCCGCGTTGCCCTCATGCCCGGAGCTGCCGATGGTATAAAAACATTGATCCCGCGCCTTCAGCGCCCGCGCCGTCAGATCGAGGTGGCGGCTCTCGATCTGGCTCTCGAACAGCTCCATCGCCGCTCGCGCCGTCAGCGCCCACCCCTCGCGCACCGGATTTGCCCACCAGTCGCTGTCATCCCCCCGACCGCCATCGCCCTGGCCATCGCCCTTATTGTTCTGGACGACTGCCCAGCCCTCGCGTATCAGGCTGTCGACGTCAGCGCGCCGCTCCGCCCGCTCCATGCCCTGCACCGCACGGATGAAATTCTGATCGACAACTCCGGCCCGGTTGACCGCCATGCGCCATCCCCTGCTTCAGCAGCGGCGCCCCCTAACCCGCAATCGCCCGGCAGGCAGGCGACCGGTATACGGCAGCAGCGCGGCAGACTGAGCTATACTCCCGCCCATGCTGATCGGTCTGCTCCGCCATGCCCGCGCCGAGGATCAGGCGCCTACCGACTACCACCGCCGCCTGACGACGTATGGACGCCAGGAGCTGGAGAAGGTGCTGGACTTCATCGGGCGAACCCCGTGGCGCCCCGGCATGATCCTGAGCAGCCCCCTCGTCCGCGCCGCGCAGACCGCCGACCAGGTCGCCGCGCGCTACCCCCAGACCCCCCGCCTGGTGACCGAGGTGCTGGCAGGCAGCGACGCCTCCTCCTACCAGTGGATCGCCGCCGATCACCCCGACCCGCTCCTCGTCGGCCATGAGCCGGGTATCGGCGCCTTCGGGGCGCGGCTCATGGGAGCGCCCGCCGGGGCGCTGCCGCTGGATCGGGCGGGGTTCGCGCTGTTCCAGGTGGAGCGGCTGCCGCTCACACGACCGGCGCGCCTGCTCCTGTACATCTCGCCGGTGTGGCTGTGAGGGGGTGTA
>JBEIQZ010000107.1:0-13241 GCA_040376255.1 Alphaproteobacteria bacterium
CCGGCGTAGATCGCCGCCTCCTCCGCGTAGCGCGGGTCTTTGAGCAATTCCTCCCCGGCGCTCCGCTGCAGCGACCACTGCTGGCGCAGGTAGACCGCCTTCCAGGCGCTCGCCTCCCAGCTCTGCCACTTCAGCCCGTCGATGCGGGCGGCGGCGCCGTGGAGCCAGGGCCAGCGGCCGGAGGACTGCGCGCGGGCGCGGAGCGCTTCGACGAGGGCGGCGAGGGCGGCGGGCGGCGCGGATCGATCCGGGAGGGCGGCGCGATCCGGATCGTCCGCGAGCAGATCAGCTAGGTTCTCCCGGTTGAGCCCGTAGAGCAGCGACGCCCAGCCGCCGGCCTCCTGGCGGAAGGTGCGGGCGAGGGTGTCCATCTCCTGCTGATCGCGCTGGAGGCGGGCGGGATCGGTGTCCCCGGCGCGGAAGTGGGAGATCAGCTCCCTGACCGGGAGGTACTGGCGCTCAGCGCGGCTCTGGCGGATCAGGTCGTCGATGAGGGGCGCGAGCCCGATCCGGCGGGCGGCGGCCTCCCGATCCAGCAGGCGGCGCAGGTAGAGATCGCTGCTGGCGAGGGGGACGTCGGGGCTGTCGTCGGTGCGCTGCACCTCTGCGAGCGCGGCGGCGGGCGTGGCGGCGGTCTGCATCGCGTCGACCCAGCGGGAGGCGAAGCCGATGCGCCCGATGCTGCTGTTGGCGTAGCAGCCGAAGGCGATCATGTCGCGCGGCACCGAATAGATCCCGCAGACATCGCCGGGGGGCGCGGCGTCCTCCCCCTCCAGCGGCAGGCCGTCGAGGAAGGTGCCGGAGTGGCACTGGCTCATCATCAGCGTCGCCTGCACCCCGTCCGGCAGCCCGGCCAGCATCCGCCGCAGGCTCTCCGGCGCCAGCCGCTCGCCCCACAGATCCAGCCCCTCCTCGGTGCCGTGGTCGGTGGTGAAGATCCACAGCCGGTCGCCCGCCGCCAATTCCCGCCCGCTGCGCCGGAACCACTCGTTGAGCGAAGCCTCCTTCGCCGGGCGCATCTTCACGCCCTCCCATACGCTGTCAACCTGCGACGGCGAGAACAGCGCCTCCACCTCCGTCCCCGCCGCCAGCCACGCCTCCTCCGGCACGTCCAGCGAGAGCATGTCCGCGCCGGGGGCGCCGCCGTCGGCGTTGAACACGGCGATCCGCTCCGGCGGGAGGCCGCGCGCCTCCAGCACCCGGTACATCTCCTTCATGTGCTGGAGGTGGCTGGCGTAGTTGCTCCCCGCGCGGCTGCCGCCGTTGATCAGCAGCACGTGGAGCTGCCCGGCAGGCGGCGCGGCCTGCGCGGAGGCGGTGAGCAGGACGGTCGACAGGAGCGCAGACAGCAGGTTCATGCGGATCGGTAACCTGCCGGAGCATCCTCAGGTTATCACTCCGGATGCTGCTCTGGCTGCTGATCCCGGAGGCGCTCGCAGGCTCAGAAGCGCCGGAGCCCGCGCCGGAGCCCGCGCCGGAGCCCGCGCCCGTTCCGGAGAGCGCGCCGGAGCCCGCGCCGCTGATCGGGCCGGAGCTGCTGGCGCCGCCGGTCGTGGCGTGGCCGGAGGGGGCCGATCCGGCGGCGGGGCCGCAGACGGTGGAGTTGCTGCTGCAGGTGGACGCGGCGGGGGCGGTGATCGGGGTGGAGCGGGCGCCGGAGCAGGCGGGCAGCGCGCCGGAGCCGTTCCAGGCAGAGGCGGAGCGGATCGCGCGGGGGCTGGCGTTCGCCCCCGCGACGGAGGGCGGGGCGCCGGTGGCGGTGGAATTGCCGCTGACGCTGGAATTCGTGCCGCCGGGGGAGCCGGGGGAGCCGGAGCCGGGGGGGCCGGATGAGCCGGATGAGCCGGTGCCGGGGCCGCCGGGGGTGATCGGGGCGTGGCGGCGGGCGGACGCGCGCGCGCGCGGGATCACGCCGGGGGAGGCGCGGCTGCTGCCGGGGACGCTCGGCGATCCGATCCGCGCGATCCAGGATCTGCCGGGGCTGGTGCGGACGCCGCTCGGGTCGGGCTGGCTGCTGGTGCGGGGGGCGAACGCGCGGGACACGACGATCCACGTGGACGGCGTCCCGGCCCTGAGCCTGCAGCACCTCGGCGGGCTGAGCGGCGTGCTGCACCCCGGCTGGGTGGAGGGCGTGGAGTTCTGGACGGGCGCGGCCCCGGCGCGCTTCGGCTCGGGGACAGCGGGGACGGTGGAGGTGCGGACGGCGGATCGGCTGCGCGCGCCGGTCGCGATCCTCAGCGCCGATCCGGTGCAGGCGGGGGCGTTCTGGGCCGGGCCGCTCGACCGGGCGGGGACGGTGGGCGGCGGGCTGGCGATCCGGCGATCCTGGCTGGATCAGGCGATCGGGCTGGTGGCCCCGGCGGACACGGTGCCGACGTTCGCGGACGCGCAGGCGCGGCTGGACGCGGGGCCGGTCTCGACGTTTCTGTACGGCTTCTCCGACTCGCTCCAGGGGAGTTTTCTGAGCGGGGAGCCCGTCGAATTGCGGCTGGCCTCGGCGCGGGCGCAGGCGCGGCTGCTGAGCGCGCCCCATAATTCTGCCGTCCACGGGGCGACCGGGGCGCAGCTCGCGCTCGGCTATGACCGGGCGGCGGTGATCGATCCGGACGACCCCGGAGAGATCCGGCAGGACGAGGCGTGGACGGCGCTGCTGCGGCTGAGCCGGGAGGCGCCGCTGGGCGCGGGCGCGGGGGGCGCGGGGCTGCGGCTGGGGGGCGGGCTGGAGCCGGGGGTCGAATTCCACCGGGTGCAGGCGGGGGCGCTGTCGCGGGCGCTGCCGCTGCTCTCGCCGGAGGGCTGGGCGGAGCTCAGCGGGTCGCCGGGGGCGGGCTGGTGGCGGGCGGGGCTGCGGGCGGAGCCGCTGCTGGTTCCGTCGCAATTGCCGAGGTTCGGGCTGTCGCCCCGGATCGCGGCGGGCTGGCAGGCGCTCCCGTGGCTGGAGCCGGTGGCGGCGGTGAGCCTCCAGCACCAGGCGCCGCCGGAGGATCTGCTGGTCGGGCTACCGGAGGGATCGGCGCTCGGGCTGGAGCGGGCGTGGGGCGGGAGCCTCGGGCTGGAGCTGGCGCCTGCCCCGGCTGCGGGCGGGCCGCTCTCGGCGCATGTGGAGGGCTGGGCGCGCCGGATGGAGCGGGTGACGCAGTTCGAGCAGGACGGCAGCCTCGGGCAGGGGCAGGGCTGGGCGTGGGGGCTGGAGACAGAGGCCCGGCTGAGCCTGCCGCGCTGGCGCGGCTCGGCGCTGTACCAGTTCAGCCGCTCGTTCCGCCAGGAAGACCCCGGCGATCCGTGGTACTTCGCCCCCACCGATCAGCCCCACAGCCTCACCGCCATCCTGCTCTGGCTGCCCGCAGAGGGCTGGTCGCTCGCGGGCCGCTTCCGCTACAGCGCCGGGCTGCCGATCCCGGCCGGGGACTTCCGCATCTACGATCCGCTGCTCGGGCAGGTGGCGCGGCTCGATCCGGGCGCGGAGCGGCTGCCGCCCTTCCACGCGCTCGACGTAAAGCTGACACGCGCCGTCCCGCTGCGGCGGGGGTCGCTCTCGCTCTCCCTCGACGTCCAGAACGTCTACAACCGGCGCATCCCGGAGCCGGTGCTGACCCCGCTCTCAGAGGTCTATCCGACCTATATCGTCGGCCTCCCCATTCTGCCGCTGCTGGGAGTGGAGTGGCAGCCGTATAATGGTTAAACGGCTGCCCCGCCCCGGCTCTGCATGGACAACGCCCCCGATCCCGCCGCCCCCGGCTTCTATGGCCGCCTCGCCCGCTATGTCATCCATCACCAGCCGCTGACGCTCGGCCTGCTCGCGCTGGTGACGCTGATCGCCGGACTCTTCATGACGAACCTCCGGATCGACAGCGACATCCTCGCGCTGATGCCGCCTGATGATCCGTCGACGGCGGCGCTGATCAAGCTCGATCAGGAGGAGGGCGGCGTCAACCTGCTGACGCTGGCGGTGGACGGGGAAGACAAGACAAAGCGTGACGCGTTCATGCAGGAGCTCTCCGCGCGATTGGAGGCGCTGCCTGAGGTCGACTACGTGCTGTACCAGCTCGAACCGAAGATCGCGCTCCAGATCGGCGCGCTCCAGCTCCCCAGGGAGGATCTCGTCACCCTCCGCGACCGGCTCGGCACCGCGCTGAGCATGGGCGCGAGCGCCACCAACCCGTTCATCGCGGCGCGGCTGTTCGACTTCGGCCCGCTCACCGAGCGGCTGGCCTCGGCGGGGGACGGCATCCGGCTCAGCACAGGCAACGTCGCGCGCATCATCGTGCGGCCCACCGGCTCAGCCCATGACATCCCGTTCGCCCGGAAGTTCATGGCCGACATCGACAGCATCCTCGCCGGGATGAAGCCGGAGGAGCGCGGCGTGCAGATCCTCTGGAAGGGCGGCGCCTACCGGCACAACGTCGAGGACTACGAAGGCATCTCCCAGGATCTCGCCTGGACCACCGGCGCCAGCTTCTTCCTCGTGCTGCTGATCATCGCCGGGGCCTTCCGCGCCCCCCGCGCCGTCGCGCTGATCTTCATCCCGCTCATCCTGTCAAATATCTGGACCGCCGGGCTCGCCGGGGCCACCGTCGGCTCGATCAACACCTTCACCTCCTTCACCAACGCCGTCCTCATCGGCCTCGGCGTCGAGTTCGGCGTCCACCTCTACGCCCGCTTCCGCGAGCAGCGCGCCACCGGCCTCTCGACTGAGGACGCCGTGGTGCAGGCGTGGGATCTCGTCGGGAGCGCCTGCACCTCCGCCGCGCTCACCTCCTCCGCCGGGTTCGCTGCGCTGTTCGCCGCGCACTTCCGGGGCTTCCAGCAGCTCGGCTGGCTGCTGAGCGCGGGCCTGATGCTCACGCTGCTCGCCGAATTGCTGCTCATGCCGATCCTCCTCACCCGCCTGGAGCCGCGCGCCGCCCACCCGCACGCCCACAAGGTCTCCCCGAAGCGGCGCAAGCTGCCGATGCTCTACCGGCTCGCCCCGGTCACCCTGATCGTCCTCGCCGTCCTCACCGCCGTCGCCGGGACGATGGTGCAGAAGATCGGCTTCGAGTACGATCTGTCCGAATTGCGCCGCGCCGGGCTCGCCTATGAAGACCTGACCGAGCAGGAGCGCGCCCTCGCCCGCGACTCCTACTCCCCGCTGCTCGTCGACTACCCCGACGCCGCCGCCCTCCACGCCGACCACATCCGCCTCTCCCAGAAGCTCGCCGACAAGCGGCTCCCCGAGGTCAGCCGCCTGCTCTCCATCCACACCGTCCTCCCCGACGATCAGGCCGAGCGCGTCGCCCTCATCCAGGAGATCACCGCCGCCCTCGACCACCCCAACGCCCAGTACCTCCCCGCCAGCATCCGGGGCAACCTCACCCGCCTCCGCGACGCCGGTATCCGCGTCCTCGCCCCCGCCGACCTCCCGGAAGCGCTCCAGCACATCCTCGGCGCCGCCAACGGGAAGCACCGCCTCATGATCGTCCCCGGCGGGAACATGTGGGACATGCGCGAGGCCGCGAAGCTCGTCGACACCGTCCAGCGCGAGATCCCCGATCACGTCGTCGCTGGCGAGTACATGACCCTCGGCCGCCTCTACCAGATGATGCTGCGCGACGCCCCGATCATCGCCGTCATCGCCGCCCTCCTCGTCTGCCTCTTCACCTGGTCCGACCTCCGGGGGTTCTGGTCCACCGCCGGGGCGCTCCTCGTCCAGATCGCCGGGATCGCGTGGTGGGCCGGCCTGCTCGTCATCTCAGACATCCGCATCTCCATCGTCAACTTCGTCGGCATCCCCATCGTCATGGGCATCGGCATTGATGTGATGATCCACATGATCCACCGGCTCAAGCAGGAAGGTCCGGGGAAGATCACGCGGGTGCTGGCGACGACCGGCTGGGCCAGCGCGCTCGGAACCTCCACCACCGTCGTCGCGTTCGCCGCGCTCTCGCTCGCCTCGTCCCAGGGGGTGCGGTCGCTCGGGATGCTGGTGCTGCTGGGGGAGACGGCGGTGACGGTGGCGGGGTTCGTGCTGATTCCGCTCGGGTTTGCGTCGGTGTGGCACCTGCAGCGGAGGGTTAAGCGGGAGGAATGATCCCCCGCATTTTGCTTTTTGCTCTCCTCCCCTCCTGCGCTCCTCAGAAAGCCGACTCCCCCGCCGGCTCCACCCTGGACACCGCGCGCGACTCCGCAGACTCTCTGCAGGACTCCCCGCGCGACTCCGGCGACTCCGGCGACTCCGGCGACTCCGGCGACTCTGGTGAACCCCTCCAGGCCGACGATGTCGGATATGCCGCCTGCGCTCCGGAGTTCCCGGCGCTGACGTTCACGCCTCCTCCGACCTCGACCGCGCACCTGCCGGTGGGGAACGGGCATTTTGCGGCGGCGTGGGGCGTGGGGGCGGCGGCGTTGGTGTCGTTCTGGGATCACCCGATGCGGAGCCCGACGGAGGGGGAGCAGACGGAGGATCGGCTGTGGGATCTGTACCCGGGGCTGCGGGTGGACGGGGCGGGGGTGTGGCTGGGGGGGCGGGCGCCGGAGTCGGCGGGGTACATCGCGGGGACGGGGATGCTGCGGGTGATCCACCGGGTGGGGGATCTGGAGGTGCGGACGGTGGTGTTCGGGCCGTTCCTGAGCGGGGCGGGGGACGATCTGGCGGTGGTGGTGGAGGTGGAGAACCGGGGGAGCGCGGCGCATTCTGTGGATCTGTACGGGCTGAGCAACGCGCATGTGGACGGGGAAGGGAGCGTGAGCGGGGAGCAGGTGAGCGCGGTGACGGCGGGGGGGCGGGCGGGGATATTGGAGCGGGCGGGGGAGGGTGCGTTCCTGCACCTGCCGCTGGACGCGGCGGCGGTGGCGGCGGCGCCGGGGGGCGCGGCGGAGAACCCGTGGGTGCGGCTGACGGCGGGGCAGGATCTGGGCGGGGAGCTGGTGAGCGGGTCGGACGTGGCGGCGGGGATGCAGTGGGGGCTGGGGGAGCTGGCGCCGGGAGAGGTGGAGACGCGGGGGTGGCTGCTGTCGTGGGCGGAGGAGGGCGGCGCGGACGGCGGGCCGGAGGGGCTGGCGGGCCGGGTGGGCGGCTGGCTGGGCGGGCGGACGGGGGCGGAATTGCTCGCGGAGGAGGAGGCGGGCTGGGCGGCGTGGCAGGCGATGAGCGACGTACCGGCGGGGATGTCGGCGGAGGAGGAGGGGCTGTACCGGTCATCGCTGGCGGTGCTGCGGATGGCGCAGGTGCGGGAGGCGGGGCCGGGCTACGGGCAGATCCTGGCGTCGCTGCCGCCGGGGATCTGGAACATCTCGTGGCCGCGCGATCAGACGCTCGCGACGCTGGCGCTGGTGGCGGCGGGCCACACGGCGGAGGCGGAGGCGGCGGTGCAGTTCATCCTCGACGGGGACGCCGGGGAGTACGCGGCGCTGCTGGGGATCGGGGACTATCTGGTGTCGGCGGCGCGGTACTACGGGGACGGGCGGGAGGAGTCGGACGGGGCGCAGTGTCCGGACGGGCGGGAGGCGGGGCCGAACGTGGAGCTCGACGACTTCGGGATGTTCCTGCAGGCGTGGGAGGCGGTGCCGGGGCTGCACGGGGCGTCGCTGGCGGCGGTGCAGGCGGGGGTGGCGGAGCCGCTGGTGGCGCTGATCGCGGACAACGACCTGCTGGTGGCGGACTCGTCGATCTGGGAGCGGCACCAGGAGGACTGCTTCCCGAACGGGCGCAAGCAATTCGTGTGGTCGAGCCTCCAGGCGGCGGCGGGGCTGCGGGCGGCCGATCTCGGCGACGCGCGGTACTCGGACGCCTCGGCGCGGCTGGTGGGCGGGCTGCTGCGGCGCGGGGCTTCGGGCGGGCCGGTCGCGGAGTCGGAGGACGGCGCCTGCCCGGTGATGGCCTCGGCGCCGGAGGAGGTCTGCGACTGGTGCGGGCCGCTGGACGCTTCGGGGGTGGAGCTGATCAACCTCGGCCTGATCCGCCCGGAGAGCGCGCTGGCGCGGGGGACGCTCTCGGCGCTGATGGGGCTGCGGGCGCCGTCCGGCGGGTTCCGGCGCAACGACGACGGGACGGGGTCGGTGAACCCGTACCCGTGGTACGACGATCAGGAGTGGATCGTCATCGACCTGCGGATGGCGATGGCGATGGCGGCGACCGGCGCGGCGACCGGCGATCCGGTGCTGTCGGCCTCTGCAGAGGCGCTGCTCGACCACGTGACGGCGGTGGGGGTGGCCAACTACGGGCTGCTGCCGGAATTGCTCTCAGACGGAGTGTACACGCCGGAGGACGACGCGGACGGCTGGAA
Source organism: Alphaproteobacteria bacterium (assembly GCA_040376255.1). Lineage (GTDB taxonomy): Bacteria > Myxococcota_A > UBA796 > UBA796 > SXON01 > JBEIQZ01. Next base: position 8,265 of record JBEIQZ010000107.1, read on the forward strand.
CCCGGGGCAGGACGCGGGCGCCGAGGCGCAGGGGGCGCACCCGATGGCGGGGTTCGGGGCGGGCGCGTACATCCTGGCGATGGAGGCGCTGCGGTAGGCGGCGGGACAGGCGCAGACGCAGGGATCGGCGCGACGTTAAATGGGTGCCGTTGACGCGGGAGCCGGATACCTGTAGAGTCCGGAACCTGTGATGAATCCAGCGCCCCCTGATCCGTCTTCTGCTCCGTCTAAGCCCTTCAAGGCTGAGATCTTCGGCCGGTATTATCTCGTGGATCAGATCGCGACCGGCGGGATGGCCGAGATCTTCAAGGCCAAGACCTTCGGGCACGGCGGCTTTGAGAACATCGTTGTCATAAAGAAGATTTTATCGCATATCTCAGAAAATCCGCAATTCGTCCGCATGTTCATGGATGAAGCAAAGATAACCGCGCTGCTTCAGCATGGAAATATCGTTCGGATTTATGATTTTGGAAAGCTCGACAAAAACTACTTCATCGCGATGGAGTGCGTCGAGGGCAAGGACGTCAAGCAGCTCCTGCGGAAGCTCGCGGAGCGCCGCAAGCTGATCCCGCGCGAGTTCGCGGTCTACATCGCGATGGAGGCGGCGAAGGGGCTGGACTACGCGCACAAGCGCACAACGCTCCAGGGTTCGGCGCTCAACATCGTCCACCGGGACGTGTCGCCGTCGAACATCCTCGTGTCGTACAACGGCGAGATCAAGGTGGCGGACTTCGGCATCGTGAAGGCGGCGAACCTCGCGGAGGACACCGACCACGGGATGCTGAAGGGCAAGTTCGAGTACATGAGTCCGGAGCAGGCGTCGGGCAAGGACATCGACCGGCGCTCCGACATCTTCTCGCTCGGCATCATCCTGTGGGAGATGCTGACCGGGCGGCGGCTGTTCAAGACGGACGGCGAGATCAAGACGCTGGAGAAGATCAAGAGCGGCGACTTCGAGCCGCCGTCGAGCGTGAACCACACCATCCCGGCGCGGCTGGACGAGATCGTGATGCGGGCGCTGTCGGTGAACGCAGACGACCGGTACGCGGACGCGCGCGATCTCCACGCGGATCTGCTGGATTTTCTGTACCCCGCGCCGCCCGACGTCACTCAGCAGAGCCTCTCCCACTTCATGCGTGACCTGTTCTCTGAGGAGACGCAGGAGGAGCGGCAGCGCATGGAGGACGGCACGGCGCAGGCGCTCTCGCTGCATGAGAGCGCCTCCTCGCTGGATCTGGAGCCGGACTGGCAGGAGAGCGGCAGCACGACCTCCAACTCCGTCATCCGGCCCCCGGCGGAGCCGCAGCCGCCGCCCCCGCCGGTCGCGCCGCCCAGCCAGACGCCGATGGTGCTGATCGGGGTGCTGCTGCTGCTGCTGCTGATCGCGGTCCTCGCGCTGATCTGGGTGGTGAACGCGGGGACGCAGGACACGAAGGCGCCGGAGGCGATGGAGCTGAAGGTGGAGGTGGCGACGAGCAGCACGATCCGGGTGAAGGTGAGCCCGGTGGCGGGGCGCGTGTCGCTGGACGGGAACCCGGTGGGCGAGGCGTCGGAATTGAAGATCGACCCGGTGGTGCCGGGGGTCGAGCACCTGCTGCGGGTCGAGGCGGAGGGCTACGAGCCCTACGAGGAGCGGCTGACGCTGGAGGCCGGGGCGACGCTGCCGGTGCCGGTGGTGCTGAAGCCTGCCCAGAAGGCCCCTGAGCAGAAGGATCCGAAGGACGCCGAGGGGCCGCCGCGCCTCTGGGTCACCTCCTCGCCCTCCGGGGCCGAGGTCTACATCGACGGTCGGCTGCGCGGCAAGACCCCGATGGAGTGGCCGGGCGATCCGGGCGAGAAGATGAGCGTCGAGGTGCGCCTCTCCGGCTACCAGACCCAGTCCGGGCGCATCACCCTCCCCCAGTCAGGCCGGGAGCGCCACAGCTTCAGCCTCGCCCGCGCCGAGGGCGCAGCCCCCGCCACCACCCCGGCCGCCACCCCCGCCGTCACCGCCGAGGCGCCCCCCGCCCCCGGCAAGGTCACCGTCACCATCCGGGGCGGCGGCTACGGCATCCTCTACATCGACGGCAAGAAGAAGGGCGAGGCGCGCGGCACCTTCGACCTCCCCGCAGGCAGCCACACCCTCCGCGTCACCAACGACGAGATCGGCTGGGAGCAGAGCAAGTCGGTGAACGTAGAGCCCGGTAAGGCAGTTACCGTGAACTTCGAGCAGTGATCGGCTAAGCCGGGGATGCAGCAACCCCGGTACCCGGAAGAGGAGCAGGACGATGAGCAGACCCGGAGTTTTTGACGGGCCGGTGGTGGTGGTCGGCGGCGGCGTCGCCGGGCTGGTCACCGCGCACCTCCTCGCGGAGAGCGGCGTCGAGGTCATCGTCGCCGAGAAGTTCTCACAGATCGGCGGGCTGGCCCGCTCCTTCGAGTACGAGGGCTTCGTTTTCGACGTCGGCCCCCACCGCTTCCACACCGAGAACGCCAACATCAAGTCCTACCTCGACCGCGTGCTGAAGGGCCACTCCACCGCCTTCCCGCGCCGCTCCGAGGTGTTCTTCGGCGGGAAATACTACCGCTGGCCGCTCCACCCGAAGAACCTCGTCCAATTGCCGCTGCCGCTGGCGCTGAAGTCCGGTATCGACCTCGCGGTCAACGGCTCAAAGAGCTACGGGAACGCCAACTTCGAGGACTACGTCCTCCGCCAGTACGGCCCGACCCTCTACGAGAATTTCTTCAAAGGCTACTCGATCAAGTTCCTCGGCATCCACCCGCAGGAGACGCACCCCGACTGGGCCAAGGTCGGCATCAACCGCGCGATCATCGACGACAAGCTGCAGATGCAGAACCTCGCCCAGCTCGCAAAGACCACGCTGCTCCAGTACAACAAGGCCGAGATCGACTTCATCTACCCCAAGGGCGGCCTCCACGTCACCTGGCAGCGCGTCGCCGACATGATCCGCCACCACGGCGGGCGCATCCTCACGAACACCCCCGTCCGCCTCCAGCCCGGCCCCGGACGCATCGAGGCCGTCTACCTCGGCAACGAGCGCATCGAGCCCGCCGCCGTCATCTGGACCGCCCCGATCACCCTCGCCTGCCAGCAATTGCGCCAGCCCGTCCCCCACCTGCCCTACCTCGCCACGCTGCTCTACAACGTCCTCGTCGACAAGAAGACGCCCCACGGCTTCCAGTGGTGCTACTACGGCGCCGACGACATCGTGTTCTCCCGCGTCTCCATCCCGCGCTACTTCTCGGACGACACCTGCCCCGGCGACGGCACCGGCCTCTGCGTCGAGGTCACCTGCCGCGAGGGCGATGAGCGCTGGAACCACGCCGAGCGCCTCACCGACTGGATCGTCGACGATCTTGTCAAGGTCGGCCTCATCACCTCCCGCCGCGATGTCCAGAACGTCTACGTCGAGCGCGTCGAGAACTCCTACCCGATCTACCACAAGTCCTACCCGACCGAGCTGGAGAAAGCCCGCCGCGCCCTCGCCCAGTTCGACAACCTCCACCTCGCGGGCCGCACCGGCATGTTCTGGTACAACAACATGGATCACTCCATGGAGAACGCCATGCAGCTCAGCCGGAAGCTGCTCAAGGAGGCCGGGCGCGCGGACGTCGAGGAGTCGCTGCTGGCGGCGGGGAAGCGGGCGGCGGGGTAGCGGGGATCACGTTCTGATAGCGGTGATGAGCCAGCGGCGACGGGCGCATGGACGCCGGAGAGCCGATGTTCGGTGGCACCGAGGACGTCACGCTCTACTACAACACCGTTGACTGCGCCTTCGGCCCGCCCGACGGCACACAGCTCAGCCTCTTTCTTAGCGACGATGAGGGCTATGTGCCGCTGGTTGGGTGCGCGCCGGCGATGTAGGGGAACAGTGCGAAGTTGGTTCAGCAGTGTGTTATAATGTGGATGCGTGAAGGGAGTTTTCAATAATATGTTGAACTTTTAAAAAAATTACCATCACAATCTAATTCAGCGTGCATTATCCAAGACTCTCTACGTTTTGAGATATTACAGCAACTATTTTTTGCAAAATCATCAAGATCTTTTTTTATAACGCAATAATCAAATCCATTATTAAAACTACAACCTTCTGTGCAAGATAAAATATAATGATTTTCAATATCTGGAATATCTCCATCTGGGCAAGATACCATTGGAGCACGTGGATCAATACCAAATTCTGAACCGCTCGATTCTTTTTGTTCAATTACAAAAACATCATTACATTTATCATTACAAGACAATATTAAGAAAATAAAGATCATGGATTCTCCATAATTTGTTTAGTACAATCGGCGAATTCATTTGGTGGGTCAGCGTGAGAATTATAGCATGGCTTATTTGAATCATTCGAGCAATTCGACATTACACCAAATACAGAACAAGCAACCAAGTTACTTCCCATAACCAGTGGATAGTCGATTCCCCATTTCATTCGCACAGACTTAGTGTTTGTACATTGAACAAACAAATCCAATAGCAATCCAGTCTTGGCGACAATATCTCTATCTGATCCAATAAACTCAGTCCAGTGAACAGTTGTTCTTGGATCCACATCATCAACTGCCTGACTAATCATAGGCAACCCCAGCCTTGCAGTTGTATAGGCATGCCAGGGCATGGTGATCATATCCTGAATACAGCTTTGTTTTTCACCATTAAGACCAGGCTCTACACAATGATACAAAGAGATCCCGTGTGCCGTCTCATGAAGAATTGTATCTGCGACAAAAGCTGCGGCTTCCAACGCCATTCGCAGGCAGATATTCTGCGCCTTTCTCTGATCTTCAGCCTTTTCTTCATCCTCTTCTTCTTGGGCAGCCACAAAGTGCTTCACGGCCAATGTCATGAAAAAATCATAGACCAGCGCACATCGATCCAAATTAATTGTACAAATGTTTACAACATTCATCGCTGCCCAATGGTTACTCCCACTGAAGGGTGATACGAGTGGTGGAACCTTGATATACTTAAAA
>JBEIQZ010000112.1:0-12995 GCA_040376255.1 Alphaproteobacteria bacterium
CCGCCTTTCTCCCCCCCGAACCCCTCCGCATGCAGCTTCGCATACACCCCCCCGCTCTCCAGCAGCTCCCCCGGCGTCCCGATCTCCGCCACCCTGCCCTGATCCAGCACCACGATCCGGTGCGCATGCTGGATCGTCGACAGCCGGTGGGCGATGACGAGGCAGGTCTTCTGCTTACAGATCTGCGCGATGGCCTCTTGAAGCAATTGCTCAGTCACCGGATCGACCGAAGCGGTGGCCTCATCCAGGATCAGGATCGCGGGATCGCGGGCGAGGGTGCGAGCGAGCGCGAGGATCTGAGCCTCTCCGGCGCTCATGTCGCCGCCGCGCTCCCGGATGCGGCGATTCATGCCGTCGGGGTGGCGGGCGGCGACGCGGGCGAGGTTGGAGAGCTGGATGGCCTCTTCGACGCGGGCGGGGTCGAGGGAGGGGTCGCCGAGGGTGACGTTGAAGCGCAGGGTGTCTGAGAAGAGCTGCACCTCCTGCCGCACCATGCCGATGGCGCGGCGCACCGACCCCGGCTCGATGGCTGACAGCTCGACGCCATCGACCAGGATGCTGCCGGTGTAGCCGTCGTGGATGCGGGCCAGCAGCCGGACGAGGGTGGACTTGCCCGCGCCGGTGCGCCCGACGACGGCGACGACCTCGCCGGGGGTCACGTCCAGCGAGATGTCGTCGAGGATCAGGGGGTTCTGCGGCTGGTAGCGGAAGGAGACGCCGCGCAATTCCAGGCGGCCCTGCGGCGACTGGAGCCGCTGCTGGCCGGCGCCGATGTGATCCTTGACTGAGAGCAGCCAGTGGATCTTGTCGAGGGAGGTCCCGGCGCGCTGGAGGAAGGTGATCTTGGAGGACAGCTCGCGCAGCGGGCGGAACAGGCGCTCGACGTAGTCGACCGCTGCCACCACGAGGCCCACGGTGACGCCCGCCTGCCCGATGTTCAGCTCATAGGCGCCGAAGGCGAGGATCATCGCCACGCAGATGCTGGTCAGGCCGTCGATGAAGGCGTACAGGAAGGCGTCATAGCTGTTGTTGCGGACGTTGGCGTCGCGGTGGGCGGCGTCGAGGTCGGTGAAGCGCGCCATCATGCGCTCCTCCTGCCGGTAGAGCTGGATGACCTCCATCCCGGCCAGCCGCTCGGCGAGGTAGGCGTTGAGCGCGGCGAGCGCGTCGCGGATCTGGGCGAACAGCGTCCGCATCTGGCGCCGGGTGACCTCGATCACCAGCACCAGCGGCGGCGCGAGCAGCAGCAGCACCAGCGTCATGCGCCAGTCCAGCAGGAACATGGCGCCCAGCACGCTCAGGATCATCATCACATCGAGCAGCAGCGAGGCGCTGCCGGCGGTGATGCTCTCGGAGAGGGCGTCGACGTCGGAGGTGGCGCGGGTGAGGATCTGGCCGGTGGGCTGCTTCTCATAGAAGTGCTGGGAGAGCGAGAGGATCTGCCGGAACAGCGCCGTCCGCACGCGCAGGATGCTGCCCTCAGCCACCGTCGCCAGCGCGAGGTTGTAGCCCGCCTGCGCGAAGAAGCTCCCCACGACGAGCCCCAGCCACATCAGCGCCGTCTGCTGCAGCCCCTCCGGCACCCCGGCGGCGATGTGCCGGTCGAGCGCCTCCTTCAGCACCAGCGGCTGCGCCACCGAGAGCGCCGCCTGCACCGGCATCATCAGCAGCGTCAGCGCGAACAGCCCCCGCTGCGGCGCGATGAACCCCCAGAACCAGCGCAGCTTCCCGGTGCTGCTCTTCTCCAGACTCCCCGGCGCGGCCTCCTTCATGACGCCTCCTGCTGCGCCGACCACGCCTCAGCGTACAGGCCGGGCCGCCCCAGCAATTCCCGGTGGCTGCCCTGATCCACGATCCGCCCCTCCTCCATCACCAATACCGTGTCCGTCCGCTCCAGCACCGACATCCGGTGGCTGACGATCACCGTCGTCGCCGCCCCGCCCCGCGCCCGCGCGTCGAGCGTCCGGATCAATTCCTGCTCGGTCGCGTGATCGACCGCCGAGAGCACATCGTCGAGCAGCAGCAATTCCGTCCGCCGCCGCAGCCCCCGCGCCAGCGCCACCCGCTGCCGCTGCCCGCCTGAGAGCGTGATCCCGCGCTCCCCGACCACCGTGCCGAGCCCGTCCGGCAGCGCGCCGAGATCCTGATCGAACGCCGCCGCCGTGAGCGCCGCCCGCACCTCCGGCTCAGGCGCGCCGAAGCCCACGTTCTCTGAGATGGTCTCTGAGAACAGAAACGGCGTCTGCGTCACGAACGTCACCCGCCCGCGCCAGTCGTCAAGATCCACCCGGCACAGATCCACGCCGTCCGCCCCGCTCCCCGCTCCCGCCCTGTCCGCCCCGATCCGGATCGTCCCCTCCGGCACCGCCGCCAGCCGCGCGATCAGCCGCAGCAGCGTGCTCTTGCCCGATCCGGTGCGCCCGAAGACGCCGACCGTCGCCCCCGCCGGGATCGTGGCGTCGAGCCCCTTCAGGATCTGCTGCTCCCCGATGCCGAACGTCAGCCCCCGGATCCGGATCTCCGGCCCGCGACCGGGGCAGGGGAACGGCTGCACCCGCCCCTCCTCAGGCCGGGCGATAGAGGCCGATAAGATCCCATCGATCCGCTCCAGCGACGCCTCTGCCCGCTGGAGGACCGACACCATGAACCCGAGCGCCGTCATCGGGAACAGCAGATAGGCCACCAGCGAGACGAACGCCGCGAGGCTCCCCGGGCTCAGCTCCCCCGACAGCGCCAGCGGCCCGCCGACCGCCAGCATCAGGTACAGCGACAGCCCGCCCGCCAGCGCGACCAGCGGGAACAGCACCGTCCGCAGCTTCGCCAGCTGCAGGTTGTTGTCCCGGATCTCTGCGGCGATCCCGTCCAGCCGCCCCGCGAACACCCCCTCCACGCAGAACGCCTGCACGCTCCCGACCCCCTGGATCGCCCCGAGCAGCTCGTCCGACAGCTTCCCGAGCAGCACCTGGCTCTGCCGCTGCATCCCCATCAGCCGCCGCGTGTTGAGCTGCACCACCCCGAACGACAGCACGATCGGCGCCACGCAGGCCGCCGTCAGCGTCGGGGACAGCGCCACCATCTGCCCGAGCGTGAACCCGAGCGCCCCCAGAATATTGAACACCTGCAGAATTCCGAATCCGGCGAACACCCGCGCATAGGTGATGTCCGAGGTCGTCCGCGACAGCAGATCGCCCGTGTTGTGCGTCGCGTAGAACGAGGGCTGAAGCGCCAGGCAGCGCGTGAACACCGCCTCCCGCAGCTCGAACTCCGAGATCCGCGCCGGGGTGAAGAACCACACCCGCGACAGCGTGCGCGTCGCGATCACCCCCAGCCCCAGCAGCGCGATGTGCTGCGCCGCCGTCCACACCCCCGCCCGATCCCCGCCCGCCCGCAGCGCGTCCAGCCCCGCCGCCAGCTCCACCGGGATCCGCACCGACAGCCAGTTCGTCAGCAGCACCGCCAGGATGCCGCTGATGTACCACGGCCAGAGCTTCAGCAGGTACTTCTTTGTGAATACGACCGTGTGCCTCACTCTGCTCCCTGCTCCTCTGCCTGCCCCGCGCGCGCGCCGCCGATCTCAGACGGCACCTCAAAGATCCCCTTCAGCAATTGCTCGCGCCGCTCCTCCACCTCCCGGTTCAGCGCCGCCACCGCCTCCGGCAGCCGATCCATCAGCCGCTTCGGCTCCCGCCGATGCCCCGCCTGCAGCAGCGCATGCACCAGCCACGGCACCACCGCCGTGACGTCCGCATGCACGTACACGCTCGACGTCTCCACGCACTCCGCCGTCACCTTGCCCCAGGTGTGCCCCTCGCCCGCCGGACAGGAGGACAGCGCGCCGTTGTCCACCGGATCGACGCAGAACTGCACGTCGATGTCAAAACCGCGCGCGTCAAGCTCGAAGATCTGGCTCAGCGTCGGCTCCCCCTGCAGCGTGTAATTCTTCGGCACCCCGCCGCCCAGGATCCACACCGCGAACGGCCCCGCCTGCTGCGCCTGCCACTGCACCGCCGCCATCGCATGCACGTCCGCCGCCACGTCCAGCGCGAACTTGAACCGCTCCCCCAGCACCGCCCGCAGCTTCACGACGTTCAGGAAGATGCTCCCGTCCTGCGGCGCCCCGACGAAGATCGGCACCCCGTACTTGTACGCCGTCGCCAGCAGCGAGTGCTGATCCACCCCCAGCCGCTCCTCGATCGCGTACAGGTGCTTCCCGAGCAGCCAGTGGAACTCCGCCGTGCTCATCGGGCGCTGGAACTCCTCGTGCAGCACCAGGTGACCGAACAGCCGATCCGTCCGGATCAGCACCTCCTCCTCGAACCCGATGTCGTAGATCCGGATGATCCGCGCCTCCCGCAGCAGCGTGTCCCCCGCGTCCGGCGCCACCTCCTTCAGCCGGAACCCCAGGATCCGGTGCGCGTCGTGGTACAGGTTCGCCCCGGTCGTCGTCAGCACGTCGATCAGCCCGTTCTCGATCAGCGGCACGATGCACGACCGGTGCAGCCCCGCCGGGGTCATCGCCCCCGACATCGTGCAGAACACCGTATGCCCGCCCGTGATGCTCTCCGCCATCAGCCGGTGCGCCTCCCGCACCTGCCGCCCCACATAGGCCGGGAACGCGCTCGCCAGCAATTCCGCCGCTGTCTCCCGCCCCGTGATCGGGCCGGGCCTCACTTCCTTCGCCTGCTCAAACGCTCCCTGCACTCCCATCTCGCCTCCGTGTTGTTGCGGGGGTAACCCCCCGCACCGGCACTGCGCTACGCTCGCGCTTGCGCTCGTGCCTCCCCCCGCGCCAAAGATGGCGCGACGGCTGGCCCGTGCCGGGGGTGAATGTGGGGGACGATAATATCTGTAACGACGGGCACTCTTCCGGTTTTACGTCCCCCACATCCACCGGGCCAGCCGGGGCGTATCAGGGAAATCTGTCGTGCAGAGAGGTTCAGAAATTCCTTCCAGGGCCGGATACCCTACAAGGTGTGCAGCGTCCCCTCCCTGCCTTTTCCGTGCCTTCCGTGTTTCCGTGTTTCCGTGGTTGCGTTTTGCCTTTCGCCTTTCGCCTTTCGCCTTTCGCCTTTCGCCCTTATCTCCTCGGCCTCAGATCCACCCGCATATCCACCCGCCGCATCCTCCCCAACCGGTCTTTACAGGCCTCCTCCGCCCCCCCCATACACCGTGGATCATTCGCCCACGCCACGAGCGCCGCGTCCACCGAAGGGATCGGCCCCATCAGCCCTCCGATCCCGGTCTGTACCGCCTTCAGGATCTTCGTATTGAGCGCTGCGGTATCGGCCTCCGGCTGCGCCCGCTCCTGGATCAGCGCGCAGATCTCGCGGTCGAGGGCGGCATCGACCTCTGCCCCCCGCCACTGTTCGGCGCAGAGGGCGTGGAGGGCGGGCTTGCTGGCGGCGCGACCGGCGGCGATGATCTGGAGATCGCGCTGATCGGAGGTGAGGGTCTTGAGGGCGTCTGCCTGCCGGATCGCCTCCTCTCCGGTACAGGAGCCGTCCTCACAGAGCAGGCGGCGCAGCACGGCCCCGGCGCGCGAACCGGACAATTCCCAGTTGGAGGGGAACAGCCCGGCGCAGCCCCCGGTGTCGCGGGCGTCGGTGTGGCCTTCGAGGGTGAGCTGGACGCTGTACTGCCCCTTCAGGGTGGGGATCTCGGTGGAGAGGCAGCTCCGGACGCGGCTGACGACCTCATCGGTGGCGGGGGTGAGGGCGGCGCTGCAGCCGGGGAACCACTCGACGATGGTGCGGTTGATGGCGACGGGCTCGATATAGACGGAGAGGGTGCGCGAGCGGGCGTCGACGACGGGGCGGACGTGGATGCTGCCCTGCTCCTGTTCGAGGCAGGTGGCGACCTCGGCGAGCAGGATGCCGGCCTGCCGGTCGGCGCCGCGCCACTGCTCGAACTCCTGATCGGCGCGGCGGCGGGCCTCTTCGAGCCGGAGCATGAACCAGAACGTGGTGGCGATGAAGACGAACAGCAGGGCGGTGACCACATCTGAGAAGGAGAGCCAGGGGGTCTCATCGCGCTGATCCCAGGCAGCCATCTTATCTCCGGACGCCCGATACGATCCGCACGGGCATCCCGGTGCGGCTGTCGACGGCGCAGCCGACAAACTGTTTGAGCCCGTCATCGGGCGGGACGTTCCAGGCGGCGAGCAGGTGGGTGTAGAGCTCCACCTGCCACTCCCCGGTCAGGGTGTACTTCTCGTGGGCGATCCTGCACAGCTCCCCCTCGGACAGCGCCTCCGGCCCGAAGGCGTGGGCGCGATCCAGGCCGCCGCTGATGCAGAACACGGCCTGCCCCTGCGCGCGGGAGAGGACGTAGACCCGCCCCAGATCGAGCAGCACGGCGTCCTCTGAGAGCGCGCGCACGGCGCGGAAGCGGGTCATGTAGTTCGACCAGAACACGATCTGGAGGTGGACCTCCCAGGCGAGGATCTCGCTGTCGGTGCAGCGCTCGCCCCGGCGCAGCTTGAGCTGGAGCGTCCCGAGCGGCAGCCCCTTCAGCAACGGCTCCAGGCGCTCCTCGGCCCAGCCGTGGTAGCTGTCGAAGCTGACGGCCCCGGCCCACTCCTCCAGCCGCTTGCGCCCCTCGGGGGAGAGCGGGCGCTCCTCGCCGCTGGCGGGCAGGACGTGCTCGACGATGCGGCGCTGCATCCGGGGCAGCTCGGCGGCCTCGCGGGCGGTGAGGCTCTGGAGCAGCAGATCGGCGACGGGATCGCGCTGCGGGGGCGGCACTGAGCCGAAGCAGCGCAGCAGCCAGTCCAGCCGATCCTCCGGGCGCGTGCCGCCCTGGCGCCCGCTGCGCTCGCGGAAGCGGCGCAGGAAGTAGTCGACGGCGGCGCGGGTGCACTCCCAGACGAAGGGGATGGCGGTGGGGAGCCCGGCCCGGTGGAGGATCTCGGCGGGCGTGCGCTCGGAGACGTAGGCGAGCTGGGCGATGCGGGCGGACTCGCCCCGGCGCAGCTCGGAGAGCGGGGACTCCTCCGGCATCGCGTCGATGAGCGCCTTCGGGAAGGACGGGTCGAGGCCGGAGAGCGAGAGCGCCGCGCGCCAGCGGAGCTGCTGCCGGATCGGGGGCTGCCACTCCGACACCTCCCACAGCCGCCGCGCCCGCGCCGCCCCGACCTCGCCGCCCCACAGCGGCGCCCCGATCAGCGGCTCGATCTCGATGGCGGCGAGCGGCTGCCCGCGCTCGATGCAGCGCAGCAGCGCCTCCGGCGGGCGCGGCGGCCAGAGCTGCGGCAGGCCGGGCGCCTCGACGGCGACGCGCTGGGCGTACCACTCCGAGAACGCGCCGAGGTTCCGGCAGGCGGCGCGGAGCGCGGGCGGAGACAGGGGCGGCGGCGGGGGCCGGAGGGCGTCGTTGTCGGTGGTCACGGCCTCAGATCCGCCGGGCCTCGGCATCCCGGATCTGCTGGGTGACGCGCAGGATCGCCTCCAGCATCTGGTGCATGCCGTTGAAGATTGTGGCGAGGTGCTTGTCGGTCTCTTCGAAGAAGCGGGTCTCTTCGGTGCGGGACTGCTGGAGCGATCCCTGCAGGACGCTGTGCAATTGGTGGTTGCTCTCCTGATAGAGCGTCATCGCCTGCTTCAGCCCTTCGAGGCTGCTGCCCATCGTGCGGACGGCCTCGATGGTCGTGCCGCGCAGCCCGGCCTCAGTCGCGGCGTTGCTGGCTGAGACCCGCGTGACGCCTTCGAGCACGGCCATGAGCCGCTGCGACACATCGACGCTCGCCGTCTCCAGCGCCTTCCGACGATCGGCCTCCTGCTGGAACGCCGCCTGCATCTTGCCGAGCACGGCGACGAGCGCCTCCCGCTCAGCCGCGAGGATCGCCGCGCTCTGAGTGGCCTGCCCGGCGATGAGGGTGCGGTGCTCGGCGGAGAGCGCGCTGAGCTGCGCCTGCACCTTCGCCACGGACTGCTGCACCGCTGCGTCCGTGGTCTGAGAGAGCTTCCGGTGGGCCTCGTCGATGGAGAGCAGCGAGGTCTGGATGCCGGTCTGGAGCTGCTGGCGCGCGCCGTCCATGGTCGTGCCCGCGTCCTTCCCGGCCTGAGTCAGGATGGCGGCGGCCTCCTGCCCGGCGATCTGGAGCGTGCCGGTGACCTGCCCGAAGGTGAGCAGGCTCCGGTTGTGGAACTCGCCGATGCTCTGCTGGAGGTTCTGCGCGAACCCTTCCAGCCGCGCCAGCGACTCCTGCTGGAACTGGGCCAGCACCAACCCCAGCCCCGCGACCGCCTCGCTGGCGCCGCGCGTGGAGGCCGCGACCTCGGCCACGGTGTGCGCGACGGTGCGGACGTTGGCGTTTGTCGCCTGGAGCTCCTGGGCGAGCGGGCTGATCGCGTCGCGCCGCAGATCGTCGAGGATCTGGCGGAGGTGGAGCTTCACCTCCTCGTCGGTGCTGCGCTTGATCGCTTCGAGGTTGCGGAGCGCCTCATCCACCCGCTCCAGCGGCGGGCGCAATTGGCGCTGGATCGCGCCCTCCATCCCCTCCGACACCTTGCGCCCCAGGACGTCCGCCCCGAAGCCCTCCGCCGCCACCGCCATCCGGTTCCCCGCCTGAAGCAGCGCCCCCGCCGCCCCCTCCAGCGACCGCACCGCCGCCGCGATCGATCCCGCCGCCGCCTGGAACGCCGCGCCGTCCGGCTGCGCCCGCTCCAGCGACTCCACCCGATCCAGCAGCAGCAGCGCCGCCGGGCGGTACGGGTAGCCCGCGTCCAGCCGCTCCCCGATGTCGAGGATGCGCCGCCGCCAGTACTCCTCGCGCTGCCGCCAAAGCAGCAGCCACGCCACCCCGAGCCCGATCCCCGCCACCGACTTGCTGAACGCCGTCCGCGCCCCGCCGAGCAGGATCGACATGCCGCGCTCCATCGCCTGCGTCTCGACCTCTGAAGCGGTCTTCGCCTCCGTCGCCCTGGCCGGCAGCGCTGCCACGCACTCCGCATGCCGCGCGTCCTGCTGACCGATACACGGGATCGACTCCAGCAGCCCGTAGGACAGCCCGAAGAACGTCCCGAACAGCCCCAGCGACACCAGCAGCGCCTGCCCGCTCGGCAGCCAGGCGGGCGGCTGGAATTCTGCGATGCTCTCGGGCCGGATCAGCGGGATCGCGCTCTGCGTCCGGCACAGCTCCCCCTTCGGGTCGAGCGGGTCCTTGACGAGCGTCCCCTGGAACGAGGCGCCGACCCCCGCCAGCGGCGTCCGATCCAGCTTTTCTATTGTGAGCGCCTCCCCCCCGCCGATCTGTGCCAGCACCGCCCGCAATTGCCGCTCCCACATCAACAGCCCGCCCAGCAGCAGCACCGCCGTCGCGACCGCGAGCGTTACGAAGAACACCGAGAGCGGATCGCCCGCCGTCAGATAGAGCGCGGCGGCGGTGACGCTCGCCGCCAGGATCAGGGAGAGGAGGTAGCTTGCCATGGCGCACCTCCCTAACAGGTTTGCCGGAGCGGGACAGTGCCGGCCCCTCAGCCCAGCCGCGCCACCAATTCCGCATGCTCCGCCCGCAGCGCCGCAGGCATCCGATCCCCGAAGCCCGCCATCCACTCCGCCTGCGCCGCCGCCTCGGCTCGCCACTCGTCGGCGTCGACCCGGATCAGCGCCTGCCAGTCCTCGGCGCTGATGGACAGTCCCTCCAGATCGAGCGCGGCGGGCAGCGTGCCGATGGGGCTGTCGATCCCGGCGCCCGGGCCTCCGTCGCCGGTGCGGCCCTCGCAGCGCTCGATGATCCACTCCAGCACGCGGAGGTTGTCGCCGTAGCCGGGCCAGAGGAACCGGCCCTCGCTGAGCCGGAACCAGTTGACGCCGAAGACGCGGGGCGGGCGGCTGATCTTCTGGCCCATGTTCAGCCAGTGGGCGAAGTAATCGCCCATATGGTAGCCGCAGAAGGGGAGCATCGCCATCGGATCGCGGCGCAGCACGCCGACCGCGCCGGTGGCGGCGGCGGTGGTCTCGGAGGCGAGGGTGGCGCCGAGGAAGGTGCCGTGCTGCCAGGAGCGGGCCTCGTAGCAGAGCGGGACGGTGCGGGGGCGGCGGGCGCCAAAGAGGACGGCGCTGATCGGCACTCCGGCGGGATCCTGCCACTCGGGGGCGATGCAGGGGCATTGGCTGGCGGGGGCGGTGAAGCGGCTGTTCGGCTGGGCGGCCTTCTCGCCGGAGGCCGGATCCCAGGGGCGCCCGCGCCAGTCGAGCATGCCGGGGACGGGCGGCTCGTGGTGGCCCTCCCACCAGACGGTGCCGTCGGGCTTCAGCGCGACGTTCGTGAAGATGGAGTCGCGGGTGGCGCTGGCGATGGCGTTGGCGTTTGTCTTGTTGGAGGTGCCGGGGGCGACGCCGAAGAAGCCCGCCTCAGGGTTGACCGCCCAGAGCCGCCCGTCGGGGCCGGGGCGCAGCCAGGCGATGTCGTCGCCGACCGTCCAGACCTTCCAGCCCTTCTCGATCAGGGCGGCGGGCGGGATGAGCATCGCGAGGTTGGTCTTGCCGCAGGCGCTCGGGAAGGCGCCGCAGACGTAGTGCTTCTCGCCCTTCGGGTTCTCGATGCCGAGGATCAGCATGTGCTCCGCCATCCAGCCCTCCTCGCGCCCGAGCGCGCTGGCGATCCGGAGCGCGAGGCACTTCTTGCCGAGCAGCGCGTTGCCGCCGTAGCCGGAGCCGATCGACCAGATCGCGTTGTCCTGGGGGAAGTGGCAGATGTAGCGGCGGTCGGGGGAGAGATCGCCGAGGCTGTGGAGGCAGCGGGTGAAGTCGTCAGGGCCGCTGGCCTGCGCGTTGAGGTGGCGCCACGCCTGATCGCCCATGCGCGTCATGATCCGCATGTTGAGCGCGACGTAGACGCTGTCGGTGAGCTCGATCCCGACCTTGCTGAACGGAGAGCCGACCGGCCCCATCACGAACGGCACGACATAGAGCGTCCGGCCCTTCATCGCCCCCTGGAACATCCCGGTGAGTTTTGACTTCGCCTCGTCCGGGCTCCACCAGTTGTTGGTCGGCCCCGCGCTGTCTTTGTCCGGGCTGCAGATGAAGGTGAGGTGCTCGGTGCGCGCCACATCGCCCGGATCGGAGCGGTGCAGGTAGCAGCCCGGCAGCTTCTCCTGGTTGAGCGGGATCAGCACCCCGTCCGCGACCGCCTTCGCGGTCAGCGCGGCCCGCTCTGCCTCCGATCCGTCGCACACGTGGACGCTGTCGGGCTGACAGAGGGCGCGGATCTCATCGATCCAGCGTTGAGCGGCGGCAGGGATCGCAGCAGAAATCATCGGGACATCTCCGGTTCGGCCTTGACGCTATCTGTCCTGACCGGGGATGGCAATGCCAGGGATCAGAAGTGCGGTTACCTTCCCGCCAGAATTCAACCAGTCCGGGGGCAGGCAGATGGCGGTCGCAGATCGGAACCGGCTGGAGCAGGAGGCGCTGCTCCACCTCGACAAAAAGAACATGGACGGGGCGCTCCAGTCCTATCTGCAGATCCTGAAGATCGATCCAAAGGATCGGCGCACCCGCCAGAAGGTCGGGGAGCTGTACCTGAAGCTCAACCGCCCGCAGGAGGCGCAGAAGCACCTGAAGGAGGTCGCGGACGGGCTGATGCGGGACGGGCAGCACCGGCAGGCGGTGGCGGTGCTCCGCCAGCTCGTGGCGATGCTCCCCGAGGAGCCGACGCTGCAGATGGACATGGGCGACTGCTACCTGTCAGCGGGCTACCCGAACGACGCGAAGCCCTGCTACGATCAGGCGATGCGCCTGTTCATCGGGCTGCTCCAGCCGGTGAAGGCGGCGAAGGCGGCGGCGAAGGTGGCGGAGCTGACGCCGGGGGACGCGACGGCGAAGCTGAAGGTGGCCGAGCTGCTGGAGCAGGCCAACGACTTCCTGAGCGCGCTGAAGGTCTACCAGGAGGTCATGGCCGAGTTCCGGCGGCGCGGGCGGCACGACGACGCCGGGCGGGTGGCCGATCTGGCGGTCAAGCTGAAGCCCGACGATCTGAGCCTGATCCTGGAGGCGGCGGCGGCGCGGGTGGACGGGCAGGAGTGGAAGAAGGCGCTCGCGCACCTGCAGGTGGCGTTCAAGATGGCGCCCGCTGAGCCGCGCGTCCTCGATCTGCTCTCGCAGGCGTTCGAGGGCAACGAGCAGCCGGAGAAGGCGGTCAAGGTGCTGCAGGAGCTCGCCAAGTCCTGCGGCGAGCGCAAGGACGTCCCCGCCGAGGCCGACGCGCTCAGGCGGCTGGTGCGGCTGGGCGTGGACGACGCCGAAACGAAGGCGCGGCTGGAGATCGCGGAGCAGAAGCTGGCCCGGCTGGAGCGGCGGCTGTCCGCGCTCCAGATCTACCAGCCCGCCGCTGAGCAGGAATTGCGCGTCCAGGTGCGGGCCGAGGTGCTGGCGAAGTACGGTCTGCCGGATCGCGCTGAGGAGGAGCTGAAGAAGGGGCTGGAGGCGACGCCGGACTCCGTCCCGCTCCGGATCACGCTCGCGGAATTGCTCGTCGATCTGGATCGCAAAGAGGAGGCGGCGGCGCTCGTCGCGCAGATCCTCCCGCTCGCGGGCGCCGAGGCGGGGCTGGTGCGGGATCGCCTCGCCGTGCTGCGGAACCAGGACGTTGCAGCGCTGGGGGGCGCGGACATGGAGGAGGTGATCGACGATGAGGGGGACGCGCCGGGAGGCCAGGAGGATGGTGACGATGTAATTCCGGACGATGTAATTCCGGACGGCCCGGATCTCCAGCCCGTCGATCCCGATGCCATGGACGAGATCATCGACGATGAGGAGGCCACCGACCCCGGCAGCCGCGCCCGGGCGCGCGCGCCCGATCCGCTGGCTGAGGCCGAGGCGCGCGGGGATCGGGCCGCCGCCGCCGGAGACATGCAGGGCGCGATCCTCGCGTGGCGCGAGGTGATGGCAGCCCGCCCCGGAGACGAGCGCATCCTCCAGAAGATCGCCGCGCTCCGGTCGCAGGCCCGCGCTGCCGCCCCTGCGCCGCCCGCGCCCGCGCCGCCCGCGCCGCC
>JBEIQZ010000045.1:0-19280 GCA_040376255.1 Alphaproteobacteria bacterium
GTCATCTCGCAGCTCTCGGGCGCGGCCGGTCAGCCGGTCGGCGCGGGCGGGAGCGTCTTTGTCTTTGATGCGGGCAACCTCTTCTGGAAGAGCGCCACGATCTCCGCCCACGAGTCCGCCGCCCAGCAGCGCAAGGCCGACCTGATCGCCGAGTCCTACCACATCGGCGGCATCGACGCGATGGGCGTCGGAGAGGGCGATCTTGTCTTCGGCCTCCCCTGGCTGGAGCAGGCCGCCAAAAAATGGGAATTGCCGATCCTCTCCGCCAACCTCGACTGCGATCAGAAAAACCCCTTCCCCGGCTGGCGCGTCGTCGAGCGCGGCGGCCTGAAGGTCGGCGTCGTCGCGCTCACCGGCAATTCGGTGAAAGCCGAGGGCTGCGTCGCCACTGAGCCGGTCGCGGCGCTCCGCGCGGCGCTCACGGAGATGGAGGCGATGGACGGCGCGGGCAGCCTGGATCTGCACGTGCTGCTCTCCTCGCTGTCGCCGGAGGACACCAAGAAGGCGCTCAACGCGCTCTCCGCCGAAGGCCCGACCACCGGCGATCCCGCTGCTGCCGCCTCCCCGCTCTGGATCGACTTCGTCATCATGGGCCAGGGCCGCCGCGAGTTCAGCACGCCCGACACCCTCGCCGGGGGGCGGGCTGCTGCTCGGCGCCGGCTCCCGCAGCAAGAAGCTCGGCGTCCTCGAATTCGACGCCGCCGCCGCCGGCCACCGCTGGCGCGACACCGCCGCGCTGGGCGATCTCGCCGCCCGCAAGGACTCGCTCAACAACCAGATCAAGGAGACAAGAGGCCGCCTCGCGGAGCCCGCCCCCGCCCCCGGCGACCCGGCCAGCGCGGAACGGCTCAAGGAGCGCCAGCGGCTGGAGTCCCGCCTCTCCTACTACGAGCGCGAGCTCGCCAAGGTCGACGCGCAGCTCAGCGCCCTCACCTCCGCCGACGCCGCCCGCCCCGCCACCCACCGCTTCCAGGAGCTCAGCGCCGACATCGCCGATCACCCCGCTACGGCGGAGCGGGTCGCCGCCGCCAAGGCCGACGTCGACGCCCTCGCCGGGGCCACCTCCGCCGCCTACACCGGCCCCTTCATCGGCAACGCCCGCTGCGCCGCCTGCCACCCCGCCGAGACCGCCCAGTGGACGACCACGCCCCACGCCCGCGCCTACGCCTCCCTGCAGGCCGATGACCGCGCCCGCGATCCCGCCTGCTACACCTGCCATGTCACCGGCGCCCTCCACCCCGACGGCCCGAAGCACCCCGGCGCCGTCAGCGGGCTGGAGAATGTCGGCTGCGAGTCCTGCCACGGCCCCGGCCGCGATCACGCCCAGACCCCCGCGCAGGTCGACATGATCCGCACCCCGCCCGTCTCCACCTGCACCGGCTGCCACGACGGGCAGAAGGACGAGGGCCGCTTCGAGGAGGCCGCCTACTGGGCGCGCGTCGTCCACGCCCCGCCAGGGAAGTGAGGCGCGGGATATAGAGGGGGGATGCTCGTCCTCGGCATCGAATCCTCCTGCGATGAGACCGCCGCCGCCGTCGTCGGCCCCGCAGGCGTCCTCTCCGACATCGTCCACGGCCAGGCCATCCATGTGAAGTACGGCGGCGTCGTCCCCGAGATCGCCAGCCGCGCCCACGCCGAGCAGATCGTCCCGACCGTGATGGCCGCGCTCGAAGGGGCCGGGATCGCCCGCCCTGACGCCGTCGCCGCCACCGCCGGGCCGGGGCTCATCGGCGCGGTGCTGGTCGGCCTCTGCTTCGGCAAGGCGGCGGCCATCGGCTGGGGCGTGCCGTTCGTCGCGGTCAACCACCTCGAAGGCCACCTGCTCTCCCCGCTGCTCGACCACCCCGACCTCACCTTCCCCTTCCTCTCCCTCGTCATCAGCGGCGGCCACACCACCCTCTACCTCGCCGAGGGGCTGGGCCGGTACACCGTCCTCGCCGAGACCGTCGACGACGCCGCCGGAGAGTGCTTCGACAAGGTCGCCCGCATGATCGGCCTCGGCTACCCCGGCGGCCCCCACATCGACCGCCTCGCCCTCACCGGCGATCCCGCCGCTGTCCCCCTCCCCCGCCCGCGCCTCCCCGGCCTCGACATGAGCTTCTCCGGCATCAAGACCGCCGTCCGCGTCTGGCTCGAAAAACACCCCGGCACCCCCCCCGCCGACGTCGCCGCCTCCTTCCAGCGCACCGTCACCGGCATCCTCGTCGACCGCGTCCAGCGCGCCGCCCAGCAGACCGGCGTCCACCGCGTCTGCATCGGCGGGGGCGTCGCCGCCAACCAGGGCCTCCGCGCCGCCATCCAGCAGAGCGGCCTGCAGTCCTTCCTCCCCCCCCGCCACCGCTGCACCGACAACGCCGCGATGATCGCCCTCACCGGTCGGCTCTACGCCCTCGCCGGACAGCCCTCCCCCAGCAACGCCACCGCCCGCCCCCGCTGGGCGCCCGGCGAGCCCGTCACCACCACCCCCGGCAAGACCGCATGATCCCCGTCGCCAAGAAACGTTTCGGCCAGCACTTCCTCGTCTCCTCCGAGGCCATCTCCCGCATCCTCCGCGCCGCCGAGGCGGCTGAAGGCCAGCGCATCCTGGAGATCGGCCCCGGCCCCGGCGCCCTCACCGCCTCCCTCCGCGTCATGCGCACCGATCTCGTCGCCGTCGAGCTCGACCGCGATATGGCCGCCCTCCTCCGCGACCGCTGGCCCGATCTCAAGCTCTTCGAGCAGGACGCCATGCGCGTCGACTGGGACACCTGCTGCCCCGGCACCGGCTGGAAGGTGATCGCCAACCTCCCCTACAACGTCGCCTCCCCCATCCTGCTCCGCCTCCTCAAAGAGCCCGCCCGCTTCCCGATCATGGTGCTCATGTTCCAGAAGGAGGTCGCTGACCGCATCCTCTCCGCGCCAGGCTCCAAGGTCTGCGGCTCGCTCTCCATCCAGGTGCAGGCCCGCGCCAACGTCCGCCGCGTCCTCGACCTCGGCCCCAACGCCTTCAAGCCGCCCCCCAAGATCGACTCCACCGTGCTGCGCTTCGACCTCCTGCCTGAGCCCGACTTCGGGGGGGCGGATGGGAAAACCTTCGATCGCATCGTGCGCGGCTCCTTCGCGCAGCGGCGTAAGACCCTCCATAATGCCCTCGGGGCGGTGCTCGGGAAGGAGGGGGCTTTACAAGTGCTCGCTGAGGCCGGAATCGATCCGCAGGTCAGGGCGGAGCAGCTCGGGCTGGTCGAGTTCCGTAGGATCGCAGGGGTGGCGGCGAGGCGGAATGTGCGGGTGGAGGAGGTGGAGGAGGTGGAGTAAAGGCGGGGGGCGCTGGCGCGCAAGGACACGAAGGAACGAAGGAACGAAGGGAGGGAGGAGGGAGTTACTCGACGATCTTGGAGGCTACCAGGAATTGGGCCATGCCCTTAGCGATGAGGGCGTTCCCTTCGGCGTTCGCATGTCCCCGATCCTGTGGGAAGAACAGCGTCTGCTGCGCCGTGATCCGCTCAAACTCGGGCTGCGGGTCGTAGAGCAGCACCTTCAGCACGTCCGCCGCCGCGTGGAGGATCTGGCGGTGTTCGGCGGTGTAGCCGTCGCGCTCCAGGGGGTAGCCGAACAGCATCATCTCTGCGCCGACGCCGTCTGAGAGCTTCTTGAAGGCGCGGATGTTTTCGGTGTACTGATCGAGCGGGATGCGGTAATTCTCCTGTTTTGTCTCCTTTACCTCGATCTGTCGGCCCCGGTAGAGGTTGAGCAGGAACAGGTAGGTCTTCATATTATACAGGATGTTCTGCTTCAGGAAGTCCGCGTTCTGCTGGAGGACGGCCTGGGAGAGATCAGAGTAGGCGACCTTGCGGGAGTCCTGCACGATGTAGCCGAAGACGACGAGATCGGGCTGGTAGCGCTTCAGCGTCCGCTCCCAGAGCCAGAGCCCCTGGAAGCTGCTGTAGCCGGGCTGGCCGCCGTTGATCACCTCGATCTTCGTCTGTCCGGGCGTGCGGCCCTGCTGGAGGGTGGACTCCAATTGCCAGGGGTAGGTCTGGTTGTCATCGACGCCCCAGCCGAAGGTGGTGCTGCAGCCGAGGGTGAGGATGCGGAAGGTGTCGGCGGGTTTTTCTTCAGCGTGGAGCGGGGCGCGCAGGCCGTTGGCGTCGGTGCTGACGCGGAAGGAGCCGCCGGTCTCCTTGTGGGGGACGGCTTCGAGGCGGAGCGAGGCGTCCTCGACCCAGTAGATCTGCGAGTGGGTGAACTGCCGGCCGTCGGCGGCGGGCGGCCACCCGGCGGCGCGGAGGGCGATCTCTGCGCCGCCGAACAGGAGGATCAGCGGGATCAGGCTGAACAGCAGACGCTTCCGCATCTCAGGGCGCCGGCTCAATGGTGACCGCCACGCGATCCTCGATGCTGGCAGACTTGAAGTAGCGGTTGTCGTACCAGGAGTAGTCGTTGATCGACAGGTAGAGCTGCCCGTTCTCCGGCGCGCGGAAGGTGGCCTCGGTGCCGATGGGGAACACGATCTCCACGCCGTCGTCCGTCACGAAGCGCCCGAGCAGCGTGCCGGGGAAGCACAGCTCGTTGCCGGTGCAGGGGTACTGCGGGTCGTTGGTGCGGGGGGCGGCGGTGTCCCCGGCGGCGGTGTGCCAGGGGGCGCTGTCGGCGGTGCGGTACTTGTCGGCGACAGTGGCGGTGATGCGGGCGCGGTTGTCCTTGCACATGACCACGGGCTGCTGCCAGCCGATGTTGATGTCGAGGTAGTTGAACAGGGTGTAGGTCAGCGGCTTCGTGCAGTCGCCCTTGGTGAGCTGGCCGGGGAGGCTGCGGAGCCAGCCCTCCCAGGCGGCGAGGGCGGCCTCGCTGTTCCCGGCGAGGCGGAAGGCGCGGCACTGTTCGAGGTTGGTGGCGGCGACCGTCTCAATGGACTGGGGCTTGGCCATCAGCACGTTCTCCAGCGACTCGACGACGCCCGGATCGATGCTGACGCCGTCATCGCGGGCGCCGCTCCACTGCGTCTTCAGCTCGTTGAGGACGGCAGAGCGCGCCATGCGCCGGTCGACCTCGACCATCGTGCTCCAGTCCTTCGGGAAGTAGCAGTCCCCGGTCCAGCCTTCTTCCTTGCCCCAGCCGACAGGGGGGGGCGGCGGCGCCTTGGGCTTCCTGGCCTCGGCGTTCATCACCAGCAAGAGCATCGTCAACATCGTACCTCCGGTTCTCCCCGATAACCCGTGTGTATCTCCGCCGCTTCCCGCCCCCGATCAGGGCGCTCCCGTGGGCGATCCCACGGCGGCGGGCGGGGGGACCAGGCGGATCTCCCGCCCCATCGCGGCGGCCCGCTCCTCCTCCGGCAGATCGGCCATGCGCCCGAGGATCTGCTGCACGCGGCGCGGATCGGGCTTCCCGGCAAGGTATTCGCGCCGCCACGCGCTCTCCGGGTGCCGCAGCAGCCCCGCCATCCACGCCGCCTCCTCCGGCAGCAGCCCGGCGGGGGACTTCAGGAAATAGACGTCCGCCGCATGCCCGGCGCCGTGGACGCCCTGCCCCCACTCGACGATGTTCAGGTACAATTCGAGGATGCGCGGCTTCCCCAGCTCCCGCTCCATCTCGACGGCGTAGAGCAATTCCCGCAGCTTGCGGACGTAGGTGCGCTCTCCGCTCAAAAACAGGTTCTTGGCGAGCTGCTGCGTGAGGGTGCTGCCCCCCTGCCGGATCTCGCCGCGCTCATCGTTCTCGGCGGCGGCCCGGAGCATGTCCTCGATGGAGTAGCCGGGGTGCGAGCGGAAGGCCCCGTCCTCGGCGGCGATCACGGCGGCGGGCAGCCAGGGCTGGAGATCGGTGAGGCTCACCCACCCCGGCGTCCCCTCCCCGCTCTGGCGGCGGCGGTAGTCGTCCGGCCCCCAGCGGGCCATGTAGCGGAAGGTGCCCGAGCGGTACTGGCCGCCGATCAGCCCGTCGACGCTGAAGCCGTCGATCTCCGGGGTGAACGTCAGCTCAGGGCCGGGCCAGGCGAAGGTGCCGCCGCCCGAGACCGTCCCCCGGATGCGCGCCTTCGCCGCCTCCGGGATGACGCCGCCGAGCAGCGCGTACAGCTCCGCGATGGGCTGCCCCTCCAGCCGGAAGGTGCCGGTGAGCGCGGTGTCGCTCATCGATCCGATCCGCTCCGGGCGGGCGACGGTCACCGCCACCTCCACCGCGCCCGCCCGGACCGACCCGGCGAACCCCTCCCCGTCCAGCCGCCCCGCCACCGTCACCGACTCCAGCGCCACCGTCCCGCCGAGCGCCGCCGAGCCGTAGCTGCAGGGCGCGCAGGTCGCGGAGAGGTCGAGCGCCGTCCCCGCAGCGTCCCGCCGGCGCTCCACCACGATCTTCAGCGGGCCGAAGGGGCCGGGCCGCGAGAGCGTCGCGCGGTCGCCCGCGATCTCCACCCCCTCCCCGCTCAGGCTCCGCTCCGGCAGCACCGTACCGGAGAGCGGCGGCAGATCGACCGGCAGCCCCGCGATCTGCAGCTCCCTGACCTCCACCGGCCCCAGCCAGCCCGGCAGCGCCCCGCCCGATCCGATCCCCCCCGTCCCGCCCCCCGCCCCGCCGATCGCCTGCGCGTCCAGCGTCACCACCGGCTGGAGCAGCAGCACGCGCCGATCCGTCGAGAGGATCACCCGCTCCGCCGAGATCCCGCCCCGGCGCACGCGCTCCAGACACAGCCCCGGCCCGCACCACGACGCCGACCCGACCCGCACCCCCTGCGTCCCCGCCAGCCACGGCGCATACAGCGGGAGCGCCGCCCCCGCCGCCGCCAGCAGCAGCGCCGCCGCCAGCGCCGCCCCCGCGATCCGCCAGAACCACCTCACCGGGCCGCGCCCCGCCCCCTGCCCTGGCGACTGCCCCGGCGACTGCCCCGGCGCCCGCCCGCCGCCAGCAGCCCCGCCAGCAGCAGCCCCGCGCCCGCCTCCGCCGGGACCGCCGCGCAGCCCTCCTGCTCCGGCTCCTCGCAGCCGCGCAGCAGCGGGTTCCCGTCGTTGCAGTCCTCCCCGCCCGCCGCCGCCGCGATCACCCCGTCGTCGTCCAGATCCAGATCCTCGCCCCCGTCGCAGTCCTGATCGATCCCGTCATAGGCGATCTCCGCCGCCCCCCGGTAGACCGCCGGGTCGCTGTCGTCGCAGTCCATCGCCGAGGTCTGCCCGTCTCCGTCCGCGTCCTCCTCCCACAGATCCGGCCCGCCGTAGGCGCCGATGTCGCTGCGGGAGCCGTCCGGGTCGAAGACGTAGGGATCGCCACCGTCGATGAGCGGGCTGCCGGGGGCGAGCTGGAGCTGATCGTTGGCCGGATCGCCATCCGGCAAGAACCGCACGATCCGGGGATCCTTGTCCTGGTTCTGGTAGCCGGGCAGCGCCGTCCAGTCGCCGCCGACGTCCCCCAGCAGGTTCCCGTACCAGTCGTTCCAGGCGAAGTTCTCGTCGCCGATGGGATCGTAGATCTGGAAGGCCGCGCCGCCCCCGGTGGCCGCGATCAGGTTGTTGCGGAAGTCGATGGCCATCCCCGCCAGCGCGATCCCGCCCGCCTCCCGATCCGCGCTGTTGCCGAGCAGCGTGTTGTTCAGGAAGGTGAGGCCGCCGCCCTCGACAAAGGCCGCCGCGCCGCCGATGTAGGCCCGGTTCATGTCGAAGACGTTGCTCTTCCAGGTGTCGTCGTCCGAGCGCATCCGGTAGCTGTAGACGCCCCCGCCGAACCCGGCCTCGTTCGCCGTCAGGCGGCTGTTCGTCACCGTCACCGCCGTCATGTCCTCCAGGTACATCCCCCCGCCGAACGACTCAGCCCCGGCGCGGCTGCCGACGATCTGCACCTGATCCAGCTGCAGCTCCAGGGTGTGCACCGCGTGGATCGCGCCCCCGTGGGCCGCCGCCCGGCTGTCCACGATCTCCACCGCGCTGAGCCAGAGGCCGCCCTCGTTCGGATCGCCCGCGTTGAGCGAGAGCGCGCCGCCGCTGATGTCGGTGGTGCTGTAGTCGAAGCGGGCGTCATAGATGAAGCCAGACGACGCGTCGTTGAGCGCGATCGCGCCGCCGTTCCCGCCCGCGCCGTTGTTGGTGAAGTCGCAGCCGTGCATCGTAAGCACGCTGCCCGCCACCGCAGAGACGCCGCCGCCCTCGCCGCCCGCGACGTTGTCGATGAACGGAGTGCTGTAGATCGCCGCGTCGGAGTACTCCAGGTAGATCCCGCCCCCGCGCTGCCCGAGGTTGTCGTCCACCAGCGAATTGCGGATCTGTACCTCGTCCACGAACTTCGCTGACACCCCGCCGCCCTCGCCGCCCGCGTTGTTCTGGACGATCTGCGTCTGCTCCAGCCAGAGCCGACCCGACAGCTCCACGTACAGCGCGCCGCCGGGGCCGTTGACCGCCGTGTTGTCCTGGAAGCGGCTGCCGTGATCGGTGAGGTTCCCGCCGTAGAGCGAGATCGCCCCGCCCCAGATGTAGGCGAAGTTCACGCTGAACACGTTGCCGATCGACGCGATGTCGCCGAACGCCTGGATCGCACCGCCGTAGCCGTAGTCGCTGCTGTTCTCCTGAAAAAAGTTATGCGCGAGGTAGAGCGTTGTCGCAGCGAAGGACCAGATCGCCCCGCCGTGCCCGAGCGCCCGGTTCTCAGTGAAGACGCTCCACGACAGGCTCAACGCCCCCTGATCGTCCACCGCGAGCGCCCCGCCGATCTTCGCGCTGTTCCCCGTCCACACCGTCCGCCACGCCGTCAGCACCGCCCGGTCGTTCATCGACACCGCGCCGCCGCGCCGCTTCGCCGTGTTGCCGAGGAACTCTACCCCGGACAGATCCAGCGCCGTGTCCCGCCCCAGCGTCATCGCGCCGCCCTCGTAGGCGTAATTGTGCTCAAAAACGCTGTCCAGGATCTGGATCTCCACCCCGTCCCCGGCGCGGATCGCCCCGCCCCGCCACGCCTTGTTGTCGAGGAAGCGGCTGCCGGAGATCACCATCGTCCCGGCGTCCTGCCGGATCGCCCCGCCGTCCGGCGCGATGTTGCCGATGAACTCCGTGTCCGTCACCGTCAACACCCCGCGCTCCACCCACAGCGCCCCCTCGCCCCGATCCCGGTTGATCCCCAGATCCTCGAACCGCATCCCGGTGAGCTGCAGCTCCGCGTCCCGCGCCACCACCCCGTGCGCGTGGCCCCGGATCGTGAAGCCCTCCAGGCTCACCGCCCCGCCCTCGATCCCGATCAGCCACGCCGACGCCGGCGTGTCCGCCCCCGCCTCCAGGAACGTGCTCTCCGGCCCCGCCGTCGCCGCCAGCGTCAGCCGCCGATCCGCCAGCCACAGCGGCTCCGTCCAGACGCCCGGCCCGATCTCGATCCGGTCGCCGTCCGCCGCCGACTCCACCGCCTCCTGCAGCGAGGTGAACCCTCCGCTGCCGTCCAGCGCGACAGAGATCGTCGACGCGCCCGCGCCGCCGATCCAGATCAGCACCTGGAGCCACAACATCAGTTGGGCATCGGCGGATCGAGGATCTGCATCCCGACGCCCGTCACGCTCTGCGTGCCGGTGTCAAACGCCGATCCGTTGTTCCAGAAGCAGAAGGCCTCGCCCTGCTCCATCACCACCCCGTCCCCGTCCTCGTCCGCCACCGCGAACACGTAGGCGTAGGTGTTCGACGGCAGCACCAGCGTGAAGTCCTGCGTCGCCGCCGCCCCCAGCTCAGCCGTGTCGTAGGCGGAATAATCATAGGCGCTCTCAAAGCTGCTCACCGCCATGTCCGGCGACGGCCGGGACTTGCCCGCCACCACATAGACCGCGCCGTAGCCGCCCCACGCCTCGTTCGAGCTCACCGTCCCGCTGATCGACAGGAACGGGATCGTCGTGAGCGGCTGACCCATCGGCACCAGGATGTCATACCCCTCCATATTCTCCATACCGATCACCACCGGGTTCCGCGAGTTCCCCAGCTCATCCGCCACCTCTCCCCACACATCGTCCGGATCGATCATCCCGTTGATGTTGCTGTCCCACGCCGCGCGCAGGCTCGACGCGCCAAAGTTCTGATCCACGAACATCTGGTAGTTGCCCTGGCCCGCACCGCCCACCGACTGCGGCAGCACCCAGTCCGTCGCATGCGGCCCGCTGCCGTCCGCGCCAAACATCATCACCACCAGCCGCCCGCCCGTGTAGCCGCTCTCGATGTTCACCGCCCCGGAGAGGCTGATGCCGCCCGGCGGCGCCTCACCGCTGCCGCCGAGGATCACGCCGTCCCCGCCGGTCTCCTCGTAGGGCAGCGGCACATCCACCTGACCCGTCCCGCCGCCGCTCCCCTGGCCCGCCTCGATCAGTGAGGGATCCCACGGCGCGTCGATCAGCACCCCGATGTCCTCGATGTGCTGCCCCGGCGCCACCATCAGATCCGCCGGCCCCAGCCCCGTCGGCTCGTCCGGCGCCAGGATCGAGTCGTTCGCGTAGTCCAGCACCGCGTACACCCCCAGCGCCTCCTCCTCAGCGACCGTCACCTCGATCTGGAACGGGTTGGCCCCGATCAGCGGCGCGCGGATCACCGTCTCGCCCACCGTGTCGATCGTCCCGCCGTTCAGCCGGTACGCCGCCACGAAGATCTGGCCGAACGGGAAGGACTCGATGCCCGTCCAGCTGTGCTCGATCCGGTTGCCGGTGGCGTCCACCTCGTAGAGCAGCACCTCCACCGTCCCCTCCAGCACCGCTGCCGGGATCGGCGGCACGCCGGTGTCCGGTAACGTCCCGGTCTCGCCCGGCCCCGTCTGCTCCTTGATCCCGTCACCCAGCCCGCTCTCCGGGCTGCACGCCGCCAACAGCATCCACACCATAGGCACCTCAAAGAGATTCTAACATAGAGTTGTTGCGGGGGGAACCCCCGCACCGGACAGGCCGCGGGGCGGCTGTCCTCCCCCGCTAAGCCGCCTGGAACCGATCCTGTGAGGGTTGTCCGCCGGGGGTCGCCGCGATCTGCCCGTTGGCGGCGAGGCGGGTGAGCAGGTGCCAGCAGACCTCAGCCTGCTGCGCCGGGAGGCCCGCGAGCGCCGCCAATTCCGGCGCGGTCCGGGCCTCTCCGCCAGGGAGCGCCGCGATGGCCGCGAGCAGCGGGGCCTTCAGCGCCAGCACCGCCGCCGCCGCCTTCTTGCCTGCCTCGACGCCGGGCTGGTGGTAGGCGTTGATGCCGATGCGGAAGGCGTACAGCCCCACCGCCCGCTCATAGAGCGCGACCAGCGCCCCCAGCCGGAAGGCGTCCACCGTCTGCATCCACAGCCCGATCACCGGGTGCGCCGCCGAGAGCGCCTCGCGCGTCCCGAGCAGCATCCCCTGCAGGTAGTCCCCGGCGTCGATCCCCGGCTCCACCTCCTCTCCGTAAAAACCATCCTCCCACAGCCCGATCAGCGTCGTGAAGTGATCGTCCGGCCCCTCGCGCAATTGCTGGACGAACGCATGCTGGTCGGTCGAACCCTTGTTCCCGTAGACCGTCAGCCGCTGCCGGACGACGCGGCCCTTCAGGTCGCGCTCCTTGCCGATCGACTCCATCACCAATTGCTGCAGGTAGCGCGAGAACAGCAGCAGCCGATCCCGGTAGGGCAGCACCACCATCGCCCGATCCCCGTGGCCCGTCCCCAGCGTGTACCAGCACCGCGCCAGCACCAGCGCCGGGTTCTGCATGATGTCGCCTCCGCCCGCTGCGCCCGCCCGCGTCGCCGCGTCCATCGCCGCCGCCCCCTCCAGGAACGCCTCCGTGTCCACCCCCTGCAGCGCCAGCGGCAGCAGCCCCACCGCCGAACAGACCGAGGTGCGCCCGCCCACCCAGTCCCACATCGGCAGCCGCGCCCGCCAGCCCGCCGCCGCCTCCCACAGCGCGCTCCCCTCCTGCGAGATGGCGATGGCCTGCGCCTCAAACGCCACCCCCGCCCGCGCGAACGCCGCCTGCACCTCGATCAGCGCGTTCCGCGTCTCCGGCGTCTTGCCGCTCTTGGAGACGCACACCACCAGCACCTCCTCCAGATCCAGCGGCCCGATCACCCGCGCCATCCCCTCCGGGTCGGTGTTGTCCAGCACCATCAGCCGCATCGGATCCTCAGGCTCCCGCAGCGCCGTCCCCAGGAACTCCGGCCCCAGCGCCGACCCGCCGATCCCCAGCAGCAGCAGCGTCCGGTACTTCTTCTCCCGGTGGATCTCCCGCGCCAGCCGCAGGCACTCCCGCGCCGCCGCCCGGATCGGCTCCCGGTACGCCTCCGGCGCCAGATCCGGCGCCCGCAGCCAGTAGTGACCGACCTGCCGCCCCTCGTCCGGGTTCGCCACCGCCCCCGCCTCCAATTCCGCCATCAGCCGCAGCGGCCCCGCCCAGAGCGCCGGATCATCGTCCAGCTCCGGCACCCGCGACCAGTCCAGCAGGAACCCCAATTCCGCGCTCCGCCAACTGCACCCGTCAAGCTTTTCCATCCGGGATGTATAACCTGACGGCTACTCCAGCAGGCGGATGCGCGCGACGCCCTTGACGTTGGCGCAATTGCTGCCGCCCTTCGGGACGAGGAGGCGGAAGGGACCGCCCTGCCCGGCAGGCAATTCTCCACCGCCGAGGCTGTGGCAGAGGATCGCGTCGCCGACGCCGGAGACCGGCGCGGGGGCCGTCGCCATCCCGTCCGAGGCGGTGACGAGGTAGCGGGCGGCGGGCGGGGCGAGGGCCAGCACCTCGCGGAACAGCACGCCCGCGCCGGAGCGACCGGAGACAAAAACGCTGACGTCGGGGATCTGCCCCGGGAGCGCCAGCAGCGCAGCGCGGCTCAGGGCGAGCGAAAAACCCTCCATGTCCACCAGCGTCAGCTGAGCGCCGGCGGGGGGCCCTGCTGCCTCGCGCACGCAGGCGAGGAGGGCGGCGCTGAGCGCGTCGAGGCGGGCCTCATCGGACAGCCCCTGCGCTCCCCCGCCCTGCTCCCCGCTCCGCAGGATGATGTCGGCGCGGCTGTCTGAGCGGTGACCGGTCGCCGCCGCCTGCAGCCGCCCGCCCGCCCACTCGATGCGGGTCCAGCCGGTGTCCGCGCGGAACAGCCCCTTGAACCGCTCCAGCCCCTCCGCCCCGAACAGCAGCGCCCGCAGCCGATCCCAGGAGAACTCCATCTCCACCGGGAAGATCCACGACCGCGCCACAAACCCCGCCGTCGACGGCGCCGCATGCGCCTTCGGCGCCGTCAGCCGCAGCCCCGACCCCTCCGGCCAGGCCCACGCCGCCGCCGGGATCTCCCCGCCCGCCATCTGCAGCGTCAGCAGCGGCGGCGGGTACAGCCCCGCCACCCACGCCGCCGCGGCCCCGATCTGCGCCTCCGTCGCCAGATCGCACCGGCTCAGCACCGCGATGTCCGCCGCCTCCGCCTGCTCCAGCATCAGCGGGTGCGCCCGCGCCTCCGCCTGCGAGGCGTCCACCAGCACCAGCACCGGCATCATCACCACCCGATCCCGCAGCCCCGACCGCGCCAGCATGTCCACGATGTCCTGCGGTCGCGCCAGCCCCGACGGCTCGATGAACAGCCGATCCGGCCTCAGCTCCTCCAGGATCGCCGTCAGCGCCGGCACCAGCCCCGCCGGGGCCGTGCAGCAGACGCACCCTCCCGCGATGTCGCTCACCTGCACCCCGCCGCCCAGCAGCAGGCGGTCGATCCGGGCCTCCCCGAAGTCGTTCACCAGCACCGCGCACCGCTCCCCCGCCTGCCCGTCCTGCCCCGCCCGCCGCGCCAATTCGCGCTGCAGCAGCGTGGTCTTCCCGACCCCGAGGAACCCGCTGATGATGTGGACCGGCGTGCGCTGGACAGCAGAGAGTGGTGACATCCTAATAACTGGGGATATACCCTTCCGTGCAGGGCGGGTTGGGATCATTGGGGTTCGAGGCCAGGTAGGACTCGCAGTAGTCGTTGAAGTCCGGCCCGCAGAAGGCGTCTTCGAGGGCGCCGAAGCCGTCAACATCCTCGCCCAGCCCGACCTCGTTGCGGATCGAGCACTCGCTGGGACGGAAGCCGCCTTCGCAGGGGCCATCGACAACGGCCACGCCGAAGTTCAGCACGCCGTCGTCGATGGGGTGCGAGAAGACGCGGAGCAGCACGGTGAACGGGATCCCGACGCGGTTCTCGGTGTTGATCTCGCAGCGCTCGTAGGTGGCGCGCCCGTTGGGGGTCACGTCCCGGTTGCACTCGTTGAAGTCGATGGTGTGCTCGATGCCGAGGGGATCGGTGTAGGGCAGCTTGAAGTCACCGATCTGGACGCCGGGTGAGCCGGTGTAGTAGGCAGAGAGCCCGGCGTACATGTCCAGATCGCCGTCGTCGGTGAACCGATCCTCATAGGTGTAGGTGCCGCCCTCCTCACTGATCGACTGGTTCCAGAAGATCGCCTCGGGGTCGAGGAAGAGGCAGACCGGGCCGCCGGTGCCGAAGAACTGGAACGAGGCGCCGCTGCGGGTCGACGGGTTGTCCGCCGCGCCGACCTGGGCGTAGACCAGCCCAGGAAGGCCGGTCAGCTCGCTGTCGTTGTCTTCGATGTCCTGGACAGCGATCGTCTCGATGGTGCCGAGATCGACGACCGGCTCGACATTCGAGGCGTTGACCCAGAAGTCACGACCGTCGCGGTCACAGGCAGAGAGGAACAACAGAGAGAGGAGGCTCATCACTGCTCCGAGATGATCTGAATGTCGAGGGTGATTTCGATCTCTGCCGAGGGATCGTTGACCGTGGTGCCGCTGGTCACCCAGTCGTAGGCATCGAGGTAGTTGCTGGGGAGGTTGAGGACGTCGGTGTAGGACGCTCCCTCCTGAAACTCCTGATTGTATCGGGAGATCTCACGACCGGAGCCGAGATCACAGGTCGAGTAGGTGCCGTTCTGGCTCGTCTGATCGGCGCGGATGATCGGGGCATCCATGAAGCCCCACACCGACATCCCCTCGACATACACCGTGTGGAAGAGCGTGAACTCCGCCTCATAGTGATCGCCCTTGTCCTCAAAGCTGAGGTGATCCTTCCCGATGAAGCTCATCTCAGTGTCGGAGTTGGCGTAGTAGTAGTCGTAGCAGTAGTAGCGGAACTCGTCGTCCGAGGTGATCTCGACGCCTTCGTCGTCCTTGATGGGGTTCTGGAGGACGTTGGCGAAGTAGTCGAGCATGTCGGCGTAGTCTTCGAAGCGGCCCGTCTGCACCTTGCAGGCGAGGAACTTGTAGCAGGCGAAGTCGTAGCGCCCGACCGTCGTGCCGCCGTAGGGGAAGCTGTTACCCACCTGCTGGGAGATGATCGGACCCTGCTCCGGGATCGGGTAGGGGCGCGAGATCGAGTCGATGGCGGAGTAGGCGCCGATGAAGATCGGGCCGATCAGGCGCGGATCGGTGAGGGGCGTGGTCGAGAAGTCCGCCGGATCGGTGTTGGCCTTGATATCGCGGGTCGCGACCTCCTTGGGGACGATGAGCCTCCCCTTGATGTCGCGCTCTGCCAGCTCCTCGTCATAGGCGCAGGCCAGAAAGATCAACAGGCTAGAAGGCATACTGGACTCCGAGGGTGCCGTTGATGGGGTACTGACGGCCATACACGATGTACCGGTTCTGGTAGTTGACGTATTCCTGGTAGACGCCGTAGGCCATTGTAGCGTTGGTGAGGTTCTCGACCTCCAGGAATGCCTTCAGCTCGCCCTTCTTCACCGGGACGGCCTGCGCGACGCGGGCGCCGATGGTGTAGGTGGGCTCGGTGCGGGCGTAGGTACCCAGCGGCTCGTGGAGGATGCCGTAGCCGTCGCTGCTGACGTCGTAGGTGGCGCCGCCCGGGGCGTAGTAGTAGCGCGAGAGCGGGGAGCCGCTGTAGAGCGAGCCCTGGAGGGAGAGCTGGGTGGTCCAGGGATCGTTCGGGATGTCCCAGGCCACCGCCAGCTTGACCTGGTGGCGGATGTCGGTGGGGAGGTTCCCGTACATCAGGTCGATCTGGGAGGGGTTGGAGAGGCCGTAGGCCAGCCCGTCCTGCACCGTGCCCTTGCTGACGACGTAGGAGTAGGTGGCCTGCGCCAGCCAGCGATCGGCGAAGTTGCGGAGGAACTGCAGATCGGTCTGGTAGTAGTCGCGGCGGGAGGCCAGCGGCGTCCGCATGCGGTAGACCGACTGGAGGACGCCGTTGTTGGCGCCGATGTAGTTGTAGCCGTCCTCGTCGAAGATCAGGTTGGTCTCGTCGAAGGAGTAGACGCCGCGCGTGAACTTCGCGGTGAACTCGACCTTGACCTTCGTGTTGGGGGCCACCTCGCGCTCCGCGCCGAGGACGAAGGCGTCCTCGCGGGGGGCGATGAGGTTGTCGCCGAGCTGGTTGGTGTTGTCGTCGTTGTCGCTGTAGTAGACGTTGGTGGAGGTGTCCCCGCCGCCGTAGAGCGGCCCGAGCAGCAGCTTGGAGCCGAGTCCGGCCACGCCGACGACTGAGGAGATGCCGAGGCGCCCGACGTCGTTGAAGCGGCCATAGCCGCCGAAGATGCGGGTCTTCTGATCGGCGAACGGATCCCAGGAGATCGACACGCGCGGCCCGAAGACCGCCTCGGACAGCACCGGATAGCCGACGTCGTTCCGGATGTTGCTCATGTCATAGCGGAGGCCGCCGAAGATCGTCAGGTTCTCGATGGGCTTGTAGGAGTCCGCCGCGAAGCCGACGACGTGCAGGCCGTTGGTGGTATAGACGTAGGGCCCGGTCAGCTCGTACCAGTAGACGCTCTGCAGGCTGGTCGGGTCGTAGGGGACGGTGTAGGCGTCCATGAAGGCGAGGTTGCCTGAGTAGCCCTGCACCTGCTCCTGGCGGGTGAAGTTCGTCTCAAAGCCGACCTTCACGTCGTGCTTCCCTGCGAGGCTCAGCTGAAGGAAGCTGACCTTGCCCTTCAGCCCTGCGTTCCAGCGATCGTCCAGGTAGTAGCTGCCGGCGTTGCGGGCGTAGTAGGCGCCGCCGTCGCCCCAGCGCGCCGGAGTGTCGAAGTCGACGTTGTTCTCGGCCTCGGTCGGATCGCAGGGGCTGTAGCCCAATTCCTTGTCGTGAGTGCAGGGGACGCCCGCCTGCTCGATGTAGGTCTTCTGCGCGAAGGCGATGACCTCGGTGTTGACTTCGGGGTCGGGGAACCAGTTCCACTTCAGGGTGGTGAAGAACCCGCCCTGGGCCTGGCGATCCTGCGCTTCGGGCAGGAAGTAGCGGCTCTGGGTGATGTTGTCGATGGTGGTGGGGTCGGCGCCGAAGCTCCAGGCGAAGCGGTGCGAGGACACCGGCTGCGCGGTCAGCTTTCCATAGAAGTAGTGGCTGTCGAAGTCGCGGGGCAGCGGCACGCCGGCGCTCGCGATCAGCGTGCGGTTGTACTCGTAGGAGCCGAGGAACCAGACGCGATCCTTGACCACCGGGCCGGAGATCTGGAAGCCCACGCTGCCGTACTGGCGCTCGCGGTCGAACCCGGTCGGGGAGAGCGTCGAGCCGTCTGCAGCGTACTGGGCGTCATACTGGGGCGACCAGTTGCCGTTCGTATAGAAGGCGTTGGTAACGACCTCCATCGAGTTTCCGCCCGACTTGGTGACGACGCTGATCGTCGCGCCGAGGGCGTTGTACTCCGGATCGAAGCCGGTGGTCACCACCTGCACCTCGTCGATGGAGTCGAAGTTGAAGTTCATCGAGAACGTGCCGGTCACCGGGTCGGTGATGTTCACGCCGTCGAGCATGAAGCTGTTCTCGTTGTAGGAGGCGCCGCCCGAGTTCGGGTTGCCGCTGCCGTTGTCCACCACGCCGGGCGTGTTGTTCACGACGTCCTGGTAGGTGCGGCCGCTCGGGACGCGCGACAGGAAGTCGGAGTTGAAGTTCTGGCCGCTGGTGGTGCTGTCCTGATCGATGACCGGGCCGGTGTCGACGACGTCGACCTGCGCGCCGCCGTACTTCATCTCCACCGTCAGATCGACCGTGCGCCCGAGGCCGACCGCGATGTTCTTCCGGGTGACCGTCCCGAAGCCTTCACGCGCGAACACCATCTGGTAGGAGCCGGGGGGCAATTCCACGAAGATGAACCGCCCGTCGTCGTCCGTCTTCCGCTGCTGAGCGCCGCCGATCAGCACCGGTGAGGAGAGCGTGACGACAGCACCGGGCAGCGCCCCGCCTCCGTCATCGATGACCAGTCCCTTGATAGCGCCCGCTGTCGAAGAGGCATACGCATGCCCCCCGAACATGAGGATACCTGCTATGACAGTCAGGAATTGAGGAAGCAACCACCGCTGGATCTTCATACGCTCCGCCTCATGCCAGTACCACCTGCCGGGATCGGCAGACAGTCCGCACTGGCATAGTAGAAGACGGGCAGAAAGTCAACGGGCTTCTTCTGGCTGCATGCAGAATCCGGCCTTGTACCGACGGCCGATCCGCGCAGCGGGCGTCACTTCGCCGACACAGGGTGTACACACCCCCCAGAAGTTCTGCGCGGGCAGTTGACGGGCAGCCGCGAATCATCCTATAAGGGCCGTCAGCGATCTCCCCTGAGATCCGTGCTGGAGTCTTCTGCATGTCCATGCTCGCGCTTCTGTTCACTGCCTGTACCCCTCAGGACGCCACAGTTACAGCCAACTACGCCATGTTCCTGGCAGACGACTCCTCCGACGCGCTGAACCTGCTCCGGCTGCGGAACCAGTTCGACAAGCAGAAGGATCTCGTCCCCGTCGACTGCCGCACGCTGGAGGATGAGGGAGAGCGCCTGGAGGGCGCCGACCCCGCCTGCGCCGATGTCGCGCCCGCGTGGTACCCCTGGCTGACCCAGTACCAGTACTGGCTCAAGGAGGGCAAGGTCAGCACAGACGACGACGTCTGGCGCACCGAGGCCATCCTGACCTCCGAGGGCGATCTGCAGCTCACCGCGCACGCGCACGTCGGGGACTTCGGCGACTTCCGCTTCGGCTTCGTGATCAACCCGGACTTCCAGCCCCAGACCTGCGAGGGCGAGGGCGACGCCGCCGCGATGACCGACGTCGACGGGAGCTGGCTCGAAGGCTGGTCGGCCAACGACAGCGGCTCCACTGTCTGGCACCTCAACGACTCCTCCTACCAGATCAACCCGAACAACTTCAACGACTACTGGTCGTTCCCCGCCGACTGGTCGGCCGGCTCCTCCTTCGCCCGCTTCGGCGAGGAGGTCATCTACCACCAGGGCGTGCAGTACGCGCAGTACAGCGGCGAGAG
The DNA here is from genome assembly GCA_040376255.1 of Alphaproteobacteria bacterium. Classification (GTDB taxonomy): domain Bacteria; phylum Myxococcota_A; class UBA796; order UBA796; family SXON01; genus JBEIQZ01. The sequence goes on from JBEIQZ010000045.1 coordinate 19,168, forward strand.
CCTCGACGGCCCGCTCTACTACCCCTACGTCAAGAGCGGCACGATCGAGACCGATATGCCCTTCCCTGACGGCACCATCGACGAGTGGGCGACCGCCATCGACGATCACCTGA
>JBEIQZ010000333.1:0-7016 GCA_040376255.1 Alphaproteobacteria bacterium
ATCTAATCATTCAAACTTATATCAAGTATCAAGTGAAAAAATAAACTATGCAAATGATAATATTGTTATTTCTGAAAACTTGTTCTATCCGGATAGAAAAATTTTAATATATAAATCAAATTATGGTGAATATTTATATAATGACTATGTTGCATCTATTGATGGTCCAGATGAATCAATTTTTGGAAAAGATGTAGTTGTTGATGATTTTAACATAGATGGATTTGATGATATCATTGTTTCTTCGCTACATTATATTGACAATAAAACTGTAAGAGTTTTTAATGGGCCGTTTGAAATAAATATACTAAAAAACGAAATCAGTTATAAAGAAGCAAATTATTTTATTGAACCTCCAGTAGAGTTGCTGGAAGGCTGGGGAAATACACTCTCTGCTGTAGGAGATGTAGATGATGATGGGTATTCTGATTTGATTGTCAGTGTTCCTTATCTTAAAAACTATATTGTTTCAATGAAAGATAAGGAAATAAGTGAATTGTATAATACATCTGAAACTTCTTCTATAGATGCAAATGGAGATGGAGTAAAAGACATTGCGTTTTATGAAGCAAGTCCTATTGAAGAGTATGTATACATATATTTTGATCAAAAGATATAGGTGAACATAGTTATGATATCAAAATCGACTTTCCATCTGGAAGTCATGATCCCACTGTCTTAAAAAGCGGTGCTGATTACAACGGAGACGGACATCAAGATTTTGTTGTTGGAATGAGTGGTGCTGATAATCATGAAAATGTATATATATTTTATGGTGATTATAAAAATTATAACAATAATTTAACGGATGTGATCTCTCCAGATGATTTGCCAGAATTTGCAGATATTGGTAGTTCGATAACAAGTGTTGGAGATATCGATCAGAATGGATCAGATGATCTCGCAATCGGAGCAGCTTCAACAGATTTTGATGATAGTTCTTTTGTTTATGTTTTTGCAATGCCTGATTGTGGAAGTATTTCTTATGAAAATGCAATTAGAATAGAGTTTCCACACAATGATGCATTTGGTGGAGATAATTTTGAATTAAATTCTACTGGATATCAATTAGCTATTGGTGGATCAAAAATGAAAGAAGTTGTTATATTTGATTTGATTAATTTATAATATTTATTATTTGTAATTATAAATAATTCCTCTGGCCGCTCCTCCGCTGCAGACCCCTCCGCATGATCATGTTAGCCTCCCCGGCATGCATCCTGTCGCCATCGCTCAGCTCGACGCCTTCCGCAACCAGCCCCACCCTGTCTCCCTGCTCGACGCGCTGACCGGCGCCCGCAGCCCGGCGGAGATCTCAAAAACGCTCACCGGCGCCAGCCGTCCCGGCTTCCCGAGGATGCCGATGGTGCTGCGGCAGCAGTACCGGGAGGAGATCGGGGCGTCACAGGCGGATCTGGATCTGCGGGCGTTGTATCCGGGGCTGGACATCGGGATCTACGCGGGCTCGCACTCAATGGGGGTGCCGAGCCTGGCCGGGCCGGCGGCGGTGATCGATCAGCTCCACCAGCTCGCGACGATGGGGATCGAGGTGTGGGAGACCGGGCTGTGGCCGGGGGTGATGGATCAGTACCGGCGGCGCTGCGCGGAATTGGCGGGCGGGGATCTGGAGGCGGGGGACGTGTGCTGGTTCCCGAACGTGTCGGAGGCGCTGTGCGCGGTGCTGGAGGGGTTCGAGCGGGGGAGCGTGCTGTACACGTCGGGGCACTTCACGACCGGGCACTACGTCCACCACCAGTGGGCGAAGAACACGGGCGGGCGGCTCATCGAGGTGCCGGTGGAGCCGGACGGGTCGGTGCCGACAGAGCGGCTGATCGCGGCGATGTCGCCGGAGACGGCGGTGATCTCGATCTCGCATGCGCTGTTCGAGTCGGGCTGGGTGCAGGACGTCGCGGCCATCGCGGCGGCGGCGCGGGAGCGGGCGCCGGAGGCGCTGATCCTCCTCGACGCCTACCAGACGGCGGGGACGGTGCCGCTCCGGGCGCGGGAGTGGGGCGACAACGTCGCGGTGACGGCGGCGGGCCACAAGCAATTGCGGTCGTCGGCGGGGGCGGGGTTCCTGTATCTCCCCCGGCGCTGGATGCACCTGCAGTCGAAGCGGACGGGCTGGTGGCAGCATGCGGCGCCGTTCAGCTTCGAGAAGGGCGCGGTGCGGCTGGCGGACGACGCGACGCGCTTCCGCACCGGGACGCCGGGCCTCACCGGTCAGGCGATGCTGCTGGGGGAATTGGCGGCGCTGGCCTCCTCGGCGGGCGGCGATCTGGGCGCGGCGGTGGAGCGGGCGCGCGGGGTGACCTCGGGGCTGGTGGGGGCGATGGTGGAGGGCTGCCGGGCGCGGGGGCTGGCGGTGCGCGGGGAGCCGGGCGGGGACAGGGCGGGCGGCTGGTCGCTGGAGCGGCGTGCGGCGTTCGTCTGCGTGGCGCTCCCGGATCGCGCCATCTATGAGCGGCTTTGTCGGCGGGGGGTGGTGGCGGACTTCCGGCCGGGCGGGGCGGGGTCGGCGGGGGCGTCCGGGGGCGGCATCCTGCGGATCAGCGGCAATGCAGCAGCGTTCCGCTACGAGATCGACGCGGTGCTGGAGGCGCTGTCTGAGGAGATGGAGCGGGCTTAGCTGTGATCAGCAGAGCGACAGGGTTGGCTGAGCGGCGGGTTTTGTGTACCCTGTGGTGCGATGGCCCTCTCCCTCCTGTTCCTGCTCTCTACCTGCGCTCCTTCGGTGATCCGGTCAGCCGGCGCTGAGGAGGTGTCTGCTCCTGCGGCTTCGGGGCTGCTGAAGGTGCGATCCTCAGTCGCCAACGCCGAGGTCTATCTGGACGGCGCGCTGATCGGCACTGTCCCGCTCACGACGATGGTGCCCGCCGGATCGCACCAGATCCGCGTCGTCGCCGACAATTACGATCCGTATGTCCGCAAGATCGACATCCAGGCCGACCGCACGACCGACCTGCAGGCCAGCCTCGTCCCCGGCAACGGCTCGGTGGAGTTCACCGGCCCGCCGGGCGCGCGGCTCTGGCTCGACGGGCAGGACAAGGGCGAATTGCCGATCCGGGTGCGCGATCCGGGCGCCGGGACGCACACATGGCGCGTCGAGGCCCCGAAGCGCGAACCCGCGACGGGCGAGATCGTCGCGGTCAAGGGCCGCAACTACCTGATCGACGTCAAGATGGCCTCCTCCGCCGGGATCTTCGTCATCGAGAGCACCCCGCCCGGCGCGACGGTCGTGCTGGATGAGAAGGTCGTCGGCGTGACCCCGCTCCGGCTGGAGGGCGTGGCGGCGGGCGAGCACGACGTCCGGGTGGAGCTCGACGGCTACGCCACCGTGCTGCGCGCCATCGACACCACCGACGGGCGGCGCGGCGAGGTGCTGGTGACGATGGCGAAGGAGGGCGGCACAATCACGGTGAAGACCGGGAGCGGAGACGCGACGGTCTACGTCAACGACGTCCTCATCGGCAGCGGCGCGACGGTGCGCGGCGGCCCCTACGAGGACGGGCGGGCGCGGGTGCGCGTGGTCAGCGCGGCGGACGGCGCGGTGGAGGGGAACGTCAGCATCCCTGAGAGCGGCGGCGTCACCGTGCGGGTCGCGCCGGAGGGGATCAGCGAGGTGCAGCCGCTCTACCGGCGGTGGGGCTTCTGGGCGGTGGTGGGCGGCGTGACCGCAGCGGGCGGCGGCGCGGCGATCGCGGCGGCGGTGGCGGCGGCCCCCGACCCGGTCGAAGAGGGCGATCAGATCCTGGTGCTGCCATGAGGGGAGGGGCCATGCGGGGAGGGACATCTCGGACGATCTCGCGGACGATCTCGCGGCGGGCGATGCCGCTGCTGGTGCTGCTCGGCTGCAGCGCCGGGGCGGGCGGGTGCAGCAGCGTGGAGCCGCGCACCGCGATCCTCGTCCACTTCGACGCCTCCAGAGAGGTGCTGGACGCCGCCGCTGAATTCCGGCTGGCCGTCGATCCGGAGTCGCCGTTTCTGGACGGGGACGGGACGGCGCTGACGACAGAGGACGACGCCGATCTGCAGGACGCGATCCTCGACGACGCAGCGCTGGAGGTGGTGCTGAACGTCGTCGAGCAGGACGCCGGGCTGAGCATCGTGGAATTGCGCCCAGGCAGCAACGCTGAGACGCCGTTCAACCTCTGGATCCAGGGCTTCGACGGGACGACCCAGACGGTCGGCGGCTCGCCGGTCGGGCCGCTCACCTTCGAGACGGACGTCATCCGCCAGATCGTGCTGACGCCGGAATTGCTCTCCGCGCCGGTGATCGGCTGCGCGAACTACCTCGACGACGACGGGGACGGCTGGCGCGACGCGGCAGACCCGGACTGCATTGACGGGACAGAGGAGCTGGGCCTCTCGGATCTCCCCTGCAACGACGGGCTCGACAACGACGGGGACGGCGGCACCGACGGCGCCGACTCCCTCTGTACGTCGGCGGACGCGCCCTATGAGGTCGGGCCGTGCGCGGACGGGCTGGACGGCGACGGGGACGGCTGGACGGACATGCAGGACCCGGACTGCGCGGAGGGCGGGGAGGACGAGATCGGCGCGCGCGCGGATCTACCCTGCAACGACGGGGTGGACGGCGACAGCGACAGCTTCATCGACGCCGACGACCCGGAGTGCGAGGACGCCTATGACGTCCACGAGGAGCGGCTCGGCTGCGAGGACGGCAACGACAACGACGGGGACGGCTGGCTCGACGCGGAGGACCCGGACTGCGCGCTGCTGGGGCTGGAGAACGAGCAGGGCTTCCTGGGGACTGAGTGCAACGACGGCGCTGACAACGACGGGGACGGCGCGCTGGACGGCGACGACGCCTCCTGCACCGGCCCGACCGACGACACCGAATTGGACGCCTGCGAGGACGGCCTCGACAACGACGGCGACACCTGGGCCGACGACGACGATCCGGGCTGCGCGAACGACCACGACGAGTCCGAGGGGCTCGGCGCGGACGGCTCGCGGGCATGCAGCAACGGGCTGGACGACGACGGGGACGGCTATGTGGACGGCACCGACGACGGCTGCCTGAACCCGGACGACACCGACGAGGCCTCTGACTGCGTCGATCTCCACGACAACGACGGCGACGGCTGGACGGACGCCGACGATCCCGACTGCGCCTCCGGCGGGCCGGAGATCGGGTTCGGGACTGCCGAGTGCAACGACCGCGTCGACAACGACGGCGACGGCGACGCCGACACCGCCGACGCCGACTGCCTCGACGGCGCGGGCCGCGAGAGCGGCGACTGCAGCGACGGCCTCGACGGCGACGGCGACGGCTGGACGGACGGCGACGATCCCGACTGCGACGGCGGCGCCGCCGAGACCGGCTTCGGCGGGACGGAGTGCAATGACGGCGCTGACAACGACGGCAACCTCGTGCTGGACATCGCCGATCCGGGCTGCACCGACGCCCTCGACGACGACGAGCTCGACATGTGCGCCGACGGCCTCGACAACGACGGCGACGGCTGGTACGACGACACCGATCCGGACTGCCCGGCCAACGAGACCGGCATGGTGATGGTGGCCTGCAACGACGGCCTCGACAACGACGGCGACACCTTCATCGACGCCGCCGACGCGGACTGCCTCGACGGCACCGGCACCACCGAGGTCGGCTACAGCTGCACCGACGGCGCGGACAACGACGGCGACGGCTGGGCGGATCTCAGCGATCCGGGCTGCACCGGCCTCACCGACGACGACGAGGGCGGCACCGGGACGGCCGCCTGCAACGACGGGCTGGACAACGACAGCGACGGGCGCATCGACGCGACCGACCCCGACTGCCTCTCCGGCGCCGGGCTGCTGGAGAGCGGCACCGCCACCTTCCCGACAGACTGCGAGGATCGCGCCGACGGTGACGGGGACGGCTGGACAGACGCCGACGATCCCGACTGCGCGGCGGGCGACGCGGAGATCGGCTTCGGGGCGACGGCCTGCAATGACGGGCGGGACGACGACGGGGACATGCAGATCGACGCCCGCGATCCCGACTGCGCCGACGCAGAGGACACCAGCGAGGACGGCGCGGCGGGCGTCTGCGCGGACGGCGATGACGACGATGGGGACGGCTGGCGCGACGGCGACGACCCTGACTGCGGCATGTACGGCACGGAGAGCGCCCTGACCTCCGCCTTCGCCTGCAACGACGGGCTGGACGGCGACAGCGACGGCCTGATCGACGCCGCTGACCCGGACTGCGCGGTGGGCTGGGATCAGGACGAGGCGGGCAGCGCGGACGACTGCACCGACAACATCGACGACGACGGGGACGGCTGGACGGACGATGAAGATCCGGACTGCCTCCTGACCGGGGACGAGGTCGGCTGGAGCTTCTACGGCTGCAACGACGGGCTTGACAACGACAACGACGGCGACGCCGACAGCGATGACGCCGCCTGCGGCGACGGCGCCGACGGCGAGGCGACCGGCGCCCCGGACGTCCCCGCCTGCGACGACGGGCTGGACAACGACCGCGACGGCCTCGCCGACGCCGACGATCCCGGCTGCATCTCCGCCCTCGATCCGGTCGAGAGCGACCCGATCGCCGCCTGCTCGGACGGCATCGACACCGATCAGGACGGCTGGACAGACAACCTCGATCCCGACTGCGTCGCGGCCACCGCCGAGGCGGGGCTGGGCGCGGCGGCCTGCAACGACGGGCTGGACGACGACGGCGACGGCCTCACCGACGCCGACGATCCCGACTGCGCCTCAGCGCTGGACACGCTGGAGGCGTACAGCGCCCCCGGCGGCCCGACCTGCGCGGACGGGCTGGACGGCGACAGCGACGGCTGGATCGACGCCGGTGACCCGGACTGCGGCTGGCGCGGCACCGAGGCTGGAGGGGACGGCGCCTTCGCCTGCAACGACGGCCTCGACGGCGACGGCGACGGCTTCACCGACGCCGCCGATCCGGGCTGCTCCGGGGCGATGGACATGGACGAGTCCCACACGCCTGAGTGCGCCGATGGCCTCGACAACGACGGCGA
>JBEIQZ010000095.1:0-14363 GCA_040376255.1 Alphaproteobacteria bacterium
CCGCGTGGGAGCCATCGTGGGGGGGAAGGCGGCGATGGTGACGGGGGGGGGGGGGCGGGGGGGCGCGATCTGCGGTGGGGCGGTGAGCGCGCCGGGGGCGGCGGCGGATCTCTTCGCAGAGGCGGCCTGCCTGCTGCCCGGCGCCGGGGACGCCCCGGCCATCCAGCCTGCGCTGCCATTTGACCGGCACCCGATCCAGATCGCGATCCCGATCCGGCTGGATGAGGCCGCTGACGCGCAGGGGCGGATCGCCGGTCTGCCGGTGCGGGTGGGCGCTGAGATCGCGGCGCTGATCCTGCCCCAGACGCTCCAGTCGGCGATCAAGGTGGTGGCGCTGCTGCGGTTCGACGCGGGCGGCTGGTACCTCGCCCCGCTGGCGGTGCAGACAGGCGGCAAGAAGCCCGCGCTGGTGGGGGCGGCGGCGCTGCTCTCCAACCCGAAGCTGCTCGGGAAGCAGGATCGGCTGGCGGTATTGAAGGAGAAGTCGAAGTATCTGCTCCGCAAGAAGGCCGGGAGGTAGCATGTCACAGTCAGCTGAGGACAGCCGTCGACAGGTGTTGATGTGGCGGCTGCTGGCCGCGAGCTTCGGCGGCACAGAGTCGATGCCCGCCTTCGAGACGCTAAGCCGCCAGATCGCGGGGGAGGTCGGGCTGCCGGAGGCGGTGCTGGATCTGAACATGTCCACCGACAACCTGGTGCAGCGCTACCCCGATCTCAAGGAGGAGGTCGAGGGGCTGACGGTCGCGCGATCGGAGACGGACAATCAGGCGGAGCAGACCGCTGAGGACGCGCGCGACCGGGAGCCGGTGAGCCTGCGCCGGGCGCTGCTCTATGGTCGGCTCATGATGAACGTCTTCGGGCCGGGGACGCAGACGAAGCAGATCAGCGCCCAGCAGTACCAGCAGTGGATGCGCGACGTGGAGCGCTTCGAGCGCTGCTACGGCTACCCGCCGGGCGGGCTGCGCGGCCGGGGCGGCGGCGCGAGCGCGAGCGGCACGGGCGGCGGCTTCCTGATCGGGGAGGAGGAGCTGCGGCGCGGGATCAAGACAATCGACGGCGAGATGGTGCAGCGGATGGCGCTCCGCGAGGTGCTGGCTGACCCGAAGATGGCGGCGCAATTGCAGCCCTCGCTGGCGGTGGTGGCAGAGCTGCTGCGGGACAAGTCCAACCTCTCAGGCGTGGCGCTGAAGAACGCCAAGGATCTGATCCGGCGCTACATCGAGGAGGTGGCCGACGTCCTGAAGGTGCAGGTGCGCCAGACGGCGGCGGGCAAGGCCGACAACTCGGTGCCGCCGAAGCGGGTGTTCCGGAACCTCGATCTGAAGAAGACGCTCTGGCGGAACCTCCCCAACTTCAACCCGAAGGACGGGCGGCTCTATGTCAACCAGCTCTACTACCACCGCAAGGCCAAGAAGTTCGCCCCCACCCGGATGATCGTCGTCGTCGATCAGTCAGGCTCGATGGTGGAGGCGATGGTCCACTGCACGATCCTGGCGTCGATCTTCTCCGGGCTGCCCCACGTCGACGCGCACCTGATGGCGTTCGACACCGAGGTCATCGATCTCACCCCCTGGGTGGATGACCCGTTCGAGGTGCTGCTCCGCACGAACCTCGGCGGCGGGACGCTGATCCGGAAGGCCGTGCTGGAGGCAGAGAAGAAGATCGAGGAGCCGAAGAACACGGTGATGGTGCTGATCTCCGACTTCTATGAGGGCGGCTCCGACCAGGAATTGCTCGACACGATCCAGTCGATCAAGGCCAGCGGCGTCCACTTCATCCCGGTCGGCGCGGTGACGGCGGGCGGCCACTACTCGGTCAGCCAGTGGTTCAAGATCCGGCTGAAGGAGCTGGGCATGCCGATCCTCGCGGGGAGCATCAAAAAGTTGATCGAACAGCTCAAGGCATATCTGTAACAATAATAAAAGGAGATCCCGATGTCTAAGACAGAGCCTAAGGCAGAGCTGCTCAGGCAGCCGGCGGAGATGAAATTTGCTGAGGAGCTGGCGTGGCTGGCCTCGGTGGACAAGGGGGCGCGCCCCTTCACCTGGAGGCTGTCTCCCAGGATGATCCGGACGTTCGTCCTGGGGTCTACGCCGTCAGACAAGCTGGAGCGCCCGGTCAGGCAGAAGTGGTTCGGCGATCCCTCCATCGTGGAGCGGGCGGTGGTCACGCTGGCCTCGGATCGCGGGCTGCTGCTGATCGGCGATCCCGGCACGGGCAAGAGCTGGCTGGCGGAATTGCTGGCGGCGGCGATCAGCGGCAACTCGACGCTGACGGTGCAGGGGACGGCGGGGACGACTGAGGATCAGATCAAGTACTCGTGGAACGTGGCGATGGTGATCGCTGCGGGGCAGTCGCGGACGTCGATGATCCCCTCGCCGATCATGGTGGCGATGCAGGAGGGGATGATCGGGCGGCTGGAGGAGCTGACCCGCTGCACCTCGGACGTGCAGGACGCGCTGATCAGCATCCTCTCGGAGAAGTACGTCACGATCCCCGAGCTCCGCGAGGACAACGTGGTGTTCGCCGCGCCGGGGTTCAGCATCATCGCCACCGCCAACAGCCGGGACAAGGGCGTGAACGATCTCTCGACCGCGCTGAAGCGGCGGTTCAACTTCGTGACGATCCCCGTCGTTACCGAGAAGAAGGCCGAGCGCGAGATCGTCATGTTCCGCACGAAGGATCTGCTGGCCCGCAACCAGTTCGACATCGAGGTGCCGCCCTCGCTGCTCGACATCCTGCTCCAGACCTTCGCCGATCTGCGCGACAGCACGGCGGCGGCGGCCTCAGAGGATCAGAAGCTGGAGAGCGCGCTCTCGACGGCAGAGCAGATCGGGGTGCTGGAGGACGCGATCCTCTACGGGCAGTTCTTCGGCAAGGAGAGCCTGAGCGCGCCGGACATCGCGCGGTCGCTGGTGGGGACGCTGGCGCGGCGCATCCCGGAGGACGTGGCGCTGCTCAACAAGTTCTGGCATGCGGTAGTGGAGAAGCGGGCGTCGGCGGCCAAAGAGGACGTGAAGCCGCACTGGGACGGGTTCGTGGACGGCGGGAAGAAGGCGCTCTCTTTATTGAAGTGACAGGCAGGTCGGAGCAGGAGTCAGCATGACCGGGGACATGACGGCGGGTGTGGGCGGGGCGCAGTCGGCGCTCGGGCTGTTGCGGGAGCAATTGCTGTCGCTGGCGGCGGAGCTCGTGTCAGAGGGCGGAGCGACGTCGCTGACGGAGCTGATGGCGGGGCTGGTGGGGGACGTGGAGCGGGCGTCGGCGGAGCGGCTGGAGATCTTCCCGGTCTGCCACCACTCTCCGGCCTCGGCGGTTCACATGCTGCGGCGGCTCCAGGCGCGGGCGCCGAGGGTGATCTTCGTGGAATTGTGCGAGGATCTGCAGGACAGCGTGGCGCTGTTGAAGGACTGCCGGCTGCCGGTGGCGCTCCAGGCGTTCTCGACGGTCACGGTGGGGTTCCCGGCGGAGTGGGCGCCGCTCTCGGTGGTGGCGCCGGTGACGGCGTTCTCTGCGGAGTACCAGGCGATCTCCTTCTGCAGCCAGAACCCTGAGGTGGCGCTGGTGTTCGTGGATCGGTCGGTCGATCACGTCTTCCAGTGGAAGATCGCCTCTGAGGAGCAGCGGAAGGCGGAGCGGGCGGGCAGAGCGCCGGAGCCGGACGACGCGGAATTGGAGGACGGGCCGGAGGACGAGGACGATCTGCACGGCACCGCCGAGGGCGTGGAGGTCGGCTCGACGCTGCCGACGATGGATCGGTTCGTGGAGCTGCTGCTGAAGAACGCGCACGCGCGCAACTGGCAGGAGTGGTGGAACCAGTACGTCGAGGAGGTGGTGCAGGGCTCCTCCTACTCGACCTACCGGGAGGTGCTGTTCCTGATCGGCAGCCTGATCCGGCGGCTGGGGCGGCGGCGGCGGGATCTGGACGCGGATCGGCTGCGGGAGCGGTTCATGTGGACGCGCATGAAGGCGTGGCTGCGGGACAACGGGGTGGACGCCGCCGACGCGATCTACATCTGCGGCGCGGCGCATTCGGCCTCGGAGGTGGCGGAGTTCGGGACGGGGTCGGATCAGGCGTGGGAGATCCCGGCCCGGACAAAGACGCTGTGGAAGTACGGGCTGATCCCGTCGTCCTACCGGGCCATCGAGCAGCAATTCGGGCTGGCGCCGGGCGCGGTGATCATGGCGGAGCAGCGCTGGGAGAAGCTGGTGGAGCAGCAGGAGCTGACCCCGTTCAGCTACGGGGCGAAGCCGGCCAGGGCCGGGACGAAGGCCGGGACGAAGGCCGGGAAGAAGGTCAAGCCGCCGCTCCCGCTCTCCGATGAGCTGACGGTCGGCAACTTCATGCTGCGCCCGCCTGAGCCTGCGAAGGAGGACGAGGAGTCGGTGGTGGACTTCAGCGTCCGGATCGTCGCGAAGGCGCGGGAGGCGGGCTACCTGACCTCCACCGCCGACTGCATCGCGATCGTCCACACGGCGATGCTGCTGGCCGGGATGCGGAACCGGCGCCAGCCGACGACCTGGGATCTGATGGACGCGGCGGTGACCTGCCTGGAGAAGAACCGCATCCCGAAGAAGCGGAACATCCGGCGCCTCTGCGAGATCCTGCTCGGCGGCGACCGGCGCGGGCTGGTCGGGGAGACCTCCCTGCCGCCGCTGGCGAAGGAGGTCTACGAGCGGCTCGCCCCGCTGAAGCTGAACCTCCAGGCCAGCAACGTGCAGCGCGCGCTGATCAACTTCGTGGATCGCAGCCTGACGCCCGCGCAGGTAGCAGAATTGCGCGAGGCCAGCCGGCTGCTCTGGAAGCTGAAGTACCTGATCGGCAGCGGGACGTTCAAGACGATCATGGGCGAGAAGGTTCTCGGCAAGGAGCCGATCCAGGAGTCCTGGGATCTATACGTCGGGCGCAACCAGCGCGCGATCATCGAGCTGGCCTACGAGGGCGTGTCCGTCGAGCATGTGCTGGAGCGGCGCCTCCGCAAAAAGGGTCTGGCGTCCGACGCGAAGACGGTGGCGGTGCTGGAGGCGGTGGAGGACGCGCTGCTCTACCTGCAGAGCCCCCGGCTGGTGCAGGATCTGGGCGAGCAGGCGGTGAACTGTATGACCGGGGAGGTCGGGGCCGACAGCGCGCAGGAGATCTTTGAGCGCGTCCGCCGCCTCGCCACCTTCTACCGGAGCCAGCCGGGCGGGCTGCCGCCCTGGCTCGGGGGCTTCGTGGCGACCGGCTACCAGCAGTACTGCTCGCTGCTGCCCGAGGCGTTCTCGGATCGCGGGACGAAGCCCGCGCAGCTCGCCGGGATGCTGGCCTTCCTGTTCACGCTGGAGGGGCTGGCGCTGAGCATGGGCTGCAACCGCAGCCAATTGCTGATCGCCATCGGCCAGTGTCAGGTCGGGGACGATCCGCAGAAGCTCGGGCTGCTGTGGACGGCGGAGTGGCTGCTGGGGCTGCGGGAGGAGGCGTCGATCCGGGAATTCTTCGCTGAGGTGATCGACAACCCGATGCGGGTCGTGGCGTTCTCGGACTACATCCAGGGTTTTTTGCTGGCGCTCGGCTTCACGCCGCTCGTGGCGGGCGTGGTGGTCGAGGTGATCTCGCGGGCGTTCGCGCGGCTGCCGGAGCGGGTGCTGGTGACCTGGCTGCCCTCGCTGCTGACCGGGCTGCGCCCGCTGGCCGGTTCGTCGCTCCCGGCGCTGTTCGCCGAGGTGTCGGTGCGGTTCCCGCGCACCGGGCGTGAGCTGGACGGGTGGGTGCCGCCGTGGGAGGTGGCGGCGAGACCGAAGGCGGCGGCGAAAGCGGCGGTGAAGGTGGCGAAGGCGGGTCAGGAGCAGGCGGGTCAGGAGCAGACAAACGGAGCGGTCGCGCCGCAGATCCCCCCGCAGCTGGCGGCGGCGCGGCGGCTGCTGTTCGCCAACCGGGCGACGTTGAGCGCGCTCTCGCCGGGGGAGTGGCTGGAGCAGGTGGCGGAGCCGCAGGGGGCGGGCGGCGACGCGCTGGAGGGTGCGGCAGGGGATGCGGCAGGGGACGCGCCGGAGGGTGCGGCAGGGGACGCGCCGGATGGGGAGGTCGGCGCAGAGCAGGCGGCGGCGCGGCGGCTGCTGGTGGCGTGGCCGGAGACGTTATTGGCGGTGAGCGGGCGGTGAGCGGGCGGTGAGCGGGCGATTCTTTCTTGAGCCTGCCATTCTACTTTTGATAGATTTCATGCTATTCGAAGTATCGTTTCTGGCTCTCTTGGAAAGGAAAGCGTGGATATTCCGCCGATCTTCCTGCTGGCACCGGCCTTGCTGTCGCCCCGGCGGGCGGAGCGGGTGAAGCATGAGACAGGCGACCGGGGCGGTGTGTCTGGCGGTGTGGATGGCGGGGGTGCGTCCAGCGGCGGCGGTGGAGCTGCTGGCGACGGGGCCGATGCCGCCCTGGCCGGGCGCCGCCGGGGTGGCTGAGGAGCGCTGGCTGGCGCTCTATCCGGATCGGTTGGAGGAGGTGAAGGTGCGGCTGTCGGAGGGGCGGCTGGTGGGGATGGACGGGGCGGTGCCGTGGGTGCTGCTGCGGGGGCTGGAGCCGGGGCCGGTGCGGACGGTGGCGGCGGGGAGCTGGGTGGGGAGCCCGCAGCAGTGGGGCAGCCTGCGGGTGGAGCGGGAGGGGGATCAGCTCCTGATCGGTGACGGCGAGCGCATCCAGCACATCCCGCTCTCCGCTGAGGGGGTCGTGCGGTGGGTGGGGGACATGGACGGGGACGGGCGGACGGATCTGCTGATCGAGGAGCCGGGGGCGGTGTCGCTCTGGCTTTCGAAGGGTTCGATGTACCTGCTCCGCAAGGTGGGGGAGGCGGAGGGGGGCTGCTAAGCGCTGAGGGGCGCTGAGGCGCTGCACAGCGATCCGGGATAGCGGGCGGTATGCGAATCGTCTGTCTCAGCGACACCCACAACCACCATGATCGCGTCCTTGTCCCCGACGGCGATCTGGTGGTTCACTGCGGCGACAGCACGAGGCGGGGGACGGAGAAGGAGATCCGGCGGTTTGCGAAGTGGTTCGCCGCGCTGCCGCACCGGCACAAGATCGTGATCTCCGGGAACCACGACTTCGACTTTGAGCGCAACCCGGCGGGCCGGACCTGGATCACCGGGGCGACCTACCTGCAGGATGAGGGCGTGGAGATCCTCCTCACCCACGGCCCGCCGATGGGCATCCTCGACCGCACGTACCGGGGGGAGCATGTGGGCTGCGAGGAGCTGACGGCGGCGGTGGCGCGCGTCCGGCCGAAGCTGCATGTCTTCGGCCACATCCATGAGTGCGCCGGGGAGCTGGTGCAGGACGGCGTCCGCTATGTGAACGCCGCCATCTGCGACCTGCGCTACCAGCCAGTCCTGCCGCCGATCGTGGTGGATCTGTAGCGCCAGAAAAAGCGCCAGAAACCAGAAAAACCGGGCGCGCTACTCTGTCACCACCACCATCCCCGCCCACAGCCCGCCCGCGCAGCCCTTCCCCCCGCACAGCCCTGAGATCGTCCCGTCCAGGTACAGCGCGTCCGTCGCCCCGAGCGCGGTGAAGGCGGAGGCCATCTGGTGGAGGTTCACCGGCGTATCGGTGTAGAGCAGCACGGCGAGGTTGTCATCGATCAGCCCGATCCCGTTGCGCCGGCAGCGGCTGTCGCTCCCGGGCAGCAGGCGCGGGTGGAGCGTCCCCGCGCGGAGCAGCAGCGGGCCGGACTGCATGGCGAGCGCCTGCCGCGACTCCCAGGCGGGGTCTGCGGCGATCAGCTCTGCCACCTCCGCCGAGGAGCGGATGTGGGCGCCCGCCCCGCCCTCCTCCAGGGAGAACACCCCGTTGGGGCTCAGAAAAAAGTTGCCGCGCCCCTGCTGGACGTTGAGCGGCTGGTAGCGCTGTCCCCGCTCGATCCACAGGCCGGTCGGCTGGTAGATTGTCTCGAAGATCGCGGCGTTCATCGCCGCCGTCACGCGCACGCCCTCCCGCGCCGCCCAGGCGTCCAGCCCGTCGAAGCCGTGCGGCTCCCCTGCGGCCTGTCCGATGAGGTGGAGCCGCTGCCGGCGCAGATCCACCGGGATCACGGCCCACTCCACCCCCTGGATCTGCCTGCGGCTCCCGCCCGCCGATCCGGAGGTGCCGCCGTCTGCCGATCCCGGCGTCTCCGCCCCTGCCGGGTTGAACAGCGCCAGCGAGAGCCAGCAGTACATCTGCTGGAGGAGCGGCCACTTCAGGCCGACGAGCGGGACGAGGGCGATGAGGATCAGGAGCGGGGGGAGCTTGCGCATGTCCCGGTTGTATCGGAGATCATGCGCGGCGGGGGGCGCGCGGCTGCGGTGACGCAGCGATGTCACCGCCCCTGCACAGCTCCTGCACCGCGCAGCGCGGATCGGGCGTCCCGGGCCTTCCGCCTGCGCCTCCGCCCGACGGCGGCGATCGCGGGGAGCAGGAGCGCGCCTGCCTTCCCCTCTCCGCACCCACAGGCAGCCGCCGCGCCGCTCCCGGCAGGATCGCTGTCGAGCAGCCACTCCTCATAGTTGGTGAAGCCGTCGCCGTCTGCGTCCTCTCCGGCGTCGTCGCGCCCGTCATCGAGGCCGTGCCGGCGCTCCCAGGCGTCCCCCATCCCGTCGTGGTCGTCGTCCTGGCTCAGCACGACGTCGGTGCTGTCCGCCGCGCCGCCTGCAGAGACGATCACCGGCGCGGCGAGCGCTGCGGTGCGGGCATCGGGCCACCACGCGCCGGTCCAGCCGGGATCTCCGGCGCAGAAGGCGGCGTAGCTGACGGCGACGGTGTAGCTCCCGGCAGGGAGGCCGGGGAGCGCGTAGCGCCCGTCGCGGTCGGCGCGGGTGAAGAAGGAGGCGTCTGCGCTCTGGGCGATGACCTCGGCGCCGTAGACGGGGGCGCCGGTCTCGTCGGTGATCGCGCCGCTGATGCGGGCGCCGGGGGTGAGGGGGACGTCGAGGGAGGTGAGCCCGTCGATCTGCACGATCCGAGGCTCGCCCGCGCTGCTGTCCCCGGACGGGTAGCGCAGGTAGTCGTCGGTGAAGCCCGCGTCGGAGCCGTAGATCTGGAGGGTGTAGGCGCCGTCATGCAGCGCGGTCAGCTCCACATAGCCGTCGATGTCGGCGGAGGCGCCGCGCCCGACGGTGTAGGTGTCGTTGTAGAGCAGCACGGACACGTCGGACAGATCGCTGCCCGGCGCCGGGGTCCCCTGGAGCGCGAGGCTCAGCAGCGACTCCGCCGGCATGTGAAGGTCTGCGCCTCCGGCGCGCATGCCCTCCTCCAGCACGTCGATGCGATCGCCGGGGCGGTCGCTGTCGGGCCAGTAGGTCGTCGCCAGCCCCGTCACCTGCGCCCACACCACGACCTCGCCGGGCGGCAGCCCCGCTGCGATGTAGGTGCCGTCCGCGCCGATCGGGACGCCCACCACCTGCCCGCTGCTGTAGGCGTAGACGGTTCCGCCGCTCACCGGGCGCTCCCCGTCGGGGCCGGGGCTGTAGACGGTGCCGGTGACGGTGATGCCGGGGAGGAGCGTCCGATCCCCGATGTCGGTGATTCCGCCACGGAGGGCGCTGAATTCCAGGCTCGCGCCCTGATCGTAGGTGCCCTGATCGGGGTCGGGGCCGGGGTACTGATCGGGGGCGCCGTCGGCGTAGAAGATGCAGCGCGAGGGCATAGCGTCGCCGCTGATCAGGGTGCCGGGGCTGTCGAGCCCGGTCGCGGTGAAGCGACCGTCCGCGCCGCTCAGGCCCACCGCGAAGACGCCGGTGTAGGGTTCGGCGGTCCCGGCGCAGACCACGAACGCCCCGGTGACCGGCGCCCCCGCGCTGTCGAGCAGCCGCCCGGTCACCCGCGCTGAGCGCGGCAGGCTCAGATCGACGCCGCTGCGGCCGCTGTCCGCGTCCAGCGCGATCACCTCAGCATCGCAGTAGCCGGGGACGCCGGGCCAGTACCGCTCCACCGCGTCCGGGTGCTGCGCATCGTCCTCGGGGCGGGCGAGGACGCGCCACGTCCCGGCGGGGAGATCGGTGAGGCTCCACGCGCCGTCGTTGCGCGAGGTGGCGAGGGCGTAGCTGCCCCGGACGTCGTAGGCGTAGACCGGCACCCCGGCGAGCGGCGCGCCGTCGGCGTCGGTGACAGTGCCGGACAGGGTGCCGGACAGATCGGCGGCGCGCGCCTGCGGGAGCAGAAACAACAGCAGGAGCGGCAGGAGCGGCAGGAGCGGCTGTGGCGCGTTCATGCGGGCTCCGGGGCGGCGTCAGAGAGGCGGCCGGCGAGATCGCGCGCGGCTGCTGCGGGATCCTCGCCGACCGGGAAGCGGCGGGCGCCGGGGAACGGGACGGTGCGGGAGGTCGGCTCCAGCCCGTACGGATCGAGCTGGATCAGCTCCACGCGCCCCTCCAGATCCCACCAGTCCAGCACCGCCTCCAGCCCGGCGTGGCTGTGTCCGGAGATCAGCACCCAGCACCGGGGCGGCGGCCGGTGGCAGAGCGCGAGGAGCGCGGCCAGCGTGCGCGCCTGCGGGCTCCCTGCGCGCACCCCCGGCGGCCGGTCGAGCGCCCACAGCAGCCCCCACAGCCCGGTCAGCGCGCCCACCGCAGGCCACAGCAATTCCGGCATCCCCGGCAGCAGGCAGCACAGCAGCAGCGCCGGACAGCAGAGCAGCCGCCCCGCCGCCAGCAGCCGCCAGCGGCGCCGATCCGGGGGCGCGTCGAGGCTGCCGAACAGGATGCGGTCGACCTTCCGGATGTCCGGCGCATACAGGAGGTTCCACCCCGGCTCACCCGGAGCGATCCGGAACCCCCGCAGCGCGGGCTTGCGGCTCCGGATCCCCGTCCGGAGCCCCTCCGCCGCCGCGAGCGCGTTCAGCGCCATCGAGATCGTGAGCAGCGCCGCCGCGCCCAGCCCGCCTGCAGGCCAGAGGCTCATCAGCGGCAGGCAGAGCAGCCCGCCGAGCAGGTGCATCCGGTCGGTGGCCGCCGGCGCGGGCGGCGCGGCGAACCCGTGGAGCCGGAGGCCCGGCAGGGGATCGCGCAGGCGCCGGTGGAGGCGCTGCATCAGCGGGCCGTCCCCGGCGGCCTGCCCGCGCAAAGGGAGCGGGGGAGGGTCGGTGAACGCAGGCGGTGTGTCAGCGGCTGTGCGCTCCATCGTGCCATCCATGCGCGTGGCAGGTTCCATGCCGTCTCCAGGCATGACAACTGGTATCAGGGTAGCGTATCCTCCGCAGGGATGGGCTTGCAGTTTTCGCCGGAATGGGCAAGATAGGCAGCGCGGGGCCGTAGCCCCATCCCCGCAGGGCAGCCTATGCGATTTCGTGGTCAGGAATATACCGGCAGAGGACAGACGATCGCCATCATCGACAGTGGCGTGAACATCCACGATCCGCGCCTCGCCGGCGCGAAGGTCGGCGGGATGAGCCTCGTGATGAACGCCACCCAGCACGTCCTGATCTCCGGGGAGTTTGAGGATGAGAACGGCCACGGCACTGAGATCGCGGCCATCATCCACCAGATCGCTCCAGAGGCGACCCTGCTCTGCATCAAGATCATGGACGCGCGCCTCCGCACGACCGCCGATCTGATGGCCGCCGGGATCGAGCTCGCGGCGCAGCAGAGCTCCTCCGCGATCAACCTCTCGCTCGGCACGCCGAACATGGGCAAGGCGCTCCTGCTGCGCGACTGCTGCGCGCTGGCGGTGGAGCGCGGGGCCGTCGTCCTCGGCGCGGCCCACCCGAAGGGCGAGCGGGCCTACCCGGCGGATCTTCCTGAGACGGTGGGCGTCGCCTCCCACCCGGACTGCCCGCTGGAGAAGGTGTTCTTCTTCGCGCCGCACCGCTTCCCGCAGAAGCAGTGGGGCAGCCTGACCGGCAAGTTCCTGACCTACGGCTATTCGCTCGGCGAGGGCGGGGCGCGCGGCGCCTACCGTGGATCGGGGATGGCCACCGCCTGGCTCTCGGGGCGCACGGCCTGCCTGCGCGAGGCGATGCCGGAGAGCACGCCGCAGCAGATCATCGAGGTGCTGAAGCAGACCTCCCTGACGCCGGTGCCTGAGATAGGGTACGCGTGATCCTCTGGCTGCTCCTCGGAGCGGGCGAGTCAGCGGCCAGCCCGGTGGAGTTCTATGGCTTCGGCGCGCGCCGGATGGGTCGCGCGGGGGGCGGGATCGCGCTCTCAGACGGCCCTGAGTCGATCCTGTCGAACCCGGCCTCGCTCCCGGGGCTGCCGTTCCCCGAATTGTCAATCGGGGCGATCTACGGCGAGTCGTCGTTCCAGCAATTCCCTGAGCTGTGGTGGGACACGAACCAGGACGGGCTGCTCAACGAGCAGGATCCGGGGCTGGTGGCGGGGCCGCAGTACGATCCGACGTTCGGGATCATGATCGGGGCGGCGCTGCCGTTCGGGGAGAAGGTGGCGCTGGGGATCGGGCTGTACGTGCCGCCGAAGCGGCTGCTGCGGCTGGCGACGTTCGATCCGCAGATCCCCACGTATTTTCTCTACTCCAACCGCAACCAGCGCTATGAGCTGGGGCTGGCGCTCGGGGTGCGGCCGATTGCGGGGCTCTCGTTCGGGGGCGGCTTCTTGATGATCCCGAAGGCCCGGTACCACCTCGGGGCGACGCTGGACGTAGTGCTGTCGGGGGCGGAGGAGGGGGAGGCGCTGGGGGACGTGGTGGGGATGTCGCTGGACGTCCACTCGATGGAGCTGGATCTGGCGCCGGGGTTCGCGCCGATCGCGTCGATGCACTGGCGGCTCGGCGATCTGCACCCGGCGCTGACCGGGCTGGAGCTGGGGGCGGCGTGGCGCGGGACGGCGGGGCTGCCGGTGGACGTCGGGATCGACCTGCAGATCAACGCGCGCACGCAGGACATCGGGGAGCTGGAGGACATCGTGGTGCCGCTGGTGGGGCGGCTGGATCTGGGGGTCTACGATCACTACGTCCCGCCGCGCTGGGAGGCGGGGATCGCCTACACCTGCACGCTGAAGGGGCGGGAGGCGTTCACGCTCAGCGCCGATATCCGGCACACGTCGTGGAACACCCTCAAGATCAACGTCGCGCAGGTGACGAACTCGGAGCTGAACGGGGCGGTGGTGGACTTCGGGGACGATCCCATCGCCGACAAAAACCCCTACCAGCCGACGCTGCGGGCGACCTGGGCGCCGAGGCTGGGGCTGGACATCGCGATGCCGGCGATCCGCACCCAGACCCTGATGGGGGAGATCGGCATCCGGCTGCGCGGCGGGATCGGGTTCGAGCCGACGCCGCTGGTGAGCCAGGGGCCGGAGAGCGCGCTTATCGACGCGGGCCGGATGATCTTCGCGGGCGGGCTGGGGGTCACCCACCGCAACCCGTTCTGGACGCCGGAGGGGAAGGGCGGGCCGGATCGGATGGTGAGCTGGGACGGTTTTCTGCAGTACCACCGGCTGGGGCAGGGAGAGCTGGATCGGGGCGCCCCTGAGGTGCCGACAGCAGGTTACGCGATAGACGGCTCGGCGATCCCGATCGGCGGATACCTGCTGGCGGCCGGTGCACAGTGGAGTTTTCAGTACTGATGCTTGACGCGCTCTGTGAGATGCTGTGGAAGGCGACCCTCCCGCCTGCGGTGCTGCGGCAGGCAGCGATCCTGCGTGTCGCCGCGATGCGCGCGGCAGCGCAGGAGGATCAGGGGATCGGCGGGGTGCGGTTCGGGCCGATGGCCTCGACGCTCCGGGCGCAGGCGCCGGGCGCGCAGCTCGGGGCGCTGCTCCGGGCGACCGCGCTGGGGGCGGAGGTCGGCGGGCGGGTCGGGCTGGCGCTCCAGCAGGCGGGGGGGCAGGCGGAGGAGGCCGCCACGGCTACGGCGGCCACGGCAGCGGCCACAGCGGCGGCCATCGCAGCGCTGGAGGGCCAGAACGCTGCCGCCGCGTCGGCGGAGATCGCGGCGGCGGCGCCTGAGGCGGGCGGGCTGCCCCTCAGCCTGAGCGGGGCGGGGGAGCGGTGGCTGATCGGCGGGGCGCTGATCGGGCGGGGGCCGGTGGCGCCGGGGTTCCGGGTGCTGACGGAGGGGGTGCGCGAGATCCTGCGGCGGCACGTGCGCGCGGCGGAGAAGCGGCTGCGGGCGGATCAGGTGGAGCGGATCGAGGTGCGCGGGCCTGCGGGGCTGGTGGCGGCGTGCGGACTGGACGGCCGGCACGGCGGATCAGGGCTGGCGGCGGGGCCGCTGACGGCGGCGGGGGTGCTGGGATCGGCGGGCGGGACGCTCGGGGTGCTGCTGGCGCGCAACCAGGTGGAGGCTCCGGATCTGACCCCGGATGCCCTCGCGGAGAAGGAGGCCGACATCCGGCACGTCGCGGGGACGCTGGAGGTGATCCACGACTGGTCGCTGACGGTGCGGGCGGCGCGGGCG
>JBEIQZ010000819.1:0-1739 GCA_040376255.1 Alphaproteobacteria bacterium
ATCAAGATGAATTCCACAACCAAAATAGGCACCTGCACTGACAGAAAGCCAATCTCCAGGGAGAAGAATTGTTCCTGTATCGCTGTCACCAGAATCATCTGTATCTGGTGTACTATCCATACCGGTCTCTGCGCTATGTCCGGTCTCTTGTTGACTGTCTATTTCAGAAGCAGCTTGCGTATCGCTTGCTGTATCTGTCGTCTGGATCATCCTTGCATTCAGTTGTTGCGATGGTTCCATGGAAGAATGACAGGATAAAGACAGCAGAGAGAGCGTGTGGATCAGCATGTTTCACGATGGGCGCAGGCCATCTCTGCGGAAGCGACAAATCGGAGCAATCCACCGACCGCAGCGCTGTGCAAAACCATCACATATCTCCCATCCGAGGCATGGTACACGTTGGGATCATTCATTTCAACTTTGTCGTCGCTGCCATCGCCTGCCTCCCAGTTGTTGCCCAGGCGATTGCCCAGGCTCAAACAGCCTACCACTTACCACGTTTCCCGTTAACCGCCATCAACTCATCTTCCATGCTTTTTCTGATCGTTGAACTCATAACCGCGCCGACCGCGCCTCACTCCACCTCCCGCCCCTGGATCGCCGCCGACTCCAATTCCACCCAGCCGAACCGCCCCGGCGCGTCCGGCGTCACAAAGAACTGCGGCATCCAGTAGCCGGGCGGGACGGGGATGACGGCGCCACGCGCGATGTGGACGCTGCGGTCGCGGTCATAGTAGGCGAGGTTGTCGGAGATCAGGTAGGTCCATGTCTGATCCTGCTCCGGCAGGCGCGCCAGGGTCACCGGATCGATGGAGAAGCCCTCGACGTAGAGCCGATCCCCCGTCCAGTTGGCGCACTGCATGCGGGCGCGATCCGCGATCAACCCCGCGAGCGGGTACGCCGTCACCGCCGCGTCGCCGTCGATGCGCGAGATCCGCCCGTCCGCGCAGCGCACCACGAACACCTGCCCCGCCGGGCTGACCACGATGTCCAGCCGCCCCTTCATCTCGTCGGTGGGGCCGTCGCCCTCCGCGAGCTGCCAGCGCTGCAGCACCGCGCCGTCGCCGCCGATCTCCATCAACTGATCGGCCTGCCCGTTGCTATACAAAAGCCCGCCCGGCCCGACCGCCAGATCGGCGATCACCAGCGAGGGATCGGGCGCGAGGCCGGGATCGAAGCAGCCGCGCCGGACGAGATCCATGCTGTAGGCGCAGACCCGGCTGTCGATCTGCTCCGCGACCCACACCTCCTGCCCCTGATCTGAGGTCCACACCACCGGCGCCACCGGCCAGTACGGCGGCTCCGCCGCGTCAAGCCGCGCCCCGGTCGCCAGATCCACCCGCGCCAGCAGCCCGCTCAGCCGCCCGGTCACAAACACCTGATCCGGCAGCCCCGGCGTGGCCGCCGCAGACTCCAGGTGGACGCCCAGCCGCACCCGCCGATCCGGCAGGCCCGTCGCCGGGTCGTAGCTCTGCGCCTCGGTGTCGCCCTCGGCGTTCATCCAAAGCCGCTGCGTCACCGGATCATAGGCGCCGTAGCCGCTGTTCTTGCCGGTCTGGAAGGGCGGCGCGGTCTGCTGGAGCGCCCCGTCGTAGGTGCGGACCGTCCCGATCCCCCGCGCGTCCCCCAGCCGATCCAGCACCCACAGCCGCGCCCCGTCCGCCACGACCCCAGTGTTCTCGGTCCCCCCGGTCAGCGTCACCGCCGCCGCGCCCTCCGCCAGCGGCACCAGCGCGACG
>JBEIQZ010000244.1:0-8529 GCA_040376255.1 Alphaproteobacteria bacterium
GGCAGCGCCCTGACCGGCGAACAGCTCTCGCGCATTTTCCGCCGGATCGATCAATTCCCGCAGGGGCTGTCGCTCACCGCGCTGTCTCCGGGGCAGATCCAGCTCCGCGCCGGGGCGCCGCTGACCTCGGAGGCAGCAGGTTGCGCGCGCAGGATGCTGACCTGCGCGGATGAATTGCTCGCGGAGCTATCCGGCTGACAGGAGCAGCATCGACGCGATCCCGGCGACGCTGCTGGCTGCAACGCCGATCAGCAGCCCGAAGCTGATGTTCGGGTAGCGGTCGCTGAAGTGGGCGGCCTCGCGGGCGAGCCGCTTGGTGAGGGTGCGGTGGCACTGGATCGGGATGCGCCCGCTCTGGAGGCTGACGAGCTGCTCCATCGCCTCGCGGGCGGAGGGGCGGAGGTCGCGGTCGTGGCTGCAGAGCCGCTCGCAGAGGTAGAGCAGCTCGATCGGCGGGAGGGTCTGGGCGGGGTGGCGGGCGAGGGAGAGGCGGGCGAAGGGGTAGCCGCGCGCCTGGATGGCCTGGATGCGGCGCAGATCGGTCTGCCCGCGCCAGGGGTGGCGCAGGGTGAGGAACTCGTAGAGCAGCAGGCCGAGGCTGTAGATGTCGCTGCGCCCGTCGAGCCGGTCGTTCTCGCCCCGGATCTGCTCCGGGCTCATGTAGAGCGGCGTCCCCATCACCGTCCCGACCCGCGTCTGGAGCGCATGCGCCTCCACCTCCAGCGCCTCCGGGTCGGCCTGCCCGATGTGCTTGGCGATGCCCCAGTCGGTGACGAACACCTCCCCGTGCCGCCCGAGCAGGATGTTCTCCGGCTTTATGTCGCGGTGCAGGACGCCCTGCCCGTGCGCGTAGTCCAGCGCCCGCAGGATCTCGACGATCACCTCCACCCGGCGCTCTGCGGGCCACTCCCGGTGCGCCGCCGGATCGCCGGAGAGCAGGCGCTCCATCAGCCCGGCCACCGTCTCCCCCTCGACGTACTTCATTACGAAGTAGTAGTTGCCCTCCTCGTCCAGCCCGACGTCGTGGACCGGGACGATGTTCGGGTGTTCGAGCCGCCCGACGGTGCGGACCTCCGAGATGAACCGCGCGATCCCGCCGGGGGTCAGCATCCGGGGGTGCAGCTTCTTCAGCGCCACCGGCCGCCCGATGTCCCGGTCGAAGGCCAGATCCACCGCGCCCATCCCGCCCTCCCCGAGCCGCTGCCGGATCGTGTAGCGCGTCTGGTAGACGTTCCGCAGGCGCAGCGGCGCGCCCGCCGCCGGGGGGACGAGCTGCGGCAGGATCGTGAAGCGCCCGGTGTTCAGGGCGGCATTCAGCGCGGACGCCGGGGGGAGCCCCGGCTGCTTCCAGGGCTCAGGCGGGGGGAGCGAGGCGCGTCCATCGTCGGAGAGCGTCCATGCGGGGGGAGCGGGCATCAGGGACCGGGGATGGAGGCCGACAGCATAGCAGCAAGATCCAGCGATGGCGCTGGTTCAAGGGATACAGGTAAGTTACATCGCCGGAGAGGTGCGTGATGGTCGGGCTGCTCGTCGGGTTGGTGCTTCTGCTCCTCTGCGTCCTGCTGTTCGCGGCGCTGATCTCCTCGCTCTCCTCCTGCTCGCTCGATCTGAGCGATCCGGACACGGGCGCGCCGCAGGAGCAGGGCGGCTGCCTGTTCGATGTGGACGATGACGGCTTCTGCGGGGATGACGAGTGCGACGACTTCAACGCCAGCATCCACGTCGGCGCGCAGGAGGTCTGCGACGCCGACGAGCGCGATGAGGACTGCGACGGGCTGCGCGACGACGACGACCCGTCCGCCACCGGCCAGTCCACCCTCTACCTCGACGCGGATCTCGACGGCTACGGCGACGCCTCCCAGCCCTTCCAGCGCTGCCACCCCTCGCGCGGCATCACCCGCGACGACACCGACATCGACGACAGCGACAGCAGGGTGTGGACAGAGGACGGGGTGTACACCGGCGACGTCACCGGCGACTACAACACCGTCTGCCAGGGCGCCCGCAGCGTCACCGTCATCGGCTCGATCCTCCTCTCCAACGGCTCAGAGGTCAAGCTCTCCCACCTCGCCTGCGTCGTCTCCATCACCGGCGATCTCGGGATCGTGGAAACCCGGCGGCTCACCTCCCTCGAAGGGCTGGAGCAGCTCGGCGCAGTGGGCGGCAGCCTCACCCTCCAGGGGACGGCGCTCACAGACATCTCCGCGCTGTCGGGCCTGACGGAGATCCCCGGCGACCTCATCATCGCGGACAACCCGGCGCTCGCCTCGCTGGCGGGGCTGGAGGGCGTCGCCGCCATCGGCGGGAGCCTCACGCTGGCGGACAACGCCGCGCTCAGCAGCCTGGACGGGCTGGCGGGGCTGACGGCGGTGGAGGGGGACATCACCGCCACCGGCAACCTGCTGCTCTGCGATCAGGCGAAGGACGCGCTGCTCGCGCAGCTCACCGGCTTCGACGGGCTGGCGGTGTGGGAGGGCAACGCGGGGGTGTGTCCCTGATCAGGGGCGCGCTCAGGGACGCTGCGGCTCGCTGATCACCGGGATGTCGCCCCGGCTGAGGGGTTCAAGGAACTCAAGGAGCTGCGCGCGGCCCTGGACGCTCTCGTGGAGGGTGCTGTGGTCGGCGGGCTCCCAGGGGGCGCCCTCCCAGGGCTGCGTCACGGCGTACTGCACCATCCCGCCGGTCGCGCCGGAGGGCAGGTTCTCCCAGGTCGGCGCGGGGGTGGCGGTCATGCCGTCGAAGGCCCACACCTCCGTCCCGACCAGCGGCAGGCTGAGCGCCCGGTCGAGCGCCTCGCTGCTGCTGTTGGGGATGATGGCGTCGCCGTGGGCGAGCATCAGCAGCAGGTGGGGCGCGGCGCCCTCCGGCGGGGCCTCCGCCATGCGGGCGGCGTAGACCGCCGGATCGGCGCTGTCGATGGCGGTCTGGAGCAGCGGGAAGAACCGGTCGACGTCGCCGTCGGTGACCTCCGGCGGGCGCATCACCTCCACCAGCAGCGAGAAGGACTCAGACTCCTGGATGATCGAGGAGAGCCGCCCGCCGCCCACCGCAAGCGCCCCGCCCCGGATCGCGCCGGTGTGCGCCATCAATTGCGGCCCCATGATCGCCCCGAGGCTCACCCCGGCGTAGCTGATCCGCGCCGGGTCGAGGTCGGGCTGGCCGTCCCCGGTGAGGTCGACGCCCTGCAGGATCGCCTGGACGACCTGCAGCTTGTCCCAGGCGCTCTGGCGGAAGTTGTCGCGCAGCCGCAGCGCCGAGAGGCCGGGCGGGTCGATCCCGATGGCGAAGATCATGAAGTCCGCGATCAGATCCATCGGCGCCTCCGTGCGGCCCGGGTGATCGCCGTGCTCGACCGCGTCGACGGCGACGACCGCCATCCCGTAGGGCGCGCCGTACTCAGCCAGCGTCCGGCACTGATCGCGGCTCCCGCCGAGCCCGTGGCCGCACAGCACGACCGGCCAGGGCGCGGCGCCCGTCGCAGGCAGCCACACCCGCACCGGGAGCGCGTAACTGCCCTGCGGCTCGCCCCGGCTGTCAACCGGGACGGTGCGGTCGTCGCCCCGGTAGTCCTGCACGTCCAGCAGCGCGTCGCATTGAGAAAACCCCGCGCCGGTGTCGGCGCAGGCCGGATCGGGGGCGATGGCGTAGCTGCGCCCGGCGATGTCCGCCGCGACAGCGTCTGAGAGCGCGGTGGCCGACTGCGTCGTGAACACCACCATCCCCGCCACCTCCTCCGCCGGGATTTTTGTCGCCGCCAGCGCCCGCCGCCACTGATCCGCATGCAATGGGGCCGGATCGGGGGCGCCGTCGAGCGCCGGATCGAGCAGCCGCCGCAGCCGGGGCGAGGGCGCGACACACTCCGGCGAGGTGGGATCGGTGCGCAGGATCGCCGTGACCTCCGCCGCCTCCGGCAGCGGCCGCAGCGGCACCGCCAGCACCGTGCTCCCGTCGTCGGTCATGCGGATCGACACCGGCCAGCGCGCCCCGTCCGCATACACATGAAAATCCTCCGCCGGGATCTCAGGCAGCACCTGCCACGCATGCATCCAGATCCCCGCCGTCAGCCCGAAGCCGTCGAGCGTCGAGAGGTCATCAAAAATGCCGACGAAGTTGTCAGGGTACTCGTCGAGCCCCGGCGTCTCCGCCGTCCGCATCGCCACCCGCAGGCCGGTCGCGGCGGACGGGTCGGCCTCCGTCCAGTGATCGTCGGGGAACGCCGTCAGCTTGCCCGCCGGATCGGGGTCGTAGTACATCTCATACGGCCCGTCGCAGAAAGCGATGCCGTCCGCCTTGTCGTCTGCGGCGCAGCCGGGGAGCAGGGCGGGGAGCAGGCCGGGCAGCAGGACAGAAGAAAAACGCAGGCGCATCGGGACGCTCCTGCAGATCGTATATCCTGCCGGGCGGCGGTCGTGATAACCTGTCGATGGAGCGATCCTTGTGCATTTTTTACCGGTGATCCTCCTCTCCTGCGGAGACGCGCCTGAAGGCAAAGCACCTGAAGGCAGAGATCCGGCAGGCGACCGCGACGGGGACGGCTTCTCTGTCCGGCTCGACTGCGACGACGGGGACGCGGCGGTGAACCCGGCGGCGGCGGAGGTCGTGTATGACGGGGCGGACAACGATTGCGACGCGGCGACAGCCGACGATGATCTCGACAGCGACGGTTTTGTCCTCGCCGCCGACTGCGACGACAGCGACCCGGCGGTGAGCCCGGCGGCGCAGGAGGTCTGCGATGAGGCGCACCTCGATGAGGACTGCGACGGACTAAGCGACGACAGCGATGGGAGCGCCGCCGGACAGACGGTGTGGTACGTCGACGCGGACGGGGACGGCTACGGGAGCGTGGCGCTGCTGTCCTGCGACGGGGCGGGACTGGCGATGGTGGGGACGGACTGTGACGACGGGGCTGCGGCGGTGTCGCCTGCGGGGCAGGAGGTGTGCGACGGCGCAGATGTGGATGAGGACTGCGATGGCCTCTCCGGTGACGCGGACAGCAGCGTGATCGGGCAGCGTGTGGTTCACCCAGACGCGGACGGGGACGGCTTCGGCGATCAGTGGAGCGGGGCGCGGATGTGTGAAGGGGAGGTGGGGTGGACGCTGGACGGGACGGACTGGGACGACGGGGACAGCGCGGTGTGGTTCCCGCCAGACTTCTACGTCGGGGATCTGAGCAGCGGGTTTGCCGACTTCTGCATCGGCTACAGCGAGCGGAACATCGAGGGGGATCTGATCCTGGACGCGGGGCAGCCGGACATTCGTGGACTCTCCTGTGTGCGGGAGATCACGCAGAATTTGCTCATGCGCTCGGCCTCCGGGCTGAAGGATCTGTCCGGGCTGGACAACCTGGAGCGGATCGGCAAGGATCTTTCTCTCTTCAACATACATCTGCAGCGCCTGTCTGGACTCGGTGGCCTGCGGGAGGTGGGGGGAACCGTTCTCGTCGAAAGTACCCTGCTGGTGGATCTATCCGGGCTGGAGCGGCTGGAGCAGGTGGGCGGAACGTTCTACATCGGAAACAACGCGCACCTGCAGCACCTGTCCGGATTGGATAGCCTGGAGACAATAAGTGATTTTTCTATTGAATCGAATGATGACTTGATAGATTTATCTGGACTGAACCAATTGAGAGAGGTGGAGTGGCTGACCATCCGATCCAATAACAGGTTGCAGGATTTGTCCGGGCTGGAGCATCTGGAGCTGTGTAATCGCGATCTGACGATCTATGACAACTCTGATCTGCGGACATTGTCTGGGCTGGAGCAATTAGAGCGGGTCGGTGAGAATGTGTATATTGAGGAAAATAATAAGTTATTAACATTGGAAGGCATAGAACAATTGAGATTTGTTGGAAATGAATTAAATATAATTAATAATGATCAATTAAAAAACACAAATGGACTACTTTCTCTTGAAAGTGTATGTGATTTAAATATTATTGGAAATAATAACTTATTGTTTTTGTCGGATATGGGAAATATTCATATTATCCAATCCACTCTCTTCATCGGAGAGAACAACAGCCTGCGCTATATAAATGGTTTGCAGAGGTTACAGTCGATCCAGGGTAACCTCGTGATCTGGGCCAACCCGCAGCTTATCGGTCTGGACGGGCTCTCCAATGTTCTTTCTATTTTTTGTAATCTGTCGATTTCATCCAACGGCGCGCTTGAGACGCTGCGCGGGCTGTCCAGCCTGACACGGGTGAGAGACATCTTCGTATTCGACAATGCGGCTCTGTGCAGTACAGAGGTGGATGCATTGGTGGTACAACTCACCACTTTCACCGGGTCGCTGACAAACAGCAGTAACATCGGCGACTGCCCGTAGCCTCGGTCCCCAAAAAAACAGCAGCGCCGGAGCGATCTCCCGCCCCGGCGCCGCACCCTCCGCCCTCGCGGAGCGTCTCCGTCTCAGATCAGACGCGCTTCAGCGCCCGGAGCGCCGCCGACTCTGCCGCGAGGCGGGCAGTGAGCAGCCGGTAGACGGGCAGCATGTCCGCGCCGGAGGCGACGACGCCCGCGACCTTGTCCGCGCCGCCCATGGCGGTGGGGACGTACTGCTTGGCGGCGTTGGCGATGGGGGCGACGTGCTTGGAGGCGATGGCGGCGGCCTGCTCCATGGGGCCGATGATCGAGGAGAGCATGCCCTGCGCCTCCTCCATCGACTTGCCGCCGGCCATGCTGCTCAGGCGGGCGGTCTGGGCGCCGCCGGCCTTGGCCATGAGGGTGCTGATGAAGCTGCCGCCGCCGACGAGGGCGTTGTCAGCGAAGGGGAGGGCGACCTCGGCGGCGCCGTAGTAGGCGAGCATGGCCTGACCGGCGGAGGAGGTGCGGAAGGCGGCGGCCTTCTGGGCGACGGTGCCGGGGAAGGCGTTCCAGGCGATGTAGGCGACGCCGAGGGCCTTCATGATGGCGTCGTTGCGCTGCTGGTCGTCGTTCTCCAGGCCCTGGGACTTGTCGCCGAAGAACCAGTTCATCGCGCTGCGGATGCCGGTGTACACGGCGTAGCCCTTGTCCCCGGCGTCGAGCAGCCCGCCCATCCACAGGACGTCCTTGAGATCCTGCTCGTTGGAGAGCGCGCGGGCCTCGGCGTAGACCTCGGCGGAGGCGTTCGGGTCGAAGTGGCGGACGGCGTCCTCGACCGAGCGGTAGTGGCTGTAGGTCGGGGCGTTGGGGATGGCCTTGAGGATGACCTCCAGGATGCGGACCGAGTAGTCGGTGGGGCTGAATTCGCTGAGGACACCGTCAATCGAAACGTCAGACATATGGGACTCCCTGTATAGCGGCGCCGGAGGTTCCCGGCCCTGCGGCTCTAACTTGTTTTTGCGGGGGTAACCCCCCGCATCGGCACTTCGCTTGCGCTTGTGCCTCCCCCCGCGCTAAGGCGCGACGGCTGGCCCGTGCCGGGGGTGAACGCAAGGGGCGGTCGTATTTGTCGCGACGACTCTCTTTTGGTTTTACGCCCCTTACGTTCACCGGGCCAGCCGGGGCGGGTCAGGGAAATCGGTCGGGCAGAGAGGTTCGGAAGGTGAGGGATGATCTTATATTTTAAGGTGATGGGGGGAGGGGGGGATGAAGGCGTTACCTTGCCAAAGGGTCGGGAGGGGAGCGTCAGGCTGAGGCGCGACCTGCCTGCTGCGCCCGCTTCGCCGCCGCCGCGACCACTGTGCGCCGATCTCCGAGAAACTCTGTCACGTCCCCCCCCAGCGCCGCGATCACGCCGACCGCGTTGGCCGCCCCGATCTCCCCCTGCCCGCGCGCCCGCTGCCGCAGCCCCTGGATTGTTCCCGGCCCGATCCGGCAGATCGCTTCCATGGCGGGCAGGTACATGCCGCCGAAGGCTGAGCCGGTGGTGTCGTCGAGGTGGCTGATCAGCAGCGGCAGCGCCCGGAGCCCCGCCTCCGCCAGCTCTCCGATCGCCAGCAGCAATTCTCCGCGTACCGGGAACTGCACCCCGAGCCCCGCCCCCGGCCGACCCTCGAAGTCGCGCCGCTCCGACTCCACCGCCCGCTCCAGCACCCGCAGCGACGCCGCCAGCCCCAGCCGCCCCAGCCCGAGCGCCCCCAGCCGCCGCTGGACAAACCCGCGCCCCGGATCGGCGTCGGTGGCCTCCAGCAGATCGATGAGCCGCTGCTCTGCCCGGCAGTCTCCGGCGAGCGCGATGGCACGGTGGATCGCATGCTCGCCCCGCCGCCCGCTGCTGTGGAGCATCGCGACGAGCGGCTCCAGATCGTCGGGGTGGCCGAGCAGCGCGAGCGCCCGGATCTCCTGCTCCCCCCGCTCCCCCCGCTGCAGCGCCGCCGCCATGTCCGCCCGACGCCGCGCCCGCAGCGCCTCAGGCGCCCCGCCCGCCCCGTCCCCGCCCGCCTCTGCCCCCAGCACCGACAGGAATTGCTCTGTCAGCGGCGCCTGATCCAGCGCAGCCTGCGGCTCCTTCCAACCGGCGAACGACGAGATCCGCCGCTGATCTGTCCCCTCCAGCCGCTGCAGGATCGGCGCCCGCGCCTCCCCGCACCGCGCCCGCGCCGCC
>JBEIQZ010000129.1:0-12094 GCA_040376255.1 Alphaproteobacteria bacterium
CACCTCCGCGCCGTCGGCGGCGCCCCGGCGCTGGCCCTCGGCAGCGACTTCGACGGCCTGATCACCGCCCCGCGCGACCTGCGCCGGGTCGGCGATCTCCCGGCCCTCTGGGACGCCCTCGCCGGAGCAGGGATGCCCGCAGAGGAGATCCTCGCCATGCGCGGCAGCAATTTTCTGCGCGCCTGGGAGGCCGCCGCGCCGGAAAAAACAGCCCCCGCTCCTGATCGGGCGGGAGAGTAGCCGGAGGCGGGGCCGAAGGATACTCCCTCCGCCTCATCAGGGCTCCATGACCCGCATCCTGTTTGTAGATGATGAGCCGAAGGTGCTGGACGCGCTCCAGCAACTTCTTCGCCGTCAGCGGCGACCGTGGGAGACGGTTTTTGTCGACAGTGGTGAAAAGGCGATTGATCTTCTCAATCATTCGGCTTTTGATATCATTGTCAGCGACATTGTTATGCCACAGATCAGCGGCACCGCCGTCCTGCAGGCCGCCCAGCGTCTCCAGCCGCAGGCGGTCCGGATCGTCCTCTCCGGCGCCGCTGAGCAGCAGGGGGCGCTGAAGGCGGTGGCGGTCGCGCACCAGTTCCTGATCAAGCCCTGCGATCCACAAACCTTTGACAGCACGCTGGAGCGGGCCTGCCAGATCCACGCGCTGATCAAGGATCCGGAGCTGCAGCGCGCGATCGGGAAGGTGCAGAAGCTCCCGACGATGCCAGGCACCTGGACGCGGCTGAAGAAGGTCATGGACTCGCCGATCTCCAACGCCTCCCAGGTGGCGGCGGTGCTGCAGCAGGACGTCGCGATCTGCGCGCGGGTGCTGCAGCTCGTGAATTCGCCGTTCTTCGGCCCGGCGCGCCGGATCGCCGCGCTGGAGGACGCGGTGACCTACCTGGGGAACAACCTCATCCGGAACCTGGTGTTCTCGCTGGAGCTGTTCTCGGTGGGCGCGCCCTCCCCCTGGTTCCCGATGGACGCGATGCGCCGACACACGCTGCTCGCTGCCTCGATCGCGCGCCGGATCGTGCCGGAGCGGCGGCTGGCCGACGAGGCGTTTTTTGCGGCGATGCTGCACGATGTCGGGCTGCTGGTGCTGGCGAGCCAGCCTGAGTCCTCTGAGGATCCTACGCTCCACCCCCGGATCGGCGGCTACCTGCTCTCGCTCTGGGGGATGGATGCGACGCTGGTGAGCGCGGTGCAGGATCACCACACTCCGGCGCGGCTCGCGACAGGCCGGTTCGGGGTGGGGACGGCGGTGCACGTGGCGGACGTGCTGGCGACGCGGCTGGTGCCGTTCGAGGGCTGCCCCTTCATCGACTTCGATTGGGAGCACCTCGATCAGCTCGGCGTCACGGATCGCATCCCGGCGTGGGAGGGGGTCGCCCAGGAGGCGCTCAGCGGGATGGGGGCGTTCGGCTAGCCCGGTCAGCCCCGGTCAGTCCCTGTGTAATTCGGAGAGGTTGCGGCCCAGCTCCAATTGCTGCTGGATCGGCTCGAAGCTGTCCGGGCGCCAGCAGCGGCGGCAGCGGGCCTCGTAGGCGTCCTTCTCGCCGACGAGGAAGCGTCCGCCCTGGTGGAGGACGCGCTGGGAGCGATCGGCAGGGTTGCCGCAGACGACGCAGATAGCGAGGTTCTTTGTTATAAACTCTGCGACGGCGAGCAACTGCGGCACCGGCTCGAACGGGCGGCCCATGTAGTCCATGTCCAGCCCCGCCACGATCACCCGGCGCTGCTGGTTGGCCAGATCCTCGCAGATCTGCACGAGATCCGCGTCGAAGAACTGCGCCTCATCGATGCCGATGACCTGAGCCTCCCCGACCTTCTCCGGGATCTCCGACGCGCGATCGATGACGATGCAGGGGATGTTGAGGCCGGAGTGCGCGTCGACCGAGCTGGCGCTGTAGCGCTGATCGAGCCGGGGCTTGAACACCACGACGTTCTGCCGGGCGTACTGCGCGCGCCGGATGCGGCGGATCAGCTCCTCAGACTTGCCGCTGAACATGCATCCGGTGACGACCTCGATCCAGCCGGTTCCTTGAGGGGTCAGGTTCATAGAGGCTCCTGTGTCATGGCAGAGAACCCAGCCGTGTGCCGATCCCCTCCTGCCAGCAGAGGTGGCTGGAACGGCCATCAGGTCGGCCCTCTGGTCGGCTCTCAGGCCGGCTCGTGAAGCAGCGCCACGCGACATGGCGCGCCTCCAGGCGGCTCTGCGCCCACGGGTTGATGCAGACCCGGAGGCGGGCGTCCATGCTCTGTACGGGGTGCCGATCGAGCATCCAGACGCCGGAGAGGAAGGGATAGAGCGGATCGCGGAAGACGCAGACGCCGGGTGCGCCGCTGTACTCGCGGCTCAGGCCGCGCTCATCCATGTAGATCGCGTCCGGGCGCCCGTAAAGAAAGTCCAGCAGGTAGCTGTCGTTGAGCTGCCAGGGCTGGTCGGTGACGCATGCCAGCAGGAGCGGCTGGCGGCGGTGGGGCGAGGCGACGTAGCGATCCAGCTCAGCCACCACGCGCGGCTCGATGGCCTCCATCATGCGGTGAGCGAAGAACGGCCCCATGCAGAAGGCCAGCGGCGACTGATCGCCCGTCACCTCCTCGCCGGTCAGCGAGAATTCCAGGGAGATGCGCTCGTCCTCATAGGTGGCATAGCGCCCCTGCCACTGCCCGTGGGCGACCTGCGCCAGCCATAATTCGAGCGCCCGCCGCACCGGCTCCGGGTCGAGTTCGGGCGGGAGCCAGCGCCGGATCAGCAGGGCGAAGCGCTGCTTCGCGTGGAGGCGCGAGAGGGAGCGGATGAGGATCCGGTGCAGCTCCTCCTCGCCGCCGGGGCGCCGCTGCTGGAGCAGCGCCATCACGCCGAGCCGGAAGGCGCCGAGCTCGGGGTGCTGGACTTCGATGTGGGGGGCGCTGTAGCCGGTGGCATGCCACCCGGCGCGCTCCAGCGACGCCAGCGTCGACATCTCAGCGTATGCCTGGAAGAAGCGGCGGTTATCCAGCGAGGTGAGCATATCGAGCGCGCGCTGCTGGAGGGGTTCCACCTGCCGCTCCGTGATCTCACCGAGCCAGCTCCGGATCTCCAGACTGTCCGGCTCACAGATCTGCTTGAAGAAGCTGTGAGATGCTCCTGGCATCCGGAGCGTCTGCTGAACCAGTGTGTCAGGAAAAAGCACCATGAATAGATACCTGCCGCAGCGCGGGGCGCGGGCTATCACAATGCGCGCGACCGCGCAACCGTCCGCCCTGATGGATCAAGTCTGCGGATCAAACCTGCAGATCAGAAGTATCCTTCCTCTCCCGCCCGGACGCCGGGCGCGTACTGCTCGACCTCATAGAAGTCGCCGAGCCCCGATGAGATCTCGACTGGACGCCACCAGTTTGCAGGCTCCAACGGATCCACCTGATAGAAGCGTGATTCTTTTCCCTCAAACCAGACCTGAACGATGGCCTGGGAGCCGCCCAGCTCGACGCTCTCGGGATCGTCAGCGTGATCGGGGTCGTGGACGCTGATCAGGATGTCCCCGGCGCCGGGCTTCTTGCGGATCAGGATTGTCTCCGGGCCGTCGCCGTTGTCATCGGCCCGCTCCAGGATCGCCTCCACATTGTCGGGGTTGCCCTCGGCGGGCCAGACGGGGTCGTCCTCATAGATGTCGTAGGCGCCGGTGCCGTCAGACTGCGGCGCGGAGAGGTGCAGATCGAGATCGCGCGGGCCTTCGGGCCAGACGAGGGCGGCGCGGGTCTGCCCCTCGTTCAATTCCTGGCTCACGAGGCCCTGGACGCTGCCGCCGTCGGCGGTGAGCAGGGCGGGGAAGCGGGAGGAGAGCCAGCCCGGATCGCCGCGCTCCGCCTCGACGTAGACGGTGTACATGCCGGGCGCCCCGGCGGTGAGGCGGAATTGGCCGTTGGCGTCAGTGCGGGCGCGGTCAGCGGCGGGCTCCTCCTCATCGGCGTTCCATCCGTGCTGGAGCAGCAGGCTGAGGCCGGAGACCGGCTGTCCGCTGACGGCGTCGCGGATCTGCCCGGTGACCCGCGCCTCATCGGCGGCGTCGGCGAGGCGCATCGTGGGGAGGCGGCGGGTGACCGTGTTGAAGGTGTTGCCCGGCCCGGCCCGGAGGGAGTGCAATTCGGGAGATGCAAAGTTGACGATCAGCCGGGCGATGCCATCGCTGTATCCGCCCGCGCTGATCTGGAGGCGGAGGATGTTGTCGTTGAGCTCGGTACCGTAGATCGGCGATGAGAAGCTGCCGTCCGGGCCGCTGTAGACGGTGGTGATCTCGTCCCCGCTCTCGGCGAGGAGCTGGATCGTGGCGGCCGCCACCGGCTCCTGATCCTCATCGACGACGCGCCCCTCCACCACGACGAACCAGCCGAGCACCCCGCTCGGGCCGCAGCCTGCCAGCAGCGCGATCAGCATGCGCCACCGCGCGGGCGCCGCCGCGCTGACAGGAGCGCCACCCAGGTCGCGAGGCCGGGCAGCATGGCGGCGGAGAGGCTGCTGCAGCCGCTGCACCCGCTGGAGGGGATCGCGCCGATAGAGAGTGCGCCCTCGCCGGAGGCGTTGTCGGGGCCGGGCGGATCGAGGTCGTCGGTGCTGTTCATCATCCAGCTTTTAAGCCGCGCCGGGCTGTCGCGCTGGCCCGTGGCATCGATCCAGAGCGCGCCGACCCCGGCGGCGTGGGGGGTGGCGGCGGAGGTGCCGTCAAACGGGCTCCGGCCGTAGGTGGAGGTGCTGACGCCGGTGGGGGCGACAACGTCGGGCTTCTGGCGCCCGTCGTCGGTGGGGCCGTGGCTGGAGTAGGAGGCGATCGAAGCGCCCTCCGGGGAGCCGTCGTCCGCCGGGTAGTAGGCGCCGACGGTGATCCCGTTGATGGTGTCGCCGGGGAGGGTGAGGTCGGTGGTCTGGGTCTGGGAATCCGCCTCCAGGCCGAAGGTGCTGTAGAGGTAGCCGTCGAGGCCGCTCAGATCGGCCTCCATCCGCGTGGAGTAGATCACTGCCTGCACCCAGCGGCTGCAGCCGACCGCGCTGACGATCTCGACCGGGTAAGATCCATTGCCGCCGTCCTGGCTCTCGCTGGAGCGCCCGCACTCAGAGCCGTCGTCGTTGTAGACGATCATGTCGATGTCCTGAGTGGCGCTCTGCATCTCGTCCGACCAGCGGAAGATCACCGAGGCGTTCCCCGCTGCTGTCGCTGCCCAGATCTCCCAGCGCCCGTCGATGGCGATGGTTCCGTCTTCGCTGTCATAGGCGAGCGGGCCGACGCGGTACCGCTCGTTCTCGTTCCCGGCGGCGGCGAAGTACGGGACGCCCTCCTCCACTGCCCAGTCCGCGCAGCGGGTCACCGGGCTGGTGCCGTCGGCATGCCAGAGGTTGTCAAAGCCGATGGAGGCGCTGATCAGATCGACGTCGGCCTCGACCATGGACTCGATCGCGGCGCAGAACTCGACGTCGGTGGAGAAGCTGGCGAGCAGGAAGGAGGCGTCCGGCACGAAGTCGTGGATGATCTCGGTGACGGCGGTGCCGTGCTCGGTGGATTCGGAGCTGCCGCGCGAGAAGTCGGTCTCCAGATCGGCGGGGCTGTCCTCCGGGGGGAGCTGATCGAGCTTCCGGAAGCCGACGTCCAGCACCCCGACCTTGACGCCGCTGCCGTGGATGCCCTGGGTGTGCCAGTCCTCAGTCATCGTGGCGTCGTAGCCCTCGGTGGTCGTCTTCTCCGTCGCCCGCCACGGCAGGCGCGCGCTGCTCAGGCCCTCCCACGCGCCCAATTCTGTGATCCGATCCACCGGCACCGCGAGCTGTACCCGGTCCCCCGCCACCGCCTCTACCGGCAACCCCGCCGCCGCCGCCTGCCGGATCAGCGCCGCCGCGTCGCCCTCCAGCACCACAGAGACCCCGCGCTCCTGGGCGTCCGGCAGCAGCCGATCCGGATCCGGGCTGGCGGCGAGCTCCCGCAGGTGGAAGGAGAGCCGCGCCTGATCCGGGTCGAGCGGGCGCGGCGCCGCGACGGCACCGGGAGCGCAGACAGACAGCAGAAGCATCAGGGAGAGGTGCATTCGCGCTCCAGGGGCTGACTTCAGAAACGGGCCTTCAGAAATTGGCAGTGCGGGACGGGGAGCTTGAGTACGTATATCCGGGGGGGAGTCTTCAGGTTAGTGTCAGGGTGGCCGTGGACGGCCGATGAGGCCGCCGCGCGCGGAGAGGGGGACGGGTGGGCGACGAGACAGAGAGGGCAGACGACGCGTCGGGCGCCGGGAAGTGGTTTGAGCAGGCATCGACGCCGGTGAGGTCGGCCCCGGCGGGGGCGGGGGCGAGCCGCGCGCCGGATGACGTGAAGGGGCTGTGGGTCCGCTGCCCGGGCTGCCAGCAGATCCTCTTCCGCGCGGTGCTCCAGGAGAACCTCGCGGTGTGTCCGCACTGCCGCCGCCACCACCGCTGGGACGCGATGGATCGGCTGCTGGCGATCGTCGATCCGGGGTCATTCGTCCGGGCGGACGTCGAGGTGATGCCCGCTGATCCGCTGCAGTTCACCGATCAGCGCCCCTACAGCCAGCGCCTCGTCGCGACGCAGCGCGCCTCGGGGTTGTCCGACGCCTACATCGAGGGGAGCGCTGCCATTGAGGCGATACCGGTGGAGATCGGGACGTTTGATTTCCGCTTCATGGGCGGATCGATGGGGAGCGTGGTGGGCGAGCTGATCACGCGCCAGGTGGAGCGGGCGGTGGAGCGGCGGCGCCCGGCGATCATCATCTCGGCGTCGGGCGGGGCGCGGATGCAGGAGGGGTTGCTGTCGCTGATGCAGATGGCGCGCACCTCGGCGGCGCTGTCGCGGCTCCGGGATGAGGCCGGGCAGCCCTACATCTCCCTGCTGACCGACCCGACGACGGGCGGGGTGGCGGCGTCGTTCGCGATGCTCGGGGACGTGATCCTGGCCGAGCCGCATGCGCTGATCGGGTTCGCCGGGCCGCGCGTGATCCAGCAGACCATCGGCCAGGAATTGCCGGAGGGCTTCCAGACCAGCGAGTACCTGCTGGCGCACGGGCTGGTGGATCGGATCGTGCCGCGCTCAGAATTACGGGCGACCCTCGCGAAGCTGCTCGGGATGTTGCGGGCTCCGCCGCCGAAGGCGACATGATCGATCATCCGCTGCTGGAGGTGCTGGCGAAGGCGGGCATGAAGATGGGGCTGAGCCGGATGCGCTCCTACCTGGAGTGGCTCGGGAGCCCGCAGCAGGCGTACCCGGTGATCCATGTCGCGGGGACGAACGGGAAGGGCAGCGTATGCCGCATCCTCGGCGCGATCCTCCAGAAGCAGGGCCTCCGGGTGGGCGTGACCACCTCCCCGCACCTGCAGGAGGTCAACGAGCGCATCCGGATCGACGACGCGCCGATCTCTGACGCGGCGCTCGACGCGCTGCTGCGCCGGATGGACGTCGTCCGGCGGGCGTGGTCGCAGACGGTGGTGGGGCCGGAGGCCTTCCCGCTCACCTACTTTGAGTTCAGCACGGCGGCGGCCTTCCTGCACTTCGCCGATGAGAAGGTGGACATCGCGGTGGTGGAGGTCGGGATGGGGGGGCGGCTGGACGCGACCAACGTCGTCGATCCGCTGCTGACCGCCATCGTGACCATCGGGCTCGATCACACTGAGCAGCTCGGCATGGATCACGCCTCCATCGCCGGGGAGAAGGCGGGGATCGTGAAGCCGGGCGTGCCGGTGGTGGTCGGCCCGCTCCCGGCGGGGGCGATGGCGACCGTGCGGGCGGTGGCGATGGAGCGTCATGCGCCGATCCGGGTGTTCGGGGAAGACTTTTTCATTGCAGGTTCGCCGGATCTGTTCAGCTTCCGCGCCTCTGAGCAGGCGGGCGAGGGCGCCCCGCTGGAGGGTCTCTCGCTCGGCCTGCTCGGCGATCACCAGCTCATCAACGCGGCGGTGGCGCTGGAGCTGATCCGGCTGCTGCCGCCCCGGCTGGCCTGCGGGCCGGAGGCGATCCGCGCGGGGCTGGCAGCGGCGCGGAACGAGGGGCGGCTGGAGCGGGTGACGCCGGATCTGCTGCTCGACGGGGCGCACAACCCGGACGGGGCGCTGACGCTGGCCTCCTGGCTGAGCCGCCAGCCGCGCGACCGTCGGCGGACGCTGCTGCTGGGCGGCGGGATCGACAAGGACATCTGGTCGGTGGCATGTACGCTGGCCCCGCAGGTGGATCGGATCGTGACGACCAACGGCAGCCACCCGAAGGCCCGCCCGTCCGGGAGCATCTGCAGCGATCTGGCCGGGTTGAACGTGCCGGTGGAGCCCGGCGGCCCGCTGCCTGAGGCGCTGGGGCGGCTGATGGGCGGGCAGGAGGCGGCGCGGCAGGCGCAGCAGGTGCCTGAGCTGCTGATCGTGGCCGGATCGCTCTATCTGATCGGGGAGGCGCGGTCGCTGATCACCGGGGGCGGCTGATGGGCGACGCGCCGGAGGCGGAGCAGGGCGCGCCGATGTCCGCTCCGGCTGCCGGACAGGCCGCGCCCGTGCCGGTGCGGATCGAGGCGCAGGAGATCCGCTGGGTGTCCGGCCGCGCGGAGGCGAGCGGGGGGGTGGTGATCCGGTGGGGGGAGGAGCGGGTGGAGGGGGAGCGCGCGATCTGGGACGGGGATCAGATCGAGGTGTTCCAGGGGCGCTACCTGCGGCCTGAGGGGACGCTGGCGTTTGAGCGGGCGGAGATCCGGCTGACAGCGGGCGGGGAGACGCGCGGCTGGCTGGAGGGGGTGGCGGCGGAGGTCGGGACGGCGAGGCTTGCAGCGGCGGCGCTGCAGGTGGAGGAGGGGCGCTGGTCAGGGCAGCGGGTGGTGCTGCAGCCGTGCCGGTGCGCGGACGGGGGGCGCGCGGCGGTGGACTTCTCAGCGGCGGCGGTCGAGGTGGTGGCGGGCGGCCCGGACGGGTCGATGGAGCAGGGGGTCGCGGTGCTGCGCGGCGCGGCGATGCGGGTGTTCTCCCTCCCGGTGGTGCCGCTGCCGTGGGCGCGGGTGTCGCTCGATCCGGATCGGTTCCGGGTGCTGTTCCCGGAGGTCGGGCACGGGGAGCCGGGCTGGTCGGCTTCGGTCGAGGGGCGCGGCGGGGTGGAGGCGGCGGCGATCGGGGGGCGGTGGACGGCGCAGGGGGGGCCTGCGTGGCGGGAGGATCGCGGCCTGCGGCTCGGCCTGCTGATCGCGGGGCCGGAGGCGGCGTGGACGGGCGGGGTGCAGCCGGAATTGCGGGCGGAGGGGGCGTATGACACGCTGGACACCGCGTGGCGCGGGGCGTTGTCGGGGAGCGGAGCCTCGCTGCTGTGGCCGGGAGGGCTGCCGGAGGGCGTCCACCGGCCTGAGGTCGCATGGGGCGGCGAGCTGCTCTCGGCTGACTACGCCGAGGACTTCTCAGTGAGCTGGGTGCAGCGCGGGGTGGAGTGGCGCGAGGTGGCCGGGCGCTTCGGGGCAGGTGGGCGCGCGGGGGGCGCGGGGCTGGCCGGAGAGGCCGCGCTGTGGCGCCCGGAGGACGGGAGCGTCGGGCGGGTGGCGGAGCTCCGGCTGTCAGGGCTCGCCGGTCGCGGGGCTTCGGTGCGGCCGTCCGCCAGCCTGGCGCTCGTGGACGGCGCCCCGGTCGGCATCGGGGCGGTGACGGCTGAGGCGGAGCGGACGGCGGGCGGCTGGCACGGGGCGGCGGCGGCGGCGGGGGAGGGATGGATCGGGGCGCGGCAGGAGCGGCTGTCCGCGCGGGCGCAGAGCGATCTGTCGTTCTGGGGGGAGGCGCCGGGGGGGGCGCGGGCGCTCTGGTGGCCGGGGGTGCGGCTCGCCGGATCGTGGTCGGCAGACAGCGCGGGGTGGGGCGCGGGGCCGGGGCTCGACGTGCGGGTGGTGAAGGGGGCGGGGGTGCTGTCGGCGTCCGGGGCGCTGCTGTATGGAGCAGCGGAGGGCGTGCGGGGGTGGCGACCGGAGCTGCGGGCGGCGCTCTGGATGGGATCGTGGCAGGGCAGCGCGGAGGCGTCGTGGGCGGTGTTCGGAGCAGAGGAGGGAGCAGAGGAGGGAGCGGGCGCGATCCAGGCGGCGCGGCTCCTCTACGCGCCCGGGGCCGGGGGAGCGGGCCTGTGGCTGAGCCGGAGCGCGGGGACGACGCTGATCGGGGCGGACGTGACGATCCATCCGGGGCGGCTGGTGGCCGGGGGCGGCGTGAGCCGGTCGCTGGAGGCCGGGGAGTGGGCGGGGGCGGGGCTGCGGCTCGGCTATGACGACGGCTGTTCAAGCCTGCTGGTGAGCGGGAATTTCTCGCCCGACCGGACGCTCCCGGATGTGTCGGCGCAATTGATAATACGAAAGTAAGGGAAGTGTACTGGATATGGGATGTGTTCCAGTTACCTGTATCCGTTGGATGGGAGGTTTCAGGTGTTACGTCCGGTTCTTTTGACGGCGGGT
The DNA here is from genome assembly GCA_040376255.1 of Alphaproteobacteria bacterium. GTDB lineage: Bacteria > Myxococcota_A > UBA796 > UBA796 > SXON01 > JBEIQZ01. Next base: position 10,417 of record JBEIQZ010000129.1, read on the forward strand.
GCGACCCGTAACCGGGTCGACGCGATCCGGTACCTCTCTGCAAACGCTGGCGGCTCCACTGTGCTTCAGCTCATCGGGCACCTGGAGCTGGAGCGCGGCGTCCACCTGATGGGGTCGGAGGAGGCGGTGCTGCGGGCGCAATTGTGGGTCGCTGAGCGCCGGCTCGCGGGGCTTCCGTTCCCGATGCTGACGGTGGAGGTCTACGAGGGGACCCGGGATCTGATGGAGCGGATGGAGCGGTGGATCCTGGCAAACCCGGACAGCACAATCATCCACTCTGCGGCGGTGGGCGACTACGAGGTGGAGCCGCACGACTCGAAGATCCCGAGCGGGCAGGAGGAGGTGATCCTGAAGCTGCATCCGGGGCCGAAGATCGTCGACTTCATCCGCTGCTGGGCGCCGGAGTGCCGGCTGGTGAGCTTCAAGGCAGGTCGGCCGGGGCTGACGCCTGAGCAACTCGGGGAGATCGCGCAGGCGCAGCTGGCGCGGACGCGATCCGATCGGGTGTTCGCCAACGTGATCGGGAGCCTGGATCACACCGCGATGCTGGTCGGGGGCGGTGTCCGGCCCTTTTTCAACCGCACAGAGGCGATAGCTGCGCTGGCGGCTGATATCCGGAGCTGGGATCAGGGATGAGCAGTTCAGAGCGGTTGCCGTATGCGCGCCAGGAGGGTCACGGGGCGAGGAACCGGGGGGAGCGGCTGGTGATCATCGCCAACCCGCGCTCGGCGGGCGGGCGCACGGGGGCGCTGCGGGAGCGGCTGGAGCGCGCGGCGGCGCGGGCGTTCGAGCAGGTGGAGATCCGCTGGACGGAGGGGCCGGGCCACGCGGCTGAGCTGGCCGGAGCGGCGGCGGAGGCGGCGGAGGCGGCGGGGCGCGCGGACATCGTGGCGGCCTTCGGGGGGGACGGCACCTGCCACGAGGTGGTGAACGGGCTGGCCCCGCTGGGGCGGCTGCGGAGCCGGCGGATCATTTTTGCCGTCATCCCTTCGGGGACAGGCGGGGATCTCCGGCGCAGCCTGGAGACCCCGGAGGGGCTGGAGGCGGCGCTGTGGGTGGCGTCCACCGGCGTGACGCTGCCGCTGGATGTGGGGGTCGTCGAGCGGGAAGACGGCGCGGCGCTCCTGCAGCGCGTGTTCATCAATGTGGCGGGGATCGGGATGAACGCCGAGGTGTGCCGCCACGCGGAGCGATCCGGCAAGCGGTTCGGCGGCCCGGCGACCTTCCTCTCGGCGATCGCGGCCTCGATGCGGGACTACCGCCCGATGCGCGCGCGGTGGCGCTGGGAGGGGCCGGAGGGCCAGGGCGATGAAGAGATCGAGACGCTGGCTGCGTTCTGCGCGAACGGCCACTGGTGCGGAGCGGGGCTGTGGGTGGGACGGGACGGGTCGATGGCTGACGGGCTGTTCGATCTGACGATCCTGAGGCCGTTCTCTGCGCTGCAGCTCCCCGGGATGCTGCCCCGCGCCTGGGCCGGTACGCTGGGGGATCTGCCGGGCGCGCGGCGGGTGCGCGCGTGGAAGGTGGAGGTCGCGCCGATCCATGGGGCAGCGCGGGGATCGGCGCGGGCGCTCCCGGTGGAGCTCGATGGAGAGCCGCAGGCGGATGTATCCGGCAGCACACGGATCGCGCTCGGCCGGGATCGGCTCCAGGTGCGCGGCGGCTGGTTGCGCCCGCC
>JBEIQZ010000760.1:0-2124 GCA_040376255.1 Alphaproteobacteria bacterium
CGGCGCGGCCCGGCGTGGCGGTGCCGCTGCTGCCGGTGATCGGGGAGGAGCCGCCGATGGTCGCGGTGATCGGGCTGGGGGAGGGCTACGTCTGCCCCGGCGCGATCCGGGCGGAGGGCGCGGTCGCGCTGCTGGAGCAGCCGGAGGGCTGCTGGGCGGCGGACAGCGGCTGCGACTGCCTGCTCGCGCCGGTCTCGCCGGGGGCGGTGCTGGCCGCGCCGGGGGAGGCGTGGGTGGGGCCGGAGGCGGCGGCCCCCGCAGCGCCCGCCGCGCCGATCAGCGACCCGGAGATCCAGACCGTGCCGCAGGATCTGCCGGAGGAGGCGCCGCCGCTCCCGCTGGAGCCGACGCCGCAGTGATCAGAGGTTCAGCCCGCCGTCCACGTCGACGCAGCGCCCGGTGAAGTAGTCGCACTCGATGATGAACTTCAGCGCGAGGTAGATCTCGCCGGGCTGGCCGACGCGCCCGAGCGGGACGCTGGCGCTGACGCGGGCGAGCGCCTCGGGCGGCATGCCGTCGAGGATCGGGGTGTGGATGAAGCCGGGGGCGATGGCGCCGGTGCGGATGCCGTAGCGGGCGAGCTCCTGGCTCCAGAGCTTGGTGTCGGCGATCAGGCCGGCCTTGGCGGCGGAGTAGTTGGTCTGGCCGGGGTTGCCGTGGCGGGAGACCGAGGAGATCGCGATGGTGACCGCCGGGTTTGTGCCGGTCTGGACGCAGCGGGCGGCGAACTCGCGGGTGCAGAGGAAGGGGCCGGTCAGGTCGACGTCGATCACCTTCTGCCAGTTGGCCAGCGACATCGTGCTGATCTCGCCGGTCTTCTTGTCCTTCTTCACCAGCAGCCCGTCGCGGAACAGCCCGGCGTTGTTCACCAGCCCGTTCAGCCCGCCGAGCGCCTCAGCCGCGTCCGCGATCAGCTTCCGCACCTGATCCTCAGCCGACACGTCCGCCACAAAGCCCTTCACCGTCAGCCCGAGCGCCGCCGCCTCCGCCTCGACCTCGGCCACCTTCGCCGCGTCCAGATCGCAGAACGCCACCGCCGCGCCGTCCTTCGCCAGCGACAGCGTGAAAACCTTGCCCATCCCGGAGGCGCCGCCCGTGACCAGTATCTTCGTCTGCTTGAGATCCATCCTGCCTGCTCCTTTGAGGAGCGGCGGGCTTAACACGATGCTGCGATGCGGCAAGCAATATGCTGCATCGCAGCAGGCCGGCTGCAGCAGCCGCTACTTCACCACCGTCCCCGGCGGCAACTCCTGGATCGGGCGCACCAGCGCCGCCACCTCCGGCCCGCCCGCCGCCAGCAGCATCCCCTCGCTCATCACCCCGCGCAGCTTCGCGGGCTTCAGGTTCGCCACGACGACGATCTGCTGCCCGATCAGCGCCTCGGGCGCGTACACCGCCGCGATCCCCGCGACGATCTGGCGCGGCTGCGCCTCGCCGATGTCCACCTTCAGCACCAGCAGCCGATCCGCCTTCGGGTGGCGGATCGCCTCGACGATCTTCCCGGTGCGGAGCTGGAGCTTGGCGAAGTCCTCGTAGGTGATATCGACCGGGGCGGCGGGGACAGCGGCGGGGGCGTCGGCGGGCGCGACGGGGGCGGCGGGCGCGACGGGCGCAGGGTTCTGCTCGGACATCGGGGTCTCCTTCTTTTTGTCTTTGTTCTGGTCTTTCTTCTCAGCCTTCTTCTGATCGGTCGTGATCCGCTTCTGCGGCGTCGATCCGCCCGCGTCGATCCCGGCCTCCGCCAGCCGCTCCTGGATGATCGCCGGGAGCTCCATCAGCCGGGGGAACAGCGGCTCGCCCGCCTCGACCGCCTGCCCGGTCGGGAGCCGGTCGAGGCGCGGGCTCAGATCCGGCGCGCTGCACCCGAGCTTCGCCAGCAGCTCCGCCGACTTCGCCGGACAGACGCAGCTCAGGTGGCTGGCCGCGATCCGGCAGACCTCCAGCACGTTCCGCAGCACCGTCCCGAGCCGTGCGTGATCGCCGTTCTTGTTGAGCGTCCACGGCCCCTCGGTGTCGAGGTACTTGTTGCCCGCGCCGATCAGCGAGAACAGCGCCTCCAGCGCCTCGCGGAATTGGAGCTTCCGGATCTCCGCCCCGAAGGTCGCGGTCGACTGCTCCGCGAGC
>JBEIQZ010000864.1:0-1528 GCA_040376255.1 Alphaproteobacteria bacterium
CTCCGCCGCCGCCTGCGCCGTCCCGTCGGTGTGGACGCGCACCGACGACAGCGACCCGGCCCCCAGCCGCGCCTCCGCCTCAGCGCGCACCGCCGCCGGGAGCGGCGATCCGCTGCTCTGCTGCGCCCGCGCCACCCGCGCCGCCGCGTCGCCCCCGCCCCCGTGACCCGCATGTCTGCTCAGGACATCGCCGCTCATATCACCGAGCTGAATATCACTTCCAGGTATATCTCCAATCGATATATCAGTCCCCATCCCGAACGGATCGCCGACCCCCTCGCCCACCTGCGAGAGCCCCGCGAGCGCCAGCCCCGCCTCCCGGTTGCCCATCGTCCCGAACAGCCCCTCCCCGAGCGCCAGCCCCGCCACGCCGAGCGCGAGGTGGGTGTGGACGAGCGACGCCGGGCCGGAGAGATCTTGTGAACCGCCCTGGATCGCCGCCGAGGTCAGGCGGTTGCCGTACTGCGCCTGGAGCGCGGCAGTCTGCCGGGCCTGCGGCTCCCGCTGCTGCTCCCGCTCCTGCTGCTGCTCCTGCTCGCGGCGCTCGGCCTGTTGTTGAGCCTGCTTGCGGTTCAGCACAGGGCTGCGGGACAGTTCATGGCGCTGCATGCGACCTCCGATCCGGCTCAGCATAAGCTGCTCGGCGCCCTTCTGTACAGGCTCCGGGTATCGCCCTGATTGCAGAAAGGATACATTCCTGAGATGCTGCTCCCCCTCCTGCTGCAGGTGTCCGTCGCCCTGGCTGAGATCCCCGCCCTCCCGCCCGAAGCCGCGATGCCGCCCGGCTTCACCGACCTCACCGCCATCCCCGGCCTCCAATTCAGCATCGGCTACGCGACGCCGCTCAACTTCACCGGGGCGCCCCTCCCCGGCTACGCCGGCCCCGGCGCGTGGCTGCGGAAGGAGGCCGCCGACTCGCTCCGGGGGCTGCTCCAGAAGATCCTGCCGGAGGGCTGGGGGCTGATCGTCTATGACGCCTACCGCCCCGCCCGCGCCTCAGCCGCGATGGCCACCTGGGCGCGGGCGACCGGCCACACCTCCTGGCTGGAGGACGGCTTCATCGCCGAACACTCGCTCCACAACACCGGGGCCGCCATCGACCTGAGCCTCACCCTCAACGGCAGACCCGTCGATATGGGCGGCGGCTGGGACGACTTCGGCCCGTCGGCCGCCACCGCCAACGCCGCCGGCGACGCGCTCGCGAACCGCCAGCGGCTGAAGGGCTGGATGCAGGAGGCGGGCTGGCTGCCCTACAGCAAGGAGTGGTGGCACTTCACCTACCCCGTGCCTGACCTGCCCCGGCTCGACGTGCCGTACCCATGATCGCGCGCTCCCTCTCCTGTGAACCTGTCGTGTGAGAACCATGCCGATCGAACGCTACCAGCACATCTCCTCCGCCCCCACCCGCCCGCAGGGCCACGCCGACGCCCCCGCAGCGGGCTTCGACGTCGCGGCGCTGTTCGACGGGCCGCTCGCCCACCCGGCCGACGGGGCCGCGCGCCCTTTCGGCGTCGGCCTCGACGAGAAG
>JBEIQZ010000841.1:0-1635 GCA_040376255.1 Alphaproteobacteria bacterium
GGCGCGGGGGTACACGTCCGGCCGGCTGTCGTCGCAGTCGGTGTCGTCGCTGACCCAGCCCGCGCCCGCCTCGCAGTATTCGCCGGTCGCCGCCGCATCCCCGAAGCCGTCGCCGTCCGTGTCCGCTTAGAACGTCGTCAGCGCGCCCTCGTCGATCTCCCCGTCGCAGTCGTTGTCGATGCTGTCGCAGACCTCGGCGGCGCCGGGGAAGATCGCCGCGTCGTCGGGCGCGCAGTCCTCGTCGTCGGGGGAGCCGTCCCCGTCCGTGTCCGCCGGGCCGGTGCTGTCCGCGCCGGTGGGCGATGAGTCGTCTCTGGGGTCGGAGTCTTTGGGGTCGCCGGGGCAGCCGACCAGCAAGGACAGGGAGAGCAGAGAGAGCAGTCGCATGGAGATCCTGGGATGCCCGGATTCTGACACGCGCCCTCCGCATCGGCAACAGGATAGGCGCCCCGATGATCCCCGCCCCGCCCGACCCCGCCCTGCTCACCCTCGGGCAGCTCACCATCCGCGACGAGCGCGCCTTCCGCCACGTCCCCCTCTACGCCCCCCTGAAGGCCCGCCTGATCCGAGACGGCGCCCGCTTCCACATCAGCCGCCCCGGCACCGGCTGGCAGCGCGCCCTGTTCCTCAACCTCAGCTTCTGGAACGCCGCCGCCCCCAGCGACATCCTCGAAGACGCCAGCATCGACGCCGATGTGGTCGCCCACGCCGCCTGGCACCACCTCGCCCGCGCCGCCTTCCCCGCGCCCGCCCCCGGCCAGCCGATGAGCACCGACGCCCTCTTCTTCGGTGAGTCCATCGCCAGCGCCTTCGACCTCTACCTCGCCGGTCGGCTGCTCCGGCACGCCCCCGGCTGCGGCTTCGTCAAGTCCCAGATCCCCGCGATGGCGCAGGTCGCCGGGGACGCCGGGACGCCCCGCGAAGAATTCGGGGCGCTCCTCGCCGCCGTCGCAGAAGACCCCGCCCGCGCCTTCGAGGATCTCCGCCAATTGCTGTTCGACGCCGCCGCCCGCCTCCTCACCTGCGGGGACGCCGCCGCCGCCGAGCGCGTCTTCGCCGATCTGGCGCCGCACCGCTTCAGCATGCTGCTCCACCACTACGAATTGGCGACCTGGGTGCTCTACGCCCGCGCCTACGGCCCCCGCGCCGCCGACGGCCAGCCCGATCACCGCCCCGACCCCGCGATCCGCGCCGCCGATCAGGCGCTCCGCGACGCCCCGGTGTCGCTGGACTGGCTCGCCGCACAGTGGCTGGGGCAGGCGCCGGGCGACGGGAAGGCGTGACAGTCGCTGCTGGAGGGTCTAAGCGCGGCGCTTAGAGGGCATGCGCACGTGACAGAGGCGATACGTACGGCGCTTAGAGGGCATGCGCACGTGACAGAGGCGATACGTACGGCGCTTAGAGGGTATGCGCACGTGACAGAGGCAATACGTACGGCGGGGATCGGGTGGTGACGGGCGAAATCCCTCCCGTCCCCCTCCGTCCCTTCGCCCCGGCACGGGGAGAAGGTGGCGGCGAAGCCGACGGATGAGGGGAAAGCCATGCTCAAACGCCCCTCATCCGGCCCTGCGGGCCACCTTCGACTTACGCTGCCTGCAGCCCCCCCAGGGGGCGAAGGGACGAGACGAGGCAACA
>JBEIQZ010000497.1:0-4677 GCA_040376255.1 Alphaproteobacteria bacterium
AGCTGGCGATCCTCGACGAGATGGCCCGGATCGCCCGCGCGGCGCGCTACGACGCCGACCCGCGCGTCCGCCACCTCCTCGACTGGATCCGCACGAACCAATGCCCGGATCTCGGCAGGGAGGGCGCCGCGTGGAAGCCGCGCCGCGTCATCATCTTCACTGAGTACACCGACACGAAGCGGTACCTCCAGCAGATCCTCTCCGACCGTCTGCGCGCCTCGGATCGCGCCGCAGAGCGCGTCGCGACGTTCCACGGCGGGATCGGGGAGGAGCGGCGGGAGGCGATCAAGGCCGCGTTCAACGCCGACCCTGCGAAGCACCCGCTCCGCATCCTCATCGCCACCGACGCCGCGCGCGAGGGCGTGAACCTCCAGAACAACTGCGCCGACCTGTTCCACTTCGATGTCCCCTGGAACCCCGGTCGCATCGAGCAGCGGAACGGGCGCATCGACCGGAAGTTCCAGCAGGCGGACGAGGTGAGCTGCATGTACTTCGTGCTGCCGCAGCGGGCCGAGGATCGCGTGCTGGACGTGCTGGTGCAGAAGACGCGGCGGATCCATGAGGAGCTGGGGAGCCTCGCCCCGGTGATCGGGCGGCGCATCGACGAGGCGTTCGCGCGGGGGATCGAGCATGAGCGGGTGGAGGAGCTGGCGACCGCGATCGGGAGGGCCGACGCGGAGGAGGGCGGGGGCCGGGTCCGCACGATGAACATCGAGATGGGCCACGACGAGACCGACCCGCGCCGCGTCCGGCTGGAGCGGCAGCTCACCGAGCTGAGGGAGCTGCTGGAGCGCTCGCGCGTCTGGATCGGGCTGGATGATCGCCACTTCCGGGACGCGCTGTCGGCGTCGCTGGAGACGGTCGGCGCGGGCGGCCTCAGCGCCGCGAACAATGCCGAGGCCGCCGCCGATCCCGACCGCGCCCGCTATGTCCTGCCCCACCTCCACGAGCGCAAGGGGGCCGATCCGACCTGGGCCGCGACGCTCGACACGCTGCGCGCCCCGCGCAAGAAGGGACAGTCCCCGGCGGAGTGGCGGCGGGAGGCGCCGATCCGCCCGGTGGTGTTCAAGGATCCGGGCAACCTCGACGGCGAGGTGGTGCACCTGCACCTGGAGCACCGGGTCGTCCAGCGGCTGCTGGGCCGGTTCCTGTCGCAGGGGTTCCGGGACGACGATCTGCGGCGGGCCTGCGTCCTGCGGACGGTGGAGGCGCGGCCGCGGGCCGTCCTGCTCGGGCGCCTGTCGCTGTTCGGGGAGGGCGGCGCCCGCCTGCATGACGAGGTGCTCGCCGCCGCCGCCGAGTGGCTCCCGCTGGAGCAGCGGCAGGGCGCGCTCAGGCCGCTGGGCGAGGGGGACAAGTCGGACGTCCTGAAGCTGGTGGAGGAGGCGCTGGCCTCGCCCCGGCTCCGCGAGGCTGAGCCGCTCCTGCAGGATCGCCTGCGGGCGCATGCGGCGCGGGATGTGGCGGAGCTGACCGGCCCGCTGGAGCGGCGCGCCGCGACGCTCATCGAGCGCGCCCGCCGCGACCTCACCCGGCGCGGGGACGCCGAGGCCCGCGACATGGCCGACATCCTCGCCGCGCAGCGGGAGCGCATCCTGGCCCGGCAGGCGGAGATCGAGGACGACTCCCGGCAGGGGCGCCTCGCCTTCAACCCGGACGAGGAGCGCCAGCTCGCCGCCGACCGCCGCCACTGGGTCGACCGCCTCTCTGCCATCGCCCGCGAGCTGGAGGCGGAGCCCGACCGGGTCCGCAAGAGCTACATCGTGAAGGCCACCCGCATCGAAGCGGTCGGCATCGTCTACCTCTGGCCCCTGTCGAGCTGAAGCACCATGGCCCTCCCTCCCCGCAGCGGGAACGATCCCGAACGCGAAGCGCACAAGTCCTGGCTCGGCCTCGTCCAGCCCGTCGGCCTGGTGGTGTCCCCGCCCGCGCTGATCAAGGCGCAGGTGATCCCCGACCGGAACACCGTCCCGATCCAGCAGGCGCTGCAGTCGGTGGTGGTGCGCCCGGCCTCGCTCCACGCCGACGCCGACCCGGTGCTGTCCGACTTCCCGCGCTTCGCCGCCGAGGTGCTCGGGTGGTCGATGCAGGATCTGGCGGGCGCTCCCGGCGGCCCCCCGCTGCCGGAGGCGCTCGCGGTGGCGCTGCCCGACTACGGCGAGACGCTGCGCCCGGACTTCGCCGCCATCGACGGCATGGGCGACGGCAGGGTGCTGCTGCTGATCCAGGTGGTGGAGCGCGGCGTGGACCCCGACCGGCCCCCGCCCGACGGCGCGCGCGCGGGTTGGCCCGCGAGCCCCCAGGCCCGCCTTGAGCGCCTGCTGCGCGACACGGGCGTCCCGGCGGGGCTGCTGCTCAACGGCGCGGAGCTGCGGCTCGTCTACGCCCCGCGCGGCGAGTCGTCCGGTCACCTCGGCTTCCCCGTCGCCGGGATGTGCACCGTCGCCGGTCGTCCGCTGCTGGCCGCGCTGCACATGCTGCTCTCAGAGCACCGCGTCTTCGGCGCGCCCGACCGGCAGCGTCTGCTCGATCTGCTGGCGGAGAGCCGCAAGTACCAGAGCGAGGTCAGCAACCGCCTCTCTGAGCAGGTGCTGGGCGCGCTGTGGGAGCTGCTGCGCGGCTTCCAGGCGGCAGACGAGGCGGCGGGCGGGCGCGTGCTGTACGACCTGCCGCAGCGCGACCCGCAGCAGATCTACGGCGGGCTGCTCACCGTCGTCATGCGGCTGGTGTTTCTGCTGTACGCGGAGGATCAGGGGCTGATGCCGGACGATCCGGTGTACGCGCGGAACTACGCCATCGGCGGGCTGTTCGAGCGCCTGCGCGGGGACGCCGGGCGGCACCCCGACACGATGGATCAGCGCTTCGGCGCGTGGGCGTGGCTGCTGTCCACGTTCCGCATCGTGTTCGACGGCGGCGGGCATGGCGGCCTCCAGCTCCCGACGCGCCACGGCCAGCTCTTCAACCCCGACGAGTACCCGTTCCTGGAGGGCAGGCCGCCGGACGTCCTCCGCGTGGTGGGCGGGACCTTCGAGGCGCCGCGCGTGTCGGACGGCGCGATCTGGCGCGTGCTGGAGGGGCTGCTGGTGCTGGACGGGGAGCGGCTGTCGTACCGGGCGCTCGACGTAGAGCAGGTCGGCTCGGTCTATGAGTCGATGATGGGCTTCGATGTCCGCACGCTGCCGGGGCGGGCCATCGCGCTGCGCCCGAAGAACGTCGTCATCGACGTGGACGCGCTGCTCGCGGTGGCGGGCGGCAGGCGCGCGGCCTGGCTGAAGGAGGGCGCCGAGTGCGACCTCGCGGCGGGCGGGGCGAAGGATCTCGCGGAGGCCGCGACGGTCGAGGACGTGGTGGCGGCGCTCGGGCGGAAGGTCGCCCCGCAGACGCCCCGCGCGCTGGCTCCCGGCGCGCTGTTCCTGCAGCCCGGCGAGGAGCGGCGCCGGTCGGGCTCGCACTACACCCCGCGCGAGCTGACAGAGCCCATCGTGCGGACCACCCTGCGCCCGGTGCTGGACGCCCTCGGCCCGAAGCCGACGCCCGCCCAGATCCTCGACCTGAAGGTGTGCGACCCGGCGATGGGCTCCGGCGCCTTCCTGGTGGAAGCCTGCCGCCAGCTCGCGGCGGCCCTGGTCGCGGCGTGGGAGGCGCACGGATCGACGCCGAAGCTCCCGCCCGACGAGGACCCGCTGCTCCACGCGCGGCGGCTGGTCGCGCAGCGCTGCCTGTACGGCGTGGACAAAAACCCGTTCGCGGTGAACCTCGCCAAGCTGTCGCTGTGGCTGGTCACGCTGGCGAAGGATCACGCCTTCACCTTCCTCGATCACGCGCTGAAGAACGGGGACTCGCTGGTCGGGCTGACGAAGGCGCAGATCGGGGCGTTCCACTGGAGCCCGCCGGAATATGAGTTCGGGCCGCTGTTCAGGGGCGTGACGGCGACGGTGGACGAGGTGAGCGGGTGGCGGCGGGAGATGCAGGCGCTCGATGAGGGCGACTACGACCGGCGGCGCGCGGCGTGGAAGGAGGCCGAGGACGTCGTCCACGATGTGCGGCGGATCGGGGATCTGTGCGTCGCCGCCTACTTCGGGGCGGAGAAGGACAGGGACCGCGAGGCGCTGCGGCTGGAATACCGGCGGCTGGTGGACGCCTGGAAGGAGGGCGGGGACCGGTCGGAGGTGGAGCGGATCGTCGGGGAGCTGCGCGGCGGGGAGCGCCCGGTGGCGCCGCTGCACTGGGAGATCGAGTTCCCGGAGGTTTTTGGAAGGGAGAATGCAGGGTTTGATGCGATGGTGGGGAATCCGCCGTTTGCTGGCTCCATTGCGCTTTCACAAGCCACATCTACCGGCTACACAGACTACCTGCGAGTTCATCATCGCAAAACCGGAGGGAAGTGTGATTTAGTCGCTCATTTCTTCCGGACTGCTTTCGACCTATGTAGACGATGTGGCACGTTCGGTTTGATTGCAACGAACACAGTGGCACAAGGTGACACCCGAGCATCTGGTCTGCGCATGATCTGTCAAAACGGCGGAACGATCTACGCAGCACGAAAACGTCTCCCGTGGCCCGGTTTGGCTGCAGTCGTTGTGAGTATTGTGTGGGTTCGAAAGGGCAGCATCTCATTTCCATTACTGATAGATGAGCAGCAGGTGGAACGTATCACAGCGTTCCTTTTCCATTCTG
>JBEIQZ010000193.1:0-9790 GCA_040376255.1 Alphaproteobacteria bacterium
ACGGTGCGCGGGCGGGCGTGCGGGGACGGGCCGCTGGAGCAGACGCTGGAGCAGAGCGGGAACATGGTGGAGCATGTCGCGGTGCTGCGGCGGTACACGAAGGATCGCTACAACGGGCTGCTGATCCAGCGGGTGCAGCGGTACAGCGGCTACACGGCGAGCCCGTTCGTACAGATCGATCTCGGGCTGGTCAGCCTCCTGAGCGCCACCTGGGGCGGAGCCGCCGGGACCGGTGACGCAGCCATGCGCCGCCTGCTCCTCGCCACGACCCGCCTCCCCTACGACGCCGACGTCCACCTCGTCACCGCCCTCTCCCTCGCCCAGTACGAGTCCGTCATCCTCAAGATCCCCTGGGACAAGCCCAGCCCCCAGAAGGCCCAGGTAAAATCCCTCCTCGAAAAAGCCGCCGCCCTCAACCGCCTCGACCCCACCCCCGGCTTCGACGAGACCCTCCGCTCCTTCCTCTCCACAATGAAGTCCTACCCCGGCTACCTCATCTACTGACTACCCCCTCCCCGCCTTCCCCTCCACATGGCTCATCGCATGCTCCGCGATCGCCGTAATCGTCAGGCTCGGGTTCACCCCCAGGTTCGCCCCGATCATCGACCCATCGATCACATACATCCCCTCATACCCGAACACCCTGCACCGCCAGTCGATCACCCCTTCTGTCGCATCCTTCCCCATCGCGCACCCCCCTAAGATGTGCGCCGTCGTCGGGATATCGAGCAGCGCCTCCGGCAGCGACGACCGCGCGGCCCCCTGATGCGTCTCCGCCATCTCCCGCGCCGCCTGGTTGGCTGCCGGTATCCAGGTGGGCGCCCCCTTCTGCCCCGGCGGGAGCTCCGTCGAAAACGTCTTCCAGAACGGCCAGAACCACCGCCTGCGTTTGCTGAGCCGCAATTCGTTCTCCAGCGTCTGCATGACGAGGAGGATGACGGTGCGCTGGGACCAGCCGCCGGGCCAGAGGGCGCGGAGGGCGGTGAGGGGGGCGAGGAGGTGGGCCCATATCCAGCGGAGCCAGCGGGGGATGCTGCCGCCGCCGTCGGTGAGGGGGGTGGTGATGAGGGCGAGGGCTGAGGCGCCGGGGGGGTAGCGGACGGGCTCCATATGGGTATGGGGGTCGAGATCCATGCGGGAGCCGATGGCGATGCCCTGCGAAAAATCCTCTTTTGCGGTCTTCTGGGTGACGCCGAGGATGGCCTCTGAGTTGGTGCGGACGCGGCGACCGAGGGCGGGGGAGAGCGCTGGCAACCAGCCGTTGTCGCGGCACTCCAGGAGGAGGTCGACGGTGCCGAGGACGCCGGCGGAGAGGACCAGGTTTTTCGTGGTGTGGGTCTGGCGGTCTTTGAACAGCAGGGCGGTGGAGCGCTCGGAGTGTACGCGGTAGCCGCCGCCGGGGAGGGGTTCGATCCTGGTGACGCGGCGCTCAGGGAGGATCTGCGCGCTGCGGCGCTCGGCGAGGTAGAGGTAGTTCTTGTCGAGGGTGTTCTTGGCGTTCTGGCGGCAGCCGACCATGCAGGCGCCGCAGTGGGTGCAGCCTGCGCGGGGCGGGCCCTCGCCGTTGAAGTAGGGGTCGGGGACGGTCTTACCGGGCTCGCCGAAGAAGATGGCGACGTCGGTGGGGGCGAAGCTCTGCTCCTGGCCGATCCTGCGGGCGTACTGGCGCAGGGCCTCATCGGCGGCGAACAGCTTCGGGTTGGCGGCGACGCCGAGCATGCGCTGAGCGGTGCGGTAGTGGGGGGCGAGGACGGTCTGCCAGTCGGCGAGATCGCGCCAGGAGGGGTCCTTCCAGGCGTCCGCCTTGGGGACGAGCAGGGTGTTGGCGTAGACGAGGCTGCCGCCGCCGACGCCGGTCCCGGAGAGGACGAAGACGTGGGGGAAGACGGTCATGCGGAAGATGCCGAAGCAGCGGAGCAGGGGCGCCCAGAGGAAGTTGCGGGCGTCCCAGTTGGTCTTCGGGAGCGTCTCAGAGGTCCAGCGGCGGCCCTGCTCCAGCACGAGGACGCGCCAGCCCTTCTCGGCGAGGCGGAGCGCCGAGACGCTGCCGCCGAAGCCGGAGCCGATGATCAGGAAGTCGGTGTCAAAGGCTGGCGCGTCGGGCATGAGGAGCAGGGTACCACAGGAGCGGAGCGATCAGCGCGAGCCGATAGTCTCGCTCTCGACGATGTGGAGGGCGCCGGCCTTGACGTTCTTCAGCGTCTGGGTGGTGCCGGAGGGCCAGCGGATGACGACCTCGTCGGCGGCGGTGGCGGCGCCGAGGCCGAAGTGGACGAACTTCTCGGACTGGGCGGTGCCGTTGTTGGCGATCATCTGGGTGTAGAGGGTCTGCCCGTTGGCCTTGACGGTGATCTGCGCGCCGACGCCGTCGCGGTTGGAGCTGACGCCCTGGAGGGTGAGGACGAGGCTGTTGCCGGAGGTGGTGTCGTTGCGGAGGATCTGGACGGGGGCGAAGCTGTTCTCCTTCGTGCCGGGGTCGCCGTTGCGGAGGACGAGGTCGACGCGGCCGTCGTCGTTGATGTCGGCGCGGGCGATGACGTAGCCGTCGGCGAGCGAGTCCACCCCGGCGATGTAGCCGACCTCGGTGAAGTGGCCGTTCCCGTCGTTGCGGAACATGCGCTTGCGCTGGAAGCCCGCCATGGAGGGCCGGGCGAGGGCGTCGGCGCCGGCGCTCTTGCCGGGGGACTGGAGGTCGCCCTGGTAGATGGAGAGGATGCGCATGAAGGTGGACTGGGACTCCATGCGGTGCTGGTCGGGGGCGTCCGCGTGCTTGCGGTACCAGTCGGAGAGCTCCTGATCGTTCTCCGGGACGTAGCTCAGCAGGGCCATGATCTCGCCCCAGGCGACGCGGTCGGCGTAGGCGCGGACGAAGAGGCTGGAGAGATCCTGGTCTTCGTCGGTGCCGGACCAGAGGCCGTTGGCGACGTAGAGGTCCTGGAGGCCGTCGTTGTTGTAGTCGACGAACTCGGCGCCCGCGAGGCCCTCACCGGCCCAGTCCAGACCGGCCTGATCGGTGATCTCGGAGAAGGTGCCGTTGCCTTCGTTGTGGAACATGCGGAGGCCGCGCTGGACAGTGTAGTTGACCGGGACGTTCCAGTTCTTCGCGCAGGACTGCATGTAGCGGTGACCGGCGACGAAGTCGACGTTGGTCATGGCGAAGTCCATGAGGCCGTCGTTGTCGATGTCGGCGGCGGCGATGCCCATGCCGAAGCCCTCGTTGCCGAGGCCGATGTCCTTGGCGACCTGCTGGAAGGTGCCGTCGCCCTGGTTCTGGTAGACCGGGGAGAGGCCGCCGCGATCGTCGATGACCACGATGTCGGCGTCCCCGTCCTGATCGTAGTCCATGGACATGGAGGAGTGGGCGTAGACGCTGGAGGGGCCCTTGCCCTCAAAGGCGGCGCGGCCCTTCTCGGTGAAGCCGCCCTTGCCGTCGTTCATCATCATGCCCTGCATGAGCAGCTTCTGGCCGCCGCCGTCGCCGAGGACGGTGAAGTCGCGGGAGCCGGGGTAGCCGACGTAGACGTCGAGGTTGCCGTCGTTGTTGAAGTCATTGACCGCTGCGGGCATCGCGTGACCGGCGGGCTCGCGGCCGTTGAACGGGGCATCGGCCTGCACGAACTTCCCGGCGCCGTCGTTCCGGTAGTAGACGAGGTCTTCGCCGCGCGCGCTCTGGGCCTTGCCGTCCTTGATGGAGTCGGCGGGGGCGAAGCGGACGAGGAACAGATCCTGCCAGCCGTCGTTGTCGAAGTCGGCGAACATCGCGCTCTTGACGAGGCTGTCCGCCTTGATGCCGCTGTCCTTGGCGGGGGCGAAGGTGCCGTCCGCCGCGCCCTGGAGCAGCACGCCGCCGCCCCAGGTGCCGACGTACATGTCAGAGTGGCCGTCGTTGTTGTAGTCGCCCATCGCCAGCGCGTAGCCGCCGCGACGGATCGCCTCGATGCGCTGGTAGACCGGGACGTTGGCATGGAGCGCCTGCGCGGTGATGTCCGCGAACAGCGCCTTCTCGCCGCGCACGGTGTCAGCGGCGCTGACGTCCATGCTGAGCAGCTTCCAGGCTGCGTCCTTGCCGGCGCCCTCCTTGCGGACGATGACCTCCATCACGCCGCGATCGTTGCGGCGCCAGCCCGCGCTGTCGGTGCCGCGCACATCGAACCGCAGGGTCATCGCGGCCTCGGCGTAGCTGCCGTCAGCGGCGCGATTGATCGGGGTGACGAGCATCGCGTCAAACTTGACGTCTTCGATCTTCTGGAACTCGCCGAGGTAGGCGGTCATGCGGGCGGCGGCGTCCTGCGCGCCTGCGTCCACGGTCTGCCAGCCGTACTCGGAGACGCCGTCCGCGCTGCGGCCCGCCGCCCCGATGCCCCACTTGCCCTTCAGCGAGAAGCCGCCGGAGAGCATGCCGGTGAACGCCTTTGCGTCGCGGGCCTCCCAGGCGTCGCGCCAGGGCTGGAGCAGGCCGCGATCCACGCCGACGAAGCGCTCCTCGTCGAGGTTGCACTGCTGGACGCTCTCGCGGGCCTGCGCAGGCACCACGCGGTCGCGCACGCCGGACAGGAGGCGGGTGCCTTCGGGGTTGACCTCAGCGGGGGCGGGGGTGGCGTTGGTCTCGCAGCCGGCGAGGGCGAGGAGGGTGACGATACCGGGGATGGAATGGCGCATTCGGGCTCCTGGAAGGTGATTCAGTCATTCTGAATGAATCAGCGCCCATGTCAACGTCTTGCAAAGATTTCTGCAGAATTCTGCAAAGATTTTTTTCCCCGCCTTCCTCTTATGAATTTTTGGTTTTTCTCACCCGCCTCCGACAGCGCGTATGATCTCGACGCTGTCGCGATCTTCGATGATCCGATCCTGCTGGCGGGCGCGCGGGACGACCTCGCCGTTGACGGCGACGGCGACGGCCTCGATCCGCACGCCGCTCTCCACGAGGAGCGCGCGGAGGGAGATCCCGGCGGCGACGGCGCGCGGCTCCCCGTTCACGGAGACAGAGAGCGACGGCTCAGCGGGGGCGGCCATGGCTCAACCCGGACGCACCGGGCGCGGCCCGGCACCGGTGGAGACATCGTCGAAGAGGCGCGGGTTGTTGGTGAGGCTGACGGCGACCTCGCGGGAGATCTTGCGCTTCAGCGCCAGCTCCTTGGCGGCGGACTCCATCGTCTGCATGCCGTCGTTGCGCCCGGTCTGCATGAGGCTGGGGATCTGGTAGAGCTTGTTCTCGCGGATCAGGTTCCGCACGGCGGGGGTGCAGATCATGATCTCCTGCACCGCGACGCGGCCCGGCTCCCCGAACTTCGGCACGAGCGCCTGCGAGACGACGGCCATCAGGGAGGTGGAGATCATGGTTCGGATCTGGGCCTGCTGATCGTGGGAGAACTGGTCGATGATGCGGTCGACGGTCTCCGGGGCGGAGTTGGTGTGCATGGTGCCGAAGACGAGGTGGCCGGTCTCGGCGGCGGAGATGGCGAGGCTGACCGTCTCCAGATCGCGCAATTCGCCGACGAGGATCACGTCGGGGTCTTCGCGGAGCGCCGAGCGGAGGGCGGTGGAGAAGCTCTTTGTGTCGGTGCCGATCTCGCGGTGGTTGATGATGCACTTCTGCGGCGGGTGGACGAACTCCACCGGGTCTTCGACCGTCAGGATATGGCCCGCCCAGGTGCGGTTGATGTGGTCGATCACCGCCGCGAGCGTCGTCGACTTGCCCGAACCCGTCGGCCCCGTCACCAGCACCAGCCCCTTGGAGTAGGTGGCGATGCGCTCGAAGATCGGCGGCAGGCCGAGCTGCTCCATGGTGGGGATGCGCGACGGGATCTGGCGCAGCACCATGCCGACGCCGCGCGACTGGGTGAACACGTTGACGCGGAAGCGGGACAGCCCCTTGAAGCTCACCGCGAAGTCGGTCTCCAGGTTGTTCTCAAACTGGGTGCGGTACTTCTCCTTCATGATCGAGTAGACGGCCCGCTTCGCGTCGTCGGCGCCCAGCACCGGCATCG
The DNA here is from genome assembly GCA_040376255.1 of Alphaproteobacteria bacterium. Lineage (GTDB taxonomy): Bacteria > Myxococcota_A > UBA796 > UBA796 > SXON01 > JBEIQZ01. Next base: position 5,988 of record JBEIQZ010000193.1, read on the forward strand.
CGTTGAGCCGCTGGATCTCGCCGTCGATCCGGAGCGCAGGGCGTTCGCCCGCCGCGATATGGATGTCAGATGCCCGCCGCTCCACGGCCAGCTTGACGAGATCATAGATCTGAAGGGCCACTCGTATCCCCGGTTCGTCCGGCAGCGTAACCGATCTGCTCCGCTGCCTGCACGGCGCCTGCCGCCACGATCTGCCGCCGGCCGGTCGCACCGGTTACCTGCACTGTCCACCACGCGCTCAGGCGGTTGTCCGGAGCGCCCCACAGGAGGACGGCATCATGGGCGGCATCTCAGGCGTCTTCCACCTTCACCGGCAGCCGGACGAGGCGGATCGGCGCTTCGTCGAGGAGGGCGCGACCGGCGTGAGCGTCGCGGCGCATGCGGCGGGGGCCACCGGCTCAGGGGGGGCGCTGCTGGCGGCCCGGAGCCGCTCCACGCTCGCCGCCTCCCCGAAGACAATCGTGGCGCTCGCGGGGCGCTTCGACCGCTGCCCCGGGACCGGCCTCTCCGCCGCCGAGTCGCTGCTGACCGCCTGGGAGCAGCAGCGGCCCGGCCAGGGCATCGACGCGCTCGCCCGCTTCGAGGGGGCGTGGGTCGCCGCGATCCTCGACCGCACCACCGGCGCGCTCCACCTGCTGCGCGATCCCTTCGGCATCCGGCGGCTGTTCTTCGCGCAGAAGGGCCCGCAGATCGCCTTCTGCTCGCAGCTCCGCCCGCTGCTCCAATTGCCCTGGGTGAGCCGCGACCTCGCGCGGGAGAACCTCGCTGAGTACCTGTCCTTCCGCTACGTCCACGCGCCCCGGACGCTGCTCCGCGACGTCCAGTCGCTCCCCGCCGGTCACCACCTGGAGGCGGGCGGGCAGCCGTCGCGGGAGGACAGCCGGGGCGCTGACAGCCTGCGCGTCTCGATGCAGCCCTGGTTCCAGGTGCGCTACTGCGCGCCGTACACGCGCCACCCGGTCGACGCCGACGCGCTGGCCGAATTGGAGCGGCGGCTCAACCGCTCGGTGGCCGCCCGCGCCTCCGGCAAGGAGCGCGTCGGCGTGTTCCTGTCGGGCGGGCTGGACTCCAGCGCGCTCAGCGCGGTCGCGGCGCGGCTCGGCCCGATCCACACCTTCACCGTCGGCATCGAGGACGCCGAGGACGACGAGATCCCCTACGCGGGCCGGGTGGCCAACCTGCTCCACGCCCGGCACGAGGTCGTCCGCATCAGCCCCGCCGCCTACCAGGAGGCGTTCGGGCGCATCGCGGCGGGATCGGATCAGCCGGTGACCGATCCCGCCGCCATCCCGCAATTGCTGCTCGCCGACGCGGCCCGCCAGCACGTCGACGTGATCCTGTCGGGGGACGGCGGGGACGAGATCTTCGGCGGTCGGATGGTCGGCGCCATCGCCGCACAGCTCCCGCTCTCGCGCCTGCTCGCGCGCCTGCCCGGCCCGCTGCGGGCCGTCGCCGCCAGCGCCTTCGGCAGCCGACGCCCCGAACTGCACGACCCCACGCTCCCGGTCGGCCTCGCCCGCCGCATCGGCGGCCTCCAGATCTTCGACCGCGACGCCCGCTCCCTGCTGATCCGCGATCCCGGCTGGGTGCGCCCCGGCGTCCGCCAGAGCTGCCTCGAACCCTTCTACCGCGAGGTCATCTCCGACCCGATCAACGAGATCCTCCACGCCTGGCTGCGCGGGCGCATGGCCGAGGACGGGCTGGCGCGCTCGGGGCTGGCCGCCTCGCTCTCAGGGCTGAGCCTGCGCGAGCCGCTGCTGGATCGGGATCTCGTCACCTTCTGCGCCGGGCTGCCGGGGGACTGGAAGGTGCGGCGGCAGGGCGGCGGCGCGATCACCAAGTGGCCGCTGCGCGAATTGCTGAAGCCGGTGCTGGGCCGGTCGCTGGTCAACCGCCCCAAGCGCGTGCTGCCCGGCCCGTGGCGCCGCTGGTTCGAGGGGCCGCTCCAGCCGTTCATGCAGGCGCAGGCCGAGGCGCTGCGCCAGGATCGCGCCCGCCTGTTCCTCCCCGGCGCCATCGACACCCTGCTCCGCCAGATGCAGCAGCCGGGGACGGACGTGAAGGTGTGGACGCTGATCTTCCTCGACGCCTGGATCCGATCCGTCGGCGCGATCTGATCCCGCTGAGCTGATCCCGCTGAGCTGATCCCGCCCCGCTGAGCTGAAACGGCTGAGCTGTGCGGCGTCTGTCACCTCACCGTTGCCTGCCGCCTGCGACTGTCACCTGTGCGACGGGCCGGCGTCGCTGCGCCCCGAAGCCTCACTGAGTTGTCGCAGGAGGATCGGTATGTCCGGGATAGATTCGGTGCGCCGAGCTTCTTCCAGACTATCCAAGGATATACCATGCGTTTTTCTCAACGTCCTCTCTTCTGGATGATCCTGTCTACCGCCCTCTGGACGACCGCCTGCACCGACGGCAAGGACTCCAGCGCCACCGACGACTCCAACGCCACCGATGACTCCAACGCGACCGATGACACCGGCACCTCCGCCGACTGCGTCGAAGAGGGCGGCGCCTGCGTCCTCACCGGCATCTACACCGAGAGCATGACCCTGACCGCCGACAAGGCGTGGCTGCTGCGCGGCGGCGTGCAGATCGGCGACGGCACCGCCTCCCCCGTGCTGACGATCGAGGCCGGGACCACCGTGTACGGCGAGAGCGCCTCGACCGGCTTCCTGGTGATCAACCGTGGCGCGCAGATCGACGCGCGCGGGACCGCGACCTCCCCCGTCGTCTTCACCTCCGATCAGGCCGTGGGCAGCCGGGGTCGGGGCCAGTGGGGCGGCCTCGTGCTCAACGGGCGCGCGCCGATCAACGCCTGCACCGACGGGAACCCTGAGTGCGAGGCCGAGGGCGAGGGCGGCACCGGCATCTACGGCGGCAGCGACCCCGCCGACAACAGCGGCTCCCTCTCCTACGTCCGCATCGAGTACGGCGGAATCGAGATCAGCCCCGACAACGAGATCAACGGCCTCTCGCTCCAGGGCGTCGGCAGCGCCACCAGCATCGATCACGTCCAGATCCACATGAACCTCGACGACGGCATGGAGATCTTCGGCGGCGCGGTCAGCCTGAGCCACCTCGTCGTCACCGGCCCCGGCGATGACGGGATCGACTGGGATCTCGGCTGGTCGGGCAACCTCCAGTTCGCCGTCGTCCAGCAGCACACCGACGCGGGCAACAACGGCATCGAGGCCGACAACAACGGCGACGACTACACCGCCGCCCCGAACTCCATGCCCACCGTCTCCAACATCACCCTCATCGGCTCAGAGGCGGTCGCGGAAGACAACTTCAGCGTCCTGCTCCGCCACGGCACCGCCGGTCACCTCTACAGCGTCCTCAGCACCGACTGGTCGGTCGGCTGCCTCGCCATCCGCGATCAGGAGACCTTCGATCACTTCACCACCGGCGATCTCAGCCTCATGCACCTGAAGATGGCCTGCGACGTCACCTTCGAGGACGATCCCGAGGAGACGGAGACCATCACCGAGGAGCAGGTTTTTGACGGCGGGACAGGCAACGAGGCGATCTCCGGCAGCGACATCGCCGCCCCGACCAACCTCACCGCCCCCGACTTCCGCCTCACCGCCGGCTCCGCGCTCCTCACCGCCGGGATGACCCCCTCCGGCAGCTTCTTTGAGAGCGTCCCCTACGTCGGCGCCTTCGACGACACCGACAATTGGACGGAAGGCTGGACCAGCTTCGCCAGCAACTGATATCGAATCGAGAAGAATGCCGTCCCTTCGCCCCGGCACGGGGAGAAGGTGGCAGCCGGAGGCTGACGGATGAGGGGAAAGCCG
>JBEIQZ010000349.1:0-6722 GCA_040376255.1 Alphaproteobacteria bacterium
GCGCGGCGGGCGGATCGGCTGGCGGCGGGGCTGCACCGGCTCCTCGCTGCGGCGGGCGTGCGGCATGAATTCGCCGCCCCGGCCCGGCCAGGCGTGTGGTCGCCGGAGCCGGTGTCGCTGGAGGGCATCTGCACCGTCCGCTTCCCGGATCGCGATCCGTACCCGCTCTACCGGGCCCTGGAGGCGGCGCGGGTGCATGTGAAGTGCATAAAGGGGCGCACGCCGACCGGGGTGGAGCTTCAGCAATTGCGCTTCGGCGTCCCCTGGTACGAGCCGGAGGCGCGGGTGGACGGGGCGCTGGCGCGGATCGGCGGATGCATCTCAGGCAGCCTCGCGGGCTGGACATGAACGCGGATCGCCGTCAGGACGCGCAGCCGGACGACCGGGCGCCGGACGCCGCCCTGCGCCGCGCGCAGGCGATCCTGTTCGGGCTGATGCTGGCCGGGCTGCTCGGGCTGAAATTCTGGCTCAACGGACACGTCGATGAGTTCGGGATCGACGGCAGCTACTACCTGGATCTGGCCGGGCATGTCCGCGACGGGGACGGGCTGCTGACCGACGCATCGCTCTACCACGCGAGCCTCCCTGACCTGCCCTGGCAGAGCCCGGTGCAGCCGCTCTGGCCGCGCATGCTCGGGCTGGCGGCGCGGCTGGCCCCGCTGCCGCTGGTCGCGGTGTGGCTGCCGACGTTCTTTTATTTCTGCTCCCTGGTGCTGGCGTGGCGCTGGGGCCGACAGGTGTGGGATCGCCCGGTGATCCCGATGAGCGACGTGCCGCACGGGGGTCACCTGCTGGCGCTGCTGCTGGCGCTGAACCCGGAGTACCTGGAGCACACCTCGAAGCCCTACACCGAGGGGCTGGCGTTCACGCTGTTCTTCGCCTTCCTGCTGCGGGTGCGGGCCTGCTTCACCGCGCCGACCGCGCTGCGCGGGCTGGAGGCGGGGGCGTGGCTGGGGCTGCTGCTGCTCTGCCGCTCGCAGATGATCGTGGCGGCGGCGGGCTTCGGGCTGGGGATGATCCTGCGGCTGGGGCTGGTGCGGGAGGGGCGGCGCGGGACGCTGCTGGCGGGGCTGGCCTCGTGGGCGGGGTTCGCGCTGGTGCTGCTGCCGCAGTGGCTCCACCTGCGGACCTTCGTGCCGGGCCTCGCAGTGCGCGAGATGATCCGGTTCGAGTCGTTCCAGATGAGCGCGGCGCTGCCGAAGCTGGAATTGCTGATGCAGCACGACACGCTGCTGGAGTGGGCGCTGGATCGGGCGAAGGGCTTCCCCATCGCGTTCAAGGAGTCGGGCAAATACTCCTACTTCAACCAGTTCGCCGCTTTTTACTGGAACCTGCCGGTGATGCTGGTGGCCGGAGCGGCGGAGATCGCGCGGCGCTGGCGGGGCGGGGAGCGCCCGGTCGGGCGGCTGATCCACCGGCTGCGCGGCGGCCTGAGCCCGGAGGAGGGCTGGTGGCTGTTCCTGATCGGGAGCGCCTGGATGTGGTTCGCCTCGATCCACGTGCTCCACAAGGACAACTTCACCGAGTGGAATTTCGCGCTGCGGCATGCGATCCCCTGCATGTTGCTGTTCCTGCTCGCCTACGGCTGGCTGGTGCAGCGCCGGGGAATCCCCCAGATCATCGCGGTGTTCCTGCTGTTCTCCTCTGTCCACACCCTCGCCCAGCGCAGCGCCGAGCAGTACGGACAGCTCCGCCTCAGCGTCACCGAGCGCCAGGATCAGGCGGCCATCGTGAAGTACCTGCGGGATCAGCGGCGGCGCGACCCCGATCTGCGGGTCGCCTCCTCGCTCGCGCAGGAGCTCGCCGCGCTCACCGACGGCATCGGCTACGACGGGCTGTACAACGCGACGACGCTGCGCGATCTGCGCGTGATGTTCGGAGAATCCGGCACAGACCTGTTCGTGATCAGGGAGAACCAGAAGCTGAAGCTGATGAAGGATCCTGAGTTCGCGGCTGCCTGTACGATGGCCGAGCCCCGGCCTGAGCGCTGGCGCGTCTACACCTGCCAGCCGCTCCGCCTCACGGACGGGGCCACCCGGGAGATCCCATGAGCGACCATACGACGATGCTCCCCCTCCGCCCCCTGATCGCCCCGGTGGCCGCCGCCGCTGCGGGCTTCACCCCCTTCACCGTCGAGGGCGGCGCGGCGCTGCTCAAGGAATTGCTGACGGCGGCGCGCGCGATCCGGATCAGCGATCAGGAGGTCCCCTACGGGCGCTACCTGATCCACGCCGACCCGGCGGGGCGCTTCAACCTGCAGCTCGACGTGTTCTCGCGCGGCTACACCGGCGGCGTCCACGCCCACGACACCTGGGGGATGTTCCTCATCCTGCGCGGGGCGCTGTCGGTGGAGGACTGGCAGGAGATCGGCGGGCGGCCGACGCTCTGCCGCTCCGGCTATATGGGCGCGGGGGGCGGGCAGGCGTTCGGGCCGCCGTGGTCAGACTGGCACCGGGTCAGCACCGACCGCGACGGGCCGCAGACTGTGTCCGTCCACATCTACGGCGCCGGTTTTGATCTGGACACCGGGCGCGCGCTGGATGAGAATGGGCAGCCCCGGCGCTACCGTCGCGGCGCCTTCGGCGATCCGGCGAGCCTGGGGGGGCTGTTTTAGACTGAGGTGCCTTCTTGATCTCTCCGCTCCGCATCGCAGGCATCGTCTGCGCGTTGCTCGTCCTGGCCTCCCTGATCAGCCGCCGGAGGCGGGCCGTCCTGCTGGGGCGGATCGAGTCGCTGGGATGGCCGATCTCGGCGGGGCTGCTCCTCGTGTCGGTGTGGCCGGATGCGGCGAACATCCTCACGGCGCTGACCGGCTTTGAGGGGCAGCTCGCCCGCATCACCTCGCTGCTGGTGTTCGCGGTGCTGGGGCTGTCGGGCTGGCTGCTGTTCGTGCAGGGGCAGCTCTCGGAGACGCGGCTGCGGCTGCTGGGGCTGCTGCGGAACATGGCGGTGCAGGAGGGGCTGGAGGGCGCGGATCGGCGGCCCGCAGATGTCATCCTGATCATGCCAGCGCTCAACGAGGCGGAGAACCTCGCGAAGGTGCTGCCGGAGGCGCCGACGACCTGCCTGGGGATGTCGGTGCGGATCGTGGTGGTGGACGACGGCTCTGAGGACGACACGGTGGGCGTGGCGGCGGCGCACGGGGCGCTCCCGGTGAAGACGCCGATCAACGTCGGGGGCGGGCATGCGCTGCAGGTCGGGTTCGCGGTGGCGCGGCGGCTGGGGGCGCGGTTCGTGGTGACGATGGACGCCGACGGCCAGCACCGGTTCGAGGATCTGCCGACGCTGCTCGCGCCGCTCCAGCAGGATCAGGCGGACTTCACAATCGGGAGCCGCAACCTCGGCCAGTCGGTCGGGCATGAGGCGGTGCGGGCGCTCGGCATCCGGGTGTTCAACGCGATCCTGTCCTTCCTGACCGGCCGCCCGATCACCGACTGCTCCAGCGGCTACCGCGCCTTCCGGCTGGATCGGCTCTCGCGGCTGCGGCTGATCCAGGATCGGCACCACACCGCCGAGACGATCATCGAGGCCGCCCGCGCCGGCCTCCGCATCCAGGAGGTGCCGATCACCATCCTCCCGCGCATCCACGGCGAGAGCCGCAAGGGGACAAACTGGCGCTACGGCGTGCGGTTCACGCGCACCGTCCTGTCAAGCTGGTGGCGCGGATAGGCGCAGGGGCAGGCGCGGGGTAGATGAAATGCGCACCACAGGTTAGTGCGCCCCGCTTCTGATCTAAGGAAAGGTAGAATATGCTTGATCGCATCCGGAACGCGACGGACAGCACCTTTATCCGCATCATGCTGGGGGTGGTGCTGTTCACCTTCCTGTTCTGGGGGGTGGGCGGCTCCAATGACGCGCCCGTCGACAGCAGCATCGTGGCGACCGTCAACGGCGAGTCGATCACCCGCGACGAGTTCATGCGCGTCTACCGGGGCGCGCTCCGCCAGGCCAACGCCACCAGCGACGAGCAGCAATTGCAGATCAAGGCGCAGGTGGAGCAGGAGCTGATCAAGCAGGAGGCGCTGCTGCAGGAGGCGGCGCGGCTGGGGCTGTACGTCTCTGAGGAGGAGGTGCGCCGGAACATCCTGAAGGACGAGGCGTTCGCCTCCGGCGACGAGTCCACCGGCAAGAAGTTTGACGAGAAGCTCTACAAGCAGCGCCTCCGCAACGCGGGCTACAGCGAGGGCAGCTACGCGGCCTCGGTGCGCCGGGATCTGCTGTTCATGAAGATGATGACGCTGATCGGGGAGGGCGTGACGGTGTCCGACGAGGAGGCGTTCGCCTGGTACAAGCGGCGCCAGACGCAGGTGGATCTGCAGTTCGTGCGGCTCTCCCCGCCGAACTTCCTCAACGACATCACCGTCACCGACGCCGAGCGCGACGCCTTCGCCACCGCCAACGCGGCAAAGATCGAGGAGCGCTACAACCGCGACCTCAACCGCTTCTACGACATCCCCCGGCGCTACCAGCTCCGCATGATCCTGCTCCGCAGCGACATCGGCGGCGACACGCCGGAGGCGGAGGCGGCGGCGAAGACGGCGCTCGCGAAGAAGGCGGCGGAGATCCAGGCGCTCGCGGCGGGCGGCGCGGACTTCGCCGATCTGGCGAAGCGCTACAGCGAGGATCTTACCGCCTCCAGCGGCGGCGGCCTGGGGATGCGCCCCGGCGCCCAGTTCGACGCGGCGGAGATCGCGGCGGCGGACGCGGCGGGCGTGGGGAAGGTCAGCGCGGTGTTCGAGACCGGTCGCGGGCTGGAGATCCTGTTCGTCGAGAAGATCGAGGAGGCGAAGAAGATCACGCTTCAGGAGGCGACGCCGGACATCGCCACCAACCTCCTCAAGGAGGAGCGGGTGGGCAAGACCGTCGCGGAGTTCGCCGGGAACCTGATCTCAGCCTGGACGCAGGCGGGCCCTCCGGCGGATCAGCTCCTGCCGCGCAACCTCGTGGTGGAGACCACCGGCCCGTTCGCGCTCGGCGGCGGCGAGATCCCGACCCTCGGCGCAGAGGCGGAGATCCTCGCGCTGCTGCCGGACGCCGCGCCGGGGACGGTGTTCCCCAAGGTCTTCGAGATCCGGGGGCTGTCCTACGTCGTCTCGCTGGCCTCGCGCACCGAGCCGAAGCGCGAGGAGTTCGACGCCCAGAAGGGCATGATCCGCGCCCAGCTCCTCCGCGTGCGCCAGCAGCAGTTTTTTGAAGGCTGGTCGCAGGATGTGGTGGCGAAGGCCGAGGTCGTCCAGTACTGATCAGCTCAGCCTGGCGTCGATCAGGCCGCGCACTGAGCCGAAGGTGTGGGAGCGGCTGTCCGAGCTCCAGGTGTCCCACTTGACCTTGGCGTTGGGGTTGTCGCCGCGCGTGGTGCGCCCGCCGCCCCCGGCGCCGATGGTGCCTGAGCCGTTGCCGGTGACCATCTCGACGTGCTCGACGGTGCCGCCGCTCCAGAAGAAGACGAGATCGCCCTTCTCCGGGTTGTTGGTGCTGGGGAGGCGGTTCATGATGCCGTGGGCGTTGTCGTCGCCCCAGGACATGAGGTTGGTGTCCTGCCGCATGACGTAGAGGACGAAGCCGGAGCAGTCGAAGTAGGTCGGGCCGTCCGCGCCGTACCAGTAGAGCGCGCCGAGGTGGGTGGCGGCGGCGCTCAGCAGGCGCTCGCGCCACTCGGTGACGCTCTCCGGCTCGGGGCCGGTGTCGCCGCCGGTGCTGCCGCCGCCGCTGCTGCTGGAGGTGACGCTGTGGGCGTGGCCGCCGGTCAGACAGCCCGCCGTCTGCGGGCCGACCACCCCGTCCACGGTGAGGCCGTTGGCGCGCTGGAAGGCCATGACCGCCGCCTGGGTGACCGGGCCGAAGTCGCCGTCCACCGTCAGCCGCGCGCCATACGTATTGAGCATCGACTGGAGCGTGCGGACGAGCGCTCCGCCGGAGCCGATCTTCAGCGAGGGGTTCCCGGTGAGCTGGGCGGTGGAGGTGCCGGAGGAGCCGGAGGTACCGGAGGAGCCGGAGCCGCTGGAGGCGCCGCCGCCCTGGAGGGCGCGCGCGGTGATCGGGCCGACGACGCCGTCGCTGGCGAGGGCGTGGGCGCGCTGGTACCGGATGACGGCGGCCTCAGTGTAGCGGCCGAAGATGCCGTCGACGCTGAGGCGCTCGCCGTGGGCGGTGTTCAGCACATACTGGAGCGTCTTGACCGCGTCGCCCCGGCTCCCGTTGCGGAGCGAGGGGGAGCCGCTGATCGCGCTGGCGGTGGTGGCGTAGCGGTGGACCGCCGCATCGCCGCCGGTCGCGGGGCGGAGGGAGGGGGCCGGCCCCTCGAACCCCTGCTCAGCCCAGCGGCGGAAGCCCTTCCCGGCGGCGTCTGCGGCGGACTCCCCGCGATCGCCGGGCATGTCCACCGGCGTCTTGCCGGAGCCGCCCCCGGCGAGCGCGTGGGCGACCTCATGGCCGAGGATCTCCATCGCCTCGCCGTTCTTTTCGTCCATCTTCACGTCGCTTCGGAAGGACATCTTCCGGCCACGGGTGCTGGCGCGGGCGTTGATCGCCTTGTTGTCAGCGTCCTGCCCGAAGCCCGCCTCCAGCCCCTCCATCGAGGTCCCGAACGCCGCCGCGAGCGCGCCGTCGATGCCGGGCTTTTTGGTCGGCCCCTTAGCCCGTGCCGCCCGAGCGCCGCGTTGAGGGCGGCGGCGATGTCAGCGAGCGTGTCGGCGAGCGTGCCGTCCAGATCGAAGAGGACA
>JBEIQZ010000844.1:0-1600 GCA_040376255.1 Alphaproteobacteria bacterium
CCGCGCCCGCAGCCACGCCGCCAGCCCCGCCGCCACCCGCCGCAGCCCGCCCGCCGTCCGCGCCGAGATCCCGAACATCTCCGGCGCCCCGGCTTCCAGTGCCTCACGTCCCTTCTCCCCGCCGGATTCCCGTACCTCACGTCCCTTCTCCCCGCCGGGGAGAAGGTGGCCCGCAGGGCCGGATGAGGGGCGCACCACCGGCGCCTCCTCGACGATCACATGGGCGTTGGTCCCGGAGAAGCCGAAGCTGCTCACCCCCGCACGCCGGAGCCGCCGCGCCTGTCCCTCTGCCCCGCCCGCCTCCCCGCCTGCCTGTCCGCCCGCCCACGCCGTCCGCGCCCGCACGACCTGGATCGGCAGCCCCTCCCACCCGATCCTCGGGTTCAGCCGCTCCGCGTGCAACGTCGCTGGAACCTCCCCCGCCTCCAGCGACAGCACCACCTTCAGCAGCCCCGCAACCCCCGCCGCTCCCTCCGTGTGCCCGATGTTCGACTTCACAGACCCCAGCATCAGCGGCGCGCCCATCTCACGCCCTGCTCCGTACACCGCACCGAGCGCCTGCACCTCTATCGGGTCCCCCAGCGGCGTCCCCGTCCCGTGCGCCTCTATCAGATCGATGTCTCCAGGCTCCAGCCGCGCCTGCCGCAACGCCTCCCGCAACACCGCCTGTTGTGCCGGCCCGTTCGGCGCCGTCAGCCCCGCCGACCGCCCATCCTGGTTCACCGCAGAGCCCCGCAGCACCGCACGGATCGTGTCCCCGTCCCGCACCGCGTCCGACAGCCGCTTCAGCACCACCGTCGCCCCGCCCTCCGCGCGCACATAGCCGTCGGCCTCCTCGCTGAACGACCGGCACCGCCCGCCGGGAGACAGCGCACGCAACCGGCAGAAGCCCACCGTCGTCTCGGGCAGCAGCAGCGCGTTCACCCCGCCCGCCAGCGCAAGCGTGCACTCCCCCGCCCGCAACGCCTGCATCGCGAGGTGCACCGCCACCAGCGACGACGAGCAGGCGGTGTCGATGGGGAAGTTCGGCCCCTGAAGGCCCAGCCAGTAGGAGATGCGCCCCACTGCGACGCTGTGGGAGACGCCGGTGAGGGAGTACGGCCCGATCCGGGCCGGGTCCTGGATCGCCTGCGTATGGTACTCCGAGGCGCAGATCCCCATATAGACGCCGGTCTGGCTGCCGTTGAGCGCCGGGGTCGACTGCCCGGCGTGTTCAAGCGACTCCCAGGCGAGCTCCAGCAGGATGCGCTGCTGCGGGTCCATCTCGGCGGCCTCCTTCGGGGAGATGCCGAAGAAGCCGGGGTCGAACTGATCGATGCCGTCGATGAAGCCACCGTGGCGGCTGTACATCTTCCCCGCGCGCCCCGGATCAGGATCGTACCAGCGGTCGAGATCCCATCGGTCGGGCGGCACCTCGCGGATCGCGTCCCGGCCCTCCCGCAGCAATTCCCAGAACGCCCCGGCGTCCGCCGCCCCGGGCAGCCGGCACGCATACCCGATGATCGCGATCGGCTCCGGCCCGTCCGCGCCCGCACCGCCCGCCACGCCCGCGCCTGTCGTACCCGCGCCGCTCCCCGCCGCGCCGCTCCCTGCCGCGCCG
>JBEIQZ010000223.1:0-9031 GCA_040376255.1 Alphaproteobacteria bacterium
ACCGGACGGTCTACGTCGCGCTGGGCCTGAAGGCGGATGGCCACAAGGAGCTGCTGGGGATGTGGGTAGATTCGGCGGAAGGGGCAAAGTTCTGGCTGAATGTGCTGAATCAGCTGCGGCAGCGTGGGGTGCAGGACATCCTGATCGGCTGCATGGACGGGCTGAAAGGCTTTCCCGAGGCGTGGCGGGCGACGTTCCCCAAAGCGGTGGTTCAGACCTGCGTGGTGCACCTGGTTCGGAACACGCTGGAGTTGGTGTCATGGAAAGAGCGGAAGGAGATGGCGGCAGATCTGCGAAAGATCTACACGGCGACGACGGAAGAGCAGGCGTTGCGCGGGCTGGATGCGTTTGAGGAGAGGTGGAAGAGATACCCGACGCTGGGACAGATGTGGAGGCGTCGGTGGGAGGAGGTGAAGCCATTCCTGGCGTACCCCGAGGAGATCCGGAAGGTGATCTACACGACGAACGCGATCGAGTCAGTGAACAGCCAGTTCCGGAGGAGCGTGCAGAACCGGGGACACTTCCCGACGGAGCGTTCAGCGCTGAAGGTTCTGTACGTGACGGTGAAGCAGATGGAGAAGAAATGGACGAAGCCCGTGCACAACTGGGGTTACATGTTCCAGCAATTCGTGATACACTTCCCTGACCGGATGCCGGTCTGAGTTCACACCATGTCCGTTCGGCCCACTGCGGCAGTTACACAGAATTCCTGATAGGCCCGTTTGGCCCTGGGAAGCAGGGATTTCAGACAGACCATATCGTCTCTAAAAAACCAGCTACATTCAGGCGAAGCCCCCTGCCTCTTTCCCTCCACTCTCCCCGCTGCCTTTTGCCTTTTGCCTTTCGCCGTGCCGCCGTGTCGCCGTGATCCTGCCTTTCGCCTTTTGCCTTTCCTCTGTGTCCTCTGTGCCTAGCGCAGCGTGTGCCTCCCAAACCCGTGTTTACTCACTCCACCCGATACAGCTCCACCCCCTCCCCCTCCCCGATCAATTCCACCCCCTCCAACTGTTTCCCCGCCGGGTGCCAATTGTAGATGAACGGCGCCGACGCCCGCACGACGAGGAACGTGCCCCCCTTCATCGCCGCGAGCAATTGCGCCGGTTTTGCCTTCCGGGCCGCTGCGGGCCACAGATGAACAATCTTTTGATCCGGCAGCCGATATTCGAGCATCCCATAGCTCTCATAGTCGACGACGTAGAGGATCTCACCGGGCCGGAGGTTGTCCTTGACGATCTTCGCGATCTGCTCCTGACCGGCGCGGGTGAAGGTGGGGACGGGGCTCTGGGCGATGAGGGCGTCTGTCTCCTGGAGCGAGGAGTACCCGGCGAGGAGGTGGGGGAGGAGGAGCAGGGCGGTGACCGGGGCGCGGAGGGGGCGCGGGGCGGCGGCGGCGGCGAGGCGGGCGGCGGCGAGGGCGGTGAGGAGGGCGAGGAAGACGGTGGTCTGGGCGAGGTGGTGGAGGTCGCGGTTGAGGGCGGTGATCAGGAGGAGGCAGAGGGGCAGGGCGAGGGAGAGGAAGCGGAGCAGGGCGTCGGCGGGGGTCTTCTGGCGGGCGCGCCACGCGAGGGCGGTGCCGAGGAGGGTGATCGTGTGGCCGAGGGCGCGGAGCGGGGAGAAGACCGGGATCTGCGGGCAGCCCCAGGCGGCGGCGAGGGAGGAGGCGGGGTTCTGGAGGAAGGCGGCGAGGTTGGCGATGGACTCGCGGGCCATGCTGTCGCCGCTCCAGCCGGAGAGCAGGCGGCCCAGCTGAAGCCCGGCGTGGTCGTGGGAGGGCAGGGGCGGCAGATCGGCGAGGGCGTGGTGGATCGCTGAGATCGCGAGGGGCGACAGGAGCAGGAGCGGCGGCAGGAGCAGCGGCAGCGGGCGCACCGGGGCGGGCGGGAGCAGGGCGTCGCGATCCCAGCGGGTGAGCAGGGTGGCGAGGCCGACGGCGAGCAGAGGGGCGATGAAGGTGATCTTCGCCAGCAGCCCGAGGCCGACGGCGATGGATATCGCCCATGTCCCGTGGACGCCGCTCCGCCAGCGGCGGCTCCACAGCGACCAGACCAGCAGCAGCAGCGCCGCCAGCAGCAGCACCTCCGTCCCGCCGAGCAGCTTCCGGTAGAAGTGGAAGCCCCAGTCCGTCGCCAGCAGCAGCCCGACCCCGAGCGCCGATCCCTCCGACCCGTGGAAGCGGAGGAAGCGCCGCGCCAGCAGCAGCAGCGCGCCCCCCAGCACCGGCGCGACCCACGGCCCGGCGGCGGGGTGGATCGCGGTGGCGAGCCGGGCAGGCCAGTCGGGCGGGCCGCCGGTGTAGGCGTTGACCGCGATCGGCAGGCTGACGGTCTGCGCGCCCACCTGGAGCTCCAGGCTCTCCACCGGGCGGGTCATCCGGGCGGTGAGCGGCCCGGCGCGGTGGACGCCGGCCTCCGGATCGTCGGGGAGGAGCCGCGCCTCCGGCGGATGGGCCAGCCAGCCGGAGAGGATGACCTCACCGACCGGCCCGGCGGCGTTGACCGTGGTGAGGCTGATCGCGGCGTACATCAGCAGACAGAGGAGATCGCCTGTGCGGTGCGCCGTGATCATTCGTGTCAAATCCCTCTCGTCTTGGACCGTACCGGAGCTATAGTATGATTGTGGCTGCCGCTGCAGTCATTTGGGAGGTCCGGATGAGCGAGAAGGCACCCGAACAGAAGAGAGGCCCCTCCCCGCTGGACGAGCTTCGTGACCGCATCACGCACTGGCTCGACAGCGTGCTGAACCCGCCGGTGCCGGTGCCGGTGCCGGTCCGGGTGCGGAGCCGCAGGTAGCCCGGGCGACGGGGGAAAAACACAGAACCCGATGGGTTCCCATCGGGCGCTGGTGAGTACGACCCTGGTCGTACCCTGCGGCCTGCTGCCGGTAATTACCGGGACAGCGGGGCCGACTGATTCACTCGGCCGCCTCGGCGGAGTCCTTGCCACCGTTGCAGGCAACGACAACAGAGGTCAGGGTGAGGGCGGCGAGCAGGGCGAAGACGGGCTTCAGGAACTTCATGGCATCTCCTCTTGTGCCCTCAGCGAGGGCGGTGCGGTGAACGGGTCAGCAACCCGGCTGCTTCTGCGACGCAGGCACAGCAGCGCGCATTCTCACCGACAGCGCGGGACTTGTCAAGGGAACAGAGAAGCAGATCCCTCTCGCCAGAGGATCCCTGTCAGGCATCCCGGCCCTCCTGCGGCGCGCAGGTAATTCTCAACCTCCACCTCCACGCACCGGCACCCCTCCGCCTCCAGCCGACGCCGGGTGACCGGGCAGCCGGAGGGCATCAGCACGCGACCTCCGCCGAGGGCGACGACGTTCATCGCGCGGCGGCGGGTCTGTTCGCCGGGATCAGGGGCGACGGCGCGGACGCGGCGGGCGGCGAGCAGCGCGCGCAGCCCCGGATCGGCGTCGGGGTGCAGCAGGGCGAGGCCGGGGGCGACCGGGGCGAGGACGCCGAGGAGGTGCTGGGCGGCGGGGGGGACGGGGTGGGCGCGGAAGCGCAGCGCGGGGAACAGGGCGCGGAGCTGATCGAGGGCGGCGGCGTCGGTGCGCTTCAGTCCGATCAGCACCTCCTCCGGGGAGAGCCAGAGCGCGTCGGCCCCCTCGAAGCAGGCGCTGCCGCCGATGGCGGCGCGGACGGGGATGCCCGCGAGGGCGAGGGCGCGCAGGGCGTGGCGCTCCTCTCCGGCGCGCTGCGCGGCGGCCATGCGCCCGATGATCGCGCCCTCCGGGGTCATCCAGAGCAGATCGCGGGCGAAGATGAGGTTGGGCGGGGCGCCCGGCAGGGCAGAGCCGGGATCGGCGGGATCAGCGGGATCGGCGCGGTAGCGCAGCACCCCGACCCCTTCGGCGGCGAAGGCGGCGCAGAGGCCCTCATACTCGGCGCGGATCTTCGACAGATCGACGCGCTCCAGCATCAGCATCGCGCCCGGATCGCTGACCGCTGCCAGCGAGTCCGGCGGCTCGACCAGCAGCACCGTCCGCAGCGCCGCCACCTCCGAGCAGGAGCCGGCGCGGCGCCAGAGGGCCCCGGCGGCGAGATCGTCCGCGAGGCTCCCGGCGCGGGGGAGCCAACCGGGGCCGCCGAGGGTGGAGGGGAGGGCGGAGGGCGGGGCAGCGGGCGGCGGGGGGCGCATCCTCAGATCCAGCCGTCGGGCGCGGCAGAACCGGGGCGGTCGTAGCCGAGGTCAGCGATCAGCGCGCGGATCTCCGGCGACGCGAGCGCCGGGAGGATCTCCCCTGAGCGCCCGAACCAGCGGCGGTGGCGCGGGCGTCCGGTGGACATCCGGGGCGGCGGCGGCGTCCGCAGGCCGGCGCTGATCGCCGGGTCCGGGCAGCCGATCCAGCCGAGCACCCGGTCGACCTCCCCCGGCATGTCCCTCAAAAAGTCTTCAAAGCGCACCGGGAGGCAGTCCACCTCCGGGTGCGCCGCCCTCCAGCCGAGGACGGCCCGGTGCGCCGAGGCCCACTGCATCGCGCAGACGTCGATCAGCGGCGCCCGGTGGAGGCCCTGCCAGCCCGGCGGCATGTCGAATTTCCACCACTGATCGCCCCCTGCGACCTGCTCCGTGTAGCCGCCGATTCCGAGCGTCCCCGGCGGGAGGCAGCAGGCGTGGAACCCCGCGCGGTACCGCCACCCGTCGAGCAGCCCGTTGATCGACGAGGCCGGGTTGCGCTGCAGGTGGATCAGGCGGAGCGGGCCGGGGAGCTGACCGGCAGCCACGAGGGCGCGGAAAAAGTCCAGCCGGAAGGCGTTGGCCGGCGTCTTCAGCAGGAGCGGCCCGGAGGATCGGCGCTCCCAGGGCGAGAGGAGCAGGAAGGGCGGCTCCTCGGTGAGCGGCAATTGCGGCGGGAGCGGTTACCCGGCAGCCTCCCCGCCGGAACCACCGATCCCGGGGCCGCCTTCGGGGCCGATGTCATACATGCGCGGATCGAGCGCCGGGTGCAGCGCGCGGAGCCGGGAGAGGATCTGCAGGGTGGCATGCTCAGGGGCGCTGAAGGGATCGACGCCGTCCAGCGCAGCCCGCACCTGCTCCAGCCGGATCGGGAGCTGCGGCCACTGCCAGCCGAGCTGCTCCCGCGCGTCCTGCGCCCACACCTCCCGATCCAGCCGCTCCGGCGCGGGCCAGCCCCCGGCGCGGGCCAGCACCTCCCGGCAGAAGCGATCCGCCGCCGGGGTGGCGGCGTGGGCGGCGCTCAGGCCGTCATCGGGCAGGGCCGGGAAGCACAGCCCCGCCCGCCTGAGCATCGGGTTGACCTCGCCCGGCAGGTGGCGCAGCCCCCGGTGCCGCCGCAGCACCTCGCTGAAGATCGTGGAGCCGCCCCGCGACGCTGAGAGGATCAGCACGGTCACGGCTCTCCCCCGTCCACCGGCCCCGCCCCGCCCCGCCGCCACCGGAGCCGCCGCAGGAGCAGCGCCCGCCGCCACCGCCGCCACACGTTGCTGTCGCGCCGCAGGGAGCGCCACTCGATGCGGAGATCCGCCGCCCGATCCGCCAGCCGGTAGCGCGCCCGCTCCAGCCGCCCGACCGGCGTTTGGCGCGGGGGCCCCGCCGGGGCGTAGCCGAGCGCCGCCATCTCAGGCGCGGTCACCATCTCCACAAGCGCGATCTCCGCCGCAGACAAACCTTTCTTATACCCGCCCGCCCGATCCTTCTGGATGGGCCTCGCGGTGTTGGCCCAGGACTCCGAGAGCGAGCCGGAGCGCTTCGCCTCCGGGGTGCGCTCGTGCTGGAGCATCGCAGGGTGGAATTCTTCCTGGAGGAAGGAACAGATCCGGCGCACCTCGCGCTCCGGTTCAGCGATGAGATCCTCGTACAGGACGCGCAGGAAGGCAGCCGGCGCCTCCCGCTCCCGCCGGAGCCCGAGCGCCTGCTGATCGCGCCAGAGCTCCGCGCAGAACAGCGGGTGGGAGGGGGAGAACACCGAGCGCCGCGAGGAGGCCGCCACGTCGCGCGGGTCGCGCACCAGCCAGAGGAAGCGCGCGCCGGGGTGGTGGCCGAGGATCTCCGGCACCGAATCGATGAGAAAAGTGCTCTTGCAGCCCCAGCGCGGCTTTCCCTTCGCGGCGGCGTACTGGGCGTAGAGCGCGTACTGGACGCCGTAGCAGTCGCGGGGCCGCGCCTCCTGCGCGACGCGATCCCAGTCCACCGGGACATCCCAGGGGTAGATGTGGCAATCGAGCAGGCGGCGGACGTCGCTGACGAGCCGGAGGAACCCGGCGTTGACCGTGCCGTCGAGGCCGTACCCCGGCTGGAGCGGGCGGAAGTAGCGGATGAGGTGCGGCGGGTGCGGGATGGCGAGGCGCGGGTGGCTGTGGAGGATCAGCCGCAGGAGGTTGGAGCCGGATCGCTCCGTGCCGACGATGAAGAACGGGTCGCAGCCCGGCGCAGCGGACACCGGCTCAGGCCCCGCCCGCGCTGAGGCGCCGCACATGCTCCGGCAGGCGGATGAGCTGGTGGTCGCGGTTGACAGTGACGAGCTGGATGACGCCCTCCACCATCGGGAGCCGCCCGCCGGGGCGCCAGATCTCCTGGCGGAAGGTGGCGCGGTAGTCGCTCTCGATCCGGACGCTGCTGCGGACCTCCAGCAGCTCTCCGAATTGCGCGCCCTCGCGGAAGGAGAGATCGGCCTTGTAGACAACAAAACCCACCCCCTCCTCCCGGTAGAGCCGCACCAATTCGCCGATGCCGAGCAGGTGCTCGCGGGCGCGCTCAAAGTACTTCAGGTAGTTGGCGTGGTAGACCCGCCCGGAGTGGTCGGTGTCCTCGTAGTAGATCTGGATCGGGAATACGTCGTTCATCCGGCTCACAGCCCCGCCCCGGTCTAACTGCCCCGCACAGAACTGACCGCCCTGGACAGAACCTGACCGCCGATGGACAGGCTGATCGCGGCACCTCAGGGTATCTTCTGCCCGCCTTTGGAGTCTCTGTGTCATCCCTCTGCCACCAGGGTCCGCCCCACCGCGAACAGATCGTCCAGGCCGCGCTCCCCGCCGCCCGGCGCCTGCTGTCACAGAACCCGGACATCCAGGGCGCCCTCCTCCTCTGCGATCAGAGCCAGACGACGCTGCTCCCGCTGCTGCTGCTGCCCGACGATCCTCTGCGGGGAGACTACAGCGAGGAGCAGCGGGACGCCGGGAGCGGCGTCCGGCGTCCCGCCGATGACATCGCGGCTGCAGCCTGGGTGCCGATCGCGCTGCTCGTCCGGACGGGTGATCCGGCGGGTCAGCTCTACCGGCTCGGCTGAATTTCCGTTATCCTCCCGTCCATGGATCTGACCGCCATCTTCATCGTCGGCATCGTGTTCGGCGCTCCGCTCGCCACCGGCGCCTTCCTCGCGTGGCTCTACCACCGCCGCTCCATGCAATCCCTGGAGATCCGCACCATCGAAGCGAAGGCGCGGCTGCTGGAGGCGCAGCAGCGCGCCCCGGACTGGGTGGATCTGCGCGATCCGGCCTCGATGATCGCGTGGCAGCGCGCGCGGCTGGAGGTCGAGGGAGATCGGGCGCCGGGGGCGCTGAGTCCGGAGCGGCGGCGCGCGACTGAGGATCGGTAGCCTTTTTGGCGGCGCGCTCCGCGCTGCCGGATCAGCCGCGCTGCCCGCCGATCTGCTCCCAGGCCGCCCGCTCCTCCTGACGGGCCTGCTCCTCGGCGGCGCGCTCCGCCTGCATCTGCGCGTACTGCCCGGCCATCGATCGTCTCAGCAGCACCTCCAGCGTCCGGAGCAGCGCCTCCGCCCCGGCGTCCGCCTGGAGCCGGCGCTCCCCCGCGTGGACGAGCCGTTCGCGCGCCTCGCCGAGCCAGATCCCGACGCGCTGCTCCAGCGCGGCGCGCGGGCTCTGGAGGCTCCCGGCGAACCCTCCGGCCAGCGCGCCGATCGCCCCGCCGAGCAGCGTCCCGAACCCGGGCAGCAGGGCCGTCCCCATCGCCGCGCCCGCCGCCCCGCCGACCCCGGCGCCGAGGGCAGCGGAGGGCAGCGCCCGGTGGAACCCCGCTGTTGGCAGCGGATCGGGGGGGATCGCCGCCGGCACCGGCAGCCCGGAAGCACCGCCGGGCGAAGCAGACACCGGCAGGGCCGCCGCCGATCCGGCTCCCGCCGCGCGGTGCGTCTCCAGCAGCGCGGCGACCTCATCGGCCAGCCGCGCCTGCAGCCAGCCGCCCCACTCCCGCTCCTGGCGCGGGGCGTGGAAGTCCAGCTCCAAAGCCAGCCGCTCCAGATCCGCCGCCGCCGCCTTTCGGATGCGCGCCTCAGCCTCCATTCGCGCGTCTGACAGCCGCTCATCGACCAGCGCGGCGACCCGCGCCCCCAGATCCGCCGCGCCGAAGTGGAGCAGGGGCGCGGCGGCCTCCAGCCGCGCCTGGAGCACCGCCTCCGGATCGGGGGGGAGCGGCGCGGCCTGCCGGGCGAGGATGCAGACGCGGAGCCGGTCGAGCAGCCCGTCGACCGCCCCCTTCCACGCGAGCACCCGCGCCTGCTGCCGGCGCAGCCGGATCTCCGGCGCCCGCGCGCGCAGCGGCGCCTGCACCGCCGCCTCCCATACCTCCAGCAGCGCCGCGCGTGCGTCCGCGCAGCTGAGCGCCGGGAGCGCCGCCACCCCGGTCACCGCCGGGACGCCCGCCGCCCGGAGCCGCCGGGTCGCGTGGTCGATGGCCTCCTGGATCTCGGCGGGATCGTCGCTGTTCTCCGCCGCGCGG
This sequence comes from Alphaproteobacteria bacterium, assembly GCA_040376255.1. Lineage (GTDB taxonomy): Bacteria > Myxococcota_A > UBA796 > UBA796 > SXON01 > JBEIQZ01. The sequence goes on from JBEIQZ010000223.1 coordinate 8,697, forward strand.
TCGAGCCGCGTGAGGAAGGCATGCAGCAGGATGTGCGTCCCGGCGAGCCGCCCGGCGCGATCCAGGGTGGTGCTGCTGGCGGGCTGGCAGAGGTCAGAGAGCAGCACGCAGGCGTCGGCGGAGCGGAGCGCCCAGTCCGCCTGCTGCTGGCGGGCGGCGTCGGTCGTGTTCCAGCCCGGCGTGTCGACGAGGACGATGCCCCGGAGCGCCGGGGCGGGCCACCACAGATCGATGCCGGTCGCGCCGGGCTCCGCCAGCGCCCGCAGGAGCCACCGCGCCAGCCCCGCCTCCTGCCGCGCACGGAAGCTGGGGAGCCGCCCCGCCGCCTCCGCCGA
>JBEIQZ010000494.1:0-4730 GCA_040376255.1 Alphaproteobacteria bacterium
GCCTCGATCGCGGAGATGGGGCGCTCGCGGTCGTGTGAGAGCAGGACGAGCACATCGGAGATGGTGTGCGGCATCGGATCCTCTGTCCGCTCCGCCCGACCCGTCCGGCGCGAGACCTCGACGACCTCAGGGATCTGGCGCATCGCGTCCTCGGCGCGATGGTTGAGCCGATCCACCTCCTCCAGCGAGGCCTCGCCGGGGAGGAAGGTCTGCACGAGGAATGCGCCCTCGTCGAGCTGCGGCATGAAGTCCTGTCCGATCTGCCCCCCGAGCCACAATCCGGGCAGGGTCATCCCCGCCGCGAGCGCCAGCGCCCGGCCCGGCCACCGCAGCGCAGCGTCCAGAACCGGCGCACAGCCGCGCTTGATCAACGCGATCATCCAGGTGTCGCGCTCCGCATCCTCCCCGCTCCGCCGCAGGAGCCGCGCCGCCATCAGCGGGGTCAGCGTCAGCGCCAGCAGCAGCGCCGATGCCATCGCCGCGATCACCGCCGCCGCCAGCGGGCGGTACGTCCGCCCCTCGATCCCGTGCATCGCGAACAGGGGCAGGAACACCACCGCGACGATCAGCGTGGCGAAGGCGATGGGGCGCCCGACCTCGCGGGCCGCCTCCAGCGCCGCCTGCGCGTTGTCGTCGTCGGGCCGCTGCCGCATCCGGTGGAGGATGTTCTCGGTGACGATGATCGAGGCGTCCACCAGCAGCCCGACCGCGATGGACAGCCCGCCCAGCGTCATCGTGTTGAAGCCCACGCCTGAGCGCTCCAGCAGCAGCCCCGAGAGCGCCACTGACAGCGGGATCGTCGCCGTGACGATCAGCGCCGCCCGGACATCCCCCAGCAGCGCCAGCAGCACCAGCACCACGAAGGCCGCCCCGATCAGGATCGCCCGGAGCACCCCGCCCAGCGCCTCCTCCACCAGCGCAGACTGGTCGTAGACCACCCGCGCCTCCACCCCCGGCGGCAGCGCGGTCCGGATGCGCTCCAGCGCCGCCCGCAGCCCCGCTGCGACCTCGACGGTGTCCGCGTTGAACTGCTTGGAGACCCGGCAGGACACCACCTCCCCGTCCAGCCGGTGCGCGATCCCGCGCCGCACCGCCGGGGCCTCCACAACGTCCGCCACATCGCCCAGCAGCACCGGGACCCCGGCGCGGAGCGCCACCACCGTCCCGCGCAGCCCGGCCACGTCTGCCGCCTGCGCCGTCACCCGCACCGTCCACTCCACAGAGCCCTCGGTGAGCAGCCCCCCGGCGGCGCTGCGGCTCGCGCCCTCTGCAGCATGCAGGATCTCCCCCAGGCTGACCCCCCGGGCCGCCATGCGCTCCGGGTCGATCTGGATCTGGAACTCCCGCAGGTAGCCGCCGAGCCGCTCCACCGACGCCACGCCGGGCACCGCCAGCAGGCGCCCGCGCACCTCGAATTCTGCAAGATCGCGCAGCGTCATCAGATCCACCGTCCCCGGCGCCGCCTCCAGCGTGAACTCGAAGATCTCGTTCAGCCGCCCCGACAGGCTCGACAGCAGCGGCGGCTCCGTGTCCGGCGGCAATTCCACCTGCGCGATCCGCTCCGCCACCGCCTGCCGGGCGCGCGCGTAGTCCGCGTCCGCCTCGAACTCGATGACCACTGATGCCACCCCGAGCGCGCTGTTGCTGCGGACGCGCCTTACCTCAGGCAGCCCCGAGAGCGCGGTCTCCACCGGCGCCGCGATCAGCGCCTCCAGCTCCTCCGGACCCATCGCCGGGTTCTGGACGATCACGTTGAACACCGGGGTGGACAGATCCGGGAACACGTCCCGGTTCAGGCCCCGCAGCGCGTCCGCTCCGCCCACCGCCCCCGCCAGCACCGCCAGCACCACCAGCACCGGCTGCGCGAAGGAGAGCCGGAGCAGCGCGCCGATCAGCCCGCCGGACGTCCCGCCGGACACCTGCCTGTCTGGAGCTTCAGTGGTCATGGTGACCTCCCCCGCCCTGCAGGCGCTCTGCCTCGGCCTTCAGCAGGAAGGCGCCGTCCAGCACCACCGACTCGCCGCCCTGGAGCCCCGACAGGATCTCTGCCGACGCCCCCAGATCCCGCCCCCGCCCGACCGGCTGGACGCGGAAGCGCCCGCCGTCGATCGGCACGAACACCACCCAGTCCCCGCCCAGCCGCTGCAGCGCCGCCGCCGGGACGCTCAGCGCCGCCGCTCCGCCCGCCGGCACGTCCATCTCTGCCGTGGCCGCCATCCCCGGCCGCAGCCCCTCCACCGGCTCTGTCAGATCGAGCCGCACCGGGATCGTCCGCGAGGCCGCGTCCACCTCCTGGCCGATCCGGGCGATCACCGCGCTGATCCGCCGTCCCGGCAGCGCCGAGAGCGTGATCGAGGCGGCGCCGCCAGGTCGCAGCCGCGCTGCGTCGCGCTCAAAGGCGTACACCTCCACCTGGAGGCGGCCCATGTCCCCGATCCGGAACAGGATCTCCTCCGGATCGACAACCGCCCCCAGCACCGCCGTACGCTCCAGCACCGCTCCTGCCCCCGGCGCCCGCAACGTGAAGCGCCCGTCTGCCGGAGCAGGCATCCACACCCCCACCCCGAGCGCCCGCAGCGCAGCCTCCGCCGCCGCCTGCTCCGTCGCCGTCACCTCCGCTTCCGTCTCCGCTGCGTCCAGCTCAGCGGCTGATATCGCCTCCCCGATCAGCCGCTTCCGATCGAGCGCCGCCTGCGCCCGCGCCGCCTGCGCCCGCGCCGCGAGCAGATCCGCCCGCGCCCGCCCGACCTCGACGCTGTCCAGCTCCGCCAGCGGCTCCCCGGCGCGAACCTCCGCCCCGGTCGGGCGCAGCACCCGCAACACCCGCGCCCCCACCGGGGAGGCCACCAGCGCCTGCGCGTCCTCGTGCAGCCGCACCTCCCCCAGCACCTCCAGGTGCTCGACGCCCGCCTGCGACCCGATCTTCACCAGCGAGATCCGTAGATCCCGCCGTAGATCTTCAGAGATGGTCAGGATCCTCTCCTCCCCCTCCCCATGATCATCCTCGCGGGCAGCCCCGTGATCATCCCCGTGGGCGTCCCCGTGGACGTCCCCGTGATCGTCGTCCTCCCCGTGGGCGTCGTTCTCCCCGTGATCGTCGTGCTCTCCGTGAGCGCCGTGCTCTCCGTGAGCGCCGGCCTGCTCTCCTGGAGGCTCTGCGCAGCCAGAAAATACGATAGACAGCAGTAAAAAGATGCTCGCATTCATGGCGACACCGCAGGACTTGTCAGCTCGGCCGCGCTGCGCAGGCTGGCTGGCCGGAGATCGGCGGGGATGAGGGAGGGGTCAGCGAAGGAGAGCAATTCGTTGATGCGCGCCCGCGCGACCTCCAGGCGGAGCTGCATCGCCTCCAGAGCGGCGTCCAGCACCTCCCCGCGCAAGAGGGCAGCGAGGGCGGCGTCCAGCTCCCCTTGCGCCTCCGCCCCGTCGATGGCGAGGAGGGCGGCGACGGCCTCTCCTGGGAGATCGGGGTGAACCTGGGCGAGGAGCCTGGCCGCCTCGGTCGCGGTCAGGGCGCGGAGGTGCTGCTCAGCGGCGGCGCGCGACTCTGCCGCCGCGAGATCAGCGGCAGCGACCCGCGTGTCGGCGGCGGCGAGCCCGGTCGACATCGCGGCGCTGCCCCGGATCGGGAGGGCGAACGTCAGCGCCGGGCCGACCGACCACTGCCCGCCCTCCTGCTCCGCCACTGCGCCGACCCCGACGGGGGAGAGCAGGGCAGGCGCAGCGCGTTGCGCAGCCTCTGCCTGCTCCAGCCGGGCGGCAGCCGCGCCGACGTCCGGCCTCGATCCGGCCCCCTCCGCCGCCGGGATCGCCCCAAGCGGATCGTCCGGGAGCGCCGCCGACTCTGCGCCCGGCACCAGGGCTGCCAGCGACGCGCGTGCGTCCGCCGCGCCGTTGTGGAGCGCCGCGACCCTGGCGGCGAGCGCCGCCTCCGCGAGCCGCGCCATCCTGACGTCCAGCAGACTGGCGTCACCGGCGCTGAACCGCGCCTCAAACCGGAGGCGCCGCGTCGACGCCTGCTCAAGCGCCTGCGCGCTCATCGCGAGCGATGTGTCCGCCACGACCGCCACGGCCCAGCGGAGCCGCGCGTCTGCCGCGACGCGGAGCAGGATCGCCATGAACTCCAGGGTCGCAGCGTCCAGGCCCGCGCGGGCGGCGGATCGGTAGGCGCGCCCCTCGCCCGGGAAGCGGACAGGCTGCAGCAGCTCCGCCGACCACCGGCCTGCGGGGAGGGAGAGATCTGTCGAGAGGACAGGATCGGCGGGGCGTGAGGCGGAGCGCAGCGCGATCTGTGCGCGGCTGAGATCGGCGGCGGCCGCCACCGCCTCCGGAGCTTGGAGCGCAGCGCGGGCGGCGGCCTCAGCGGTCAGCACGTCCCCGCCGGAGATCGGCGCGGAAGCGTACACAGACACGGTGAGGACGCTCATCCCGGCCAGGGAGAGCATCAGTGACATTCAATTTTCCAGATTTTGAGAGATGAGAGCGTGAAAAGTTGCAGCGTCTCAGCCGCTCAATTCCTCGGTCGCTTCTTCATCAACTGCGGCACCCACAGCGGCGGCCCGCTCGCCTGCTCCGGCTGCACTGTCCCGGAAGCTGAGGGCGGGTTCAACCGCCATCCAGAGGCGGGCGCGCCGCGCGGCTGCGGTACACAACAGCCGCAGTGGTGCAGATCCCCGTGGCACCCTGCATCCTCACAGCCGCTCTGGCAGTCCCCCGAGCAGATCCCCGCC
>JBEIQZ010000983.1:0-1002 GCA_040376255.1 Alphaproteobacteria bacterium
CAGCAGGAGTCCATTCCCTCCGCCTTTCCGCCTTTCGCCTTTCGCCTTTCGCCTTTCGCCTTTCGCCTTTCGCCTTTCGCCTTTCGCCTTTCGCCGTGCCGCCGTGCCGCCGTGATCCCGCCTTTTGCCTTTCCTCCGTGCCTCCGTGCCTCCCAAACCTGCCTTTTCGCCGTGCCGCCAACCGGCCACCCTCACAACCCCGGACTCACCCACCCCCGCACCCACCCCCCCGACCTCCCCGCCCGCACCCCGCACTCCCGCACCCGCTCCACGAGCCCCTCCAGCCCCACGACCTCCAGCCGCTCCACAGCCTCCTCCCGCTCCTCCACCGTCATCGACGCGCTCCCCCCGAGCCCGCTCAGCACCGCATCCATCGGCTCCACGGCCACGGTGAGCGCCCCGACCGCCTCCAGCCATTCGAGCCTTTCCGGCAGCGTGCGCTGTTCGCGCAATTCTGCGAGCCGGTGGCGCAGCCATGCCCGGTGGGGCGCGCCGACGATCCAGCCGGACGAGGCCTGGAGGACGAACGTCTGCGACAGGATGCGCTCCAGGGTCTCACGGAATTCCGGTCCTGCCGCCGCCCGCGCCGCCTTCGCCGCCGCCCACCGTGTCCGCCGCGCCATCTCCTGCCGCACCAGCCACGCAAGCCCGGGGAGCACGACAAGCAGGAGGCTGACGGGGACGCCCATCGCTTCGATCTGGGGGGTGAGATCGAGCGACGTTGCTGCTGAGAGCCAGAGCCGGGGCAGCCCGTAGAGGAGGGCGGCGATGATCAGCAGCGCCTCAGGCCGCACGCTGCCGCGCATCCACTGGATCGGGTGGGCGAGCTGTGCGGTCTCCTCTTCCAGCCGGTGCATCGCGGCGATCCGGCCCTCGACTCCGCCCTCTGCCTCGCGGAGCAGCCGGACGATCTCCCGATCTGCTGCAGCCGGCGCGTCGGGGAGGCGGACCTCGGCGAGCAGCCCTGCCGCGAGCAATTCCCGCTGCCAGCGCACCACCGGC
>JBEIQZ010000950.1:0-1123 GCA_040376255.1 Alphaproteobacteria bacterium
GGCGCAGCTGGAGGGGGTGCTGGGGGCACTCGTCGAGGGCGTGGCGCGCCTGGAGGCGCAGCTGGTCACGGAGCGCCGGGCGGTGGGGGCTTTTTACGCGGAGCAGATCGACGCCTCCAAGCGCACGGCGCTCGTGATGGTCCCGCTCGCCTTGGCGGCTGCGTTGCTCGGGGGTTACCTATTTTACCGGCTGGTGGTGGCGCCGCTGCAGGAATTGGGGCGGGCGACGGCGCTGGCCCTCCAGCCGGAGGGTACGTTCCGCCTTGATCCGGCGGCGCCGGGGTGCCGGGAAATCCGGCAGGTGCGGGCGGGTACCTTCCAGCTGTTTCGGCATCTCGGGAGCTTGGTGCAGGAACGCACGGCACGGCTGGAGGAGGCGTTGCAGCAGAGTGCGGAGCGGCAGCGGCAGCTGGCGGTGGCGGAGCGCGAGGCGCGCAGCAACGAGGCGCGTTTCACCGAGGTCTTCCGTACCACCAGCTCAGGCCTGCTCCTGACCGACGGCACGGGCCGGGCTCTTTTGGCCAACCCGGCGGCGGAGCAGATTCTGCGTTCCGGGGAGCAGCAAACCGTGGGGCGCCACCTCATCGACCTGCTGGTCGGGGGAGGCTTCGCCTCGGACCGGCCGGCGCTGAGCCGCTTCCTCGCGGCCGCGGACCCTGGGGCGGTGTTCCGGCTGGAGCGGCGCGGCGGGGGCGGCGAGTTTTTCGGGGAGCTGCAGCTGCACGAATTCTCGATGGGCGAGGTCCGGGGTCAGCTGGCGCAGATCACCGACATCACCCAGCGTGAGACGATGCTGCAGGCTGAGTTCCGGGTGCAGCGGATGGAGAGCATCGGCGCCCTCTCGAGCGGCATCGCGCACGACCTGAATAATTCCCTCGCGCCGATCACGATGGCGACGGAGATGCTCCGCCTGCGCTACCCGGACGAGAATGCGCTCCTGAGCGTGATCGAGCAGAGCTCGCACCGCAGTTCCGCGATGGTGAAGCAGCTGGTCTCCTTTGCCAAGGGCACCGCGGGCGAGCGTCGCACCGTGTCGTCCGCGCGCCTCATCTCGGAGCTGGCAGCGATGATCCGCAGCACCTTTCCGGGCAATATTGCCGTGGAGACCGAGGTGGCGGCGGAC
>JBEIQZ010000309.1:0-7380 GCA_040376255.1 Alphaproteobacteria bacterium
CGGCGAGGGTGGCGGGGTCGCTGAGATCGGCGCGGAGGTAGCGGGCGGCGGCGCCGAGGGCGGCGAGGGCGTCGCCGGGATCGGTGCGGCTGCCGAGGAGGGTGACCTGCCCGCCGCGCGCGGCGACGGCGCGGGCGATGCGCTGGCCGAGCCAGCCGGTGCCGCCGGTGATCAGCACGCGCAGCCCGTCGAGGCGATCCGGCGGGGCGGAGAGGGCGACCGGCGCGAGGCCGACGACTGAGCGGACGGCGGCGCCGTCCTGCTGCGACCAGACGACCTCAGCGTCGCGCTCGATGGCGGCGGCCTCGCGGGCGGCGTCCTCCAGCGATCCCTGGAGCGCGGTGACCTTGTGATCGGGCCACTCGCGGGCGAGCGCCTTCACGAACCCGGCGACCGCCCCGACCGCCGGATCGTCCCCGATGAGCGCGCCGGGCAGGCGCACCACCACGGACTGCGGCGTCAGGGCGCGCAATTCATCGAGGGTGGGCGCGTCCAGCACGCGGGCCGGGCGGGCCGCCAGCCGACCGCACAGCGGCGCGGGCAGCAGCGCCGGGCGCCAGCCCTGGAGCGGGCGCGAGGCGTCGCTCAGCGGGAGCGCGTCGGCGCCGGGGGACTGCACCTGCCGCACGAGGTCGGAGACCGTCGGGCTCTGGGCCATCATCGAGCGCGGGATGCCGCCGAAGCCGGGGAAGCCCTCGATGAGCTTGTTGCTGAGCTCGGTGAGCATCAGAGAGTCGAAGCCGAGATCCTCCAGCAGCCGCTGCTTCGGAGAGAGCGCATCGACCGGGAAGGCCGAGACCTTCGCCACGACCCGCAGCACGCGGGCGTTGATCTCCTCCTCGGAGGACAGGCCCGGATCGGCGGGCGGGACGGCGGGCGGGCTGAGCGGTGAGCTGACAGGCGGGCCGGATGCCGGATCGGGCGTGGATGGCGCCGGGGCGGCAGGCGCAGCGGGCGCGGCGGACAGCGCGGCGGACGCAGCGGACGCGTCGGCGCGCGTTGCGAGCTGGGGGCCGCGACCGGGCTCCTGGCTGATCCCCCACCAGGACTCGGCGGGGCGCGGGGGCGGCGGGAGGGTGGCGCGGCGGATCGGGCCGGCGGGGTCAGCGCTGAGGCCGCTCAGATCGGTGGGGTGGCCGGCGACGGTGAGCCAGCCGAGCAGGCGCAGCAGGGCGGCGAAGGTCTCCGGGCTGTCGGGCTTCTCGTCGGAGGCGGCGAGGATGGCGCGGGCGTCGGGGACGGAGCCCTTGGCGAAGGCGGTCAGGGTGGTGCCGCTGCAGAGCTGGACGTAGATCTGCGCGCCCTGCTGGCGGCACTGCGCGAGCCCGGCGACGTAGTCGACGGGGGACGTGGCGTGGCGGGCGAAGATCGCGGCGACGTCGGCGGCGGCGTGCGGGGCGGGGCCGATGCAGGAGGCGAAGGGGACGGCGGGATCGGCGAAGGCGCCTGCGGCGGAGAGGGCAGCGACGGCGGCGTCGACCTCCGGCCGGATGGGCGAGAGGATGGGGGCGTGGAAGGCGTGGGAGACGGGGATGCGGCGGGCCTTTACATGGATCGCCTGGAACCGCGCGATCACCGCGTCGATCTCATCGGTGGGGCCGGAGAGGACGCTCTGGGAGGGGTGGTTGTAGTTGGCGAGGACGACCTGCGCGCGGCTCTCTTCCGGCAGCCCGTCGAGGACGGAGAGGATCTCCTCGCGGCTGGCCATGACCGCCGCCATCGCCCCGTGATCGCCGGGGAGCGCGCGCATGGCGAGGCCGCGCTTCGCGACGAAGCGGATCGCGTCGCGGGCTGAGATCGCGCCGGAGAGGACGGCGGCGGTGAACTCGCCGAGCGAGTGGCCGAGGACGACGGCGGGCCGGACGCCGAAGCCCTGCAGGACGGCGGCGACGGCGAGGCCGACGGCGAGCATCGCGGGCTGGGCGATGGCGGTGTCGGTGAGGGCGTCCTCGGTGGCGTCCGGGGCGTAGAGGTAGTCCGTCAGTGGGCGCGGCAGCAGGTCGGCCACGGCGGCGTCGGCGTCAGCGAGGGTGTCGGCGAAGGCCGGGATGCCGCGCCACGCGGCGAGCAGGCCGACGCGCTGGCTTCCCTGCCCGGGGCAGAGGAGGGCGACCGGCGCGGGCGCGGCGTCGTCCCCGATGGTGACGTCACGGCTGACCGCGCCACGGAAGGCGGGATCGGCTTCGAGCCGCTTGATGGCAGCGCCCCAGCCGCGCGTGAGGTCGCTCAGCGTCCCGGCGGTGACGGCGATCCGGAGCGGGCGGCGGCGCTGAGCGTTGAGGTGCCGCGCGGCGGCGGCGAGCAGATCGGCGCCAGAAGTCCCGGCAGGGAGCGCGTCGGGGAGCGCGTCACAGAGCTGGCGGAGGTGCTGGAGGAGCAGCGCGGGGCTGTCGGCGCCGGTGCAGACGAGGTGCGCACCGGGGTCCGGGAGCGCCGGGGCGCCCTGACGGCCTGCAGCCGCTGAAGCAGCCGCTGTGAACGACGCCCTGACCGGGATCGCATGGACGCCGGGCGCCGACAGGACGACGTGGCCGTTGGTTCCGCCGAAGCCGAAGGAGGAGACGACGGCATGCGGGCGGGCCGCGTCCCAGGCCGCCGGGGCGGTGGGGACGCTGAAGAAGCCGTCATCGAGGCCGTGATCGGGGTGCGGGGTCGTCCACCCGGCGAGCGGGGGGACGGTGCGGTGGTGGAGGCTGAGCGCGGCGCGCAGCAGCCCGGCGATCCCGGCGGCGGACATCGTGTGGCCGATGTTGGCCTTGGAGGAGCCGAGCGGGATCGGGGCAGCGCCGGCGGCGCGTCCGGCCCCGGTGAGGGCGGCGCGGAGGGCGGACAGCTCGGTGCGATCGCCGACGGCGGTGCCGGTGCCGTGGGCCTCGATGTAGCCGACGCGGGCGGGATCGAGCCCGGCGTCGGCCCAGGCGGCGCGCAGCACCTCGACCTGGCCCTCATAGCGCGGGCTCATCGGCCCGTCGCCGCGCCCGTCGTTGTTGCAGGCGGAGCCGTCGATGACGGCGTAGATGCGGTCGCCGTCGCGGATCGCGTCCTCGACCCGCTTCAGCAGCACCATCCCGACGCCCTCGCCCTGCACGAACCCGTCCGACGCCGCGTCGAACGGGCGGCAGAGGCCGCTCTTCGAGATGGCGCCGATGCGGGAGAAGGCGATGAGGTGATCGGGGACGAGGTTGATGTAGACGCCGCCGGCGAACGCCATGTCGAGCTGGCCGGCGCGGAGCATGCGGATCGCGTCATCGACCGCGACGAGGGCGGAGGCGCAGGCGGCATCGACGGTGAACGCCGCGCCGCCGAGATCGAGCTCCTGCGCCACGCAGGCCGCCGACATGTTGCCGAGCGCGCCGGGGGCGGAGAAGGGGCGGGAGGGGACGATCCGGCTGACCGCGTCGCTCAGGACGGCCCCGGCAGCGGCCCCGGCGTCGCCGAAGTCCCCGGTCGCCATCATCCCCACGGCGGCGCGGGCGGCGAGGAGGCTGCGGTACTCGGTGACCGACAGCCCCATGCACACCCCGGTGCGGCGACGGGCGAAGGGGCGGAGCAGCGGGCCGCGCATGCCCGGCCCCGCCATCCCCGGCTCATACCCGGCGTCGATCAGCGCGTTGACCGCCGCCTCCAGCGAGAGCCGCTGCTGCGGGTCCATGACCTCCACCCGGCGGGGCGGGATGCCGAACTCCATCGCCGGGAAGCTGCGAACATCCTGGAGGAACGCGCCGGTCGGCACATAGTACCGATCCATCGTGCGTTGCGAGGTCGAGAAGAAGGCGTCGTGATCCCATCGATCGCGGGGCGGCGTGCGGAAGGCGTGGCGCCCGGCGCGCAGGAGCCGCCAGAAGGCAGCCGGATCCTCAGCTTCGGGGAAGCGGCAGGCCATCCCGATGATCGCTATCCCGGATCGATGAGACATGTTGTTCCCCGTTACTTCTTCGACTTCACTTCTTCGACTTCTCAATGAGCTGCACCAGATCGCCGAAGGTGGTGACCTGCACCAGCACCTCATCGGCGAACTGCACGCTGAGCCGATCCTCGACGAAGGCCACCATCTCCATCGTCGCGACGGAGTCCATCCCCAGCGCGCGGATCTCGGTGGAGGGGGTGACCTGATTGAGCTTCGACACCTTGCTGGCGTCAACGTTACTGATGGCTTCCCGGATCAATTGCATCGCGTCCATGTGACCTCCTGAAGCACCCCTGCTGTGTTGCCCCTGGTGTGTGGAAGGAGCAGCAGTGGCGCGGGCGCCGCCGTCTATCCTGAGCCGGAGCGGGGTGCCAGAAAGAGATAGATCCTTGAATGGACGAACAAATCTTCTGGACAGTCGGAATAGACTGGATATCCTTACTGCTCCATTCTGGAGATCAATTATGGCCGCAGCTGCTCCCTGTGCGTTGATCATCGGCGTCAACCACTATCAGGCATTTGATACCTCGCTCGGACTGATGATCGGCACCTCCGATCTGTTCGGGCCGATCAACGACACAAAGCTCTACTACCGGCTCGCGCGCCGGATCGGCATCGCGCCGAAGAACATCCGGGTCCTGACGTCGGCCCCGGTGAACCCGGCGGACTACGCTTCAGATGCGGATCCGTCACAGTTCACAGATGCGACGGGCGCCTCCATCCAGAAGGGGCTGCGCTGGATCGTGGAGCAGCTGAGCCGCCAGGGGAAGCCGGTGGGGTTCGTGGCGTTCTCGGGCCACGGGGACTACCTGGTGCGCGAGCAGGAGCTGGTGCTCTGCCCGCAGGACGTCAAGGCGGTCTACACCCCGGACGGGGATCGGCCGAACTGGGCGCTGGAGCCGGTGATCCGGATGACCGATCTGAGCGGTAAGAAGAACATCAACCTTACCTACTTCCTCGATGTCTGCCACGCTGCCTCTGAGTCCTCGAGGTCGATAGTGGACTTCACCCCCGCGCTCAGGAGGAGTGGCGCCGCTACCTCGCCGCCCACCCCGACTGCGCGGGGCTGGTGCCTGTGTCTGAAGAGCCGGACACTGGCCGGGAGACTGCTCAGCAGACTGATCAGCAGACTGATCAGCAGACTGTGCAGAAGGCCGCCCACACCCCGCCGGAGACGGCGCGGCGCGCTTCGGCGGACGCGACCAGCCGCATCCCCGGCGCCCCGCGCTGCCTTACCCGGCGCACGATGCCGGGCGGCGTGCGGGGGGCGTGGAAGAACCGCCCCGACGCGGCGCTGGTGGCCTCGGACGTGGGGCTGCCCGCCTTCGAGTTCTCGTTCAACGGCGAGTGGCACGGGGTGTTCTCCTGGGCGCTGGTGCATGTGCTGGATCGCTGGTCCTTCGACGACCCGAATGAGCCAAGCCGCACCGTGTTCCGGATCACCAACCAGAACGCCATTGAGCGCGTCAAGCAGATGCTCGACGCCCTGGAGTTCCGCCAGTACCCTGCATTCTTCGGGCGCCCGGCGCTCCAGAACTGCCGCGTGCTGAGCCGCGAGGACAGCGCGAACGTGGGGACGGACACCCCGCAGCAGGCGCGCAAGCACGAGATCTTCCCCGACGACATCGCCAACGCCTTCCGCGTCTACACGCTGACCCGCAAGGTGGCCGGAACCTGGAACACCATCGGGCAGGTGCTGGCGACCGGCAGCCAGAACGCGACGATCACCCGCAACGGCGTCAGCGAGACCTTCCTGGCGAACCGCACCTACTGGTGGCACTCCACCGATCCCCTCGCCGAGAACATCTTCGCGCTGAAGGAGACGGACGGGCTGGCGGCGGCGAACCACTACAACAACGCCAACCGGATCTACGAGAACCACGCGATGTCGAGCGGGAACACGGTCAACGCCAACGTGGCGCTCACCTATGACATCTTCATCTCGGACACCAAGGTGGGCGGGCTGACGAAGATCCCCGACGGGGCGAAGACCGATCTGAAGTACTACATGATCAGCGGCTCCGGCCAGCAGCCCCCCTACTTCATGTTCGGCCCGACCGTGCGGCTCGAATTCCACATGAACCCCGGCGTGCGCGCGATCAACGGCTGGCAGCAGCTCGATGATGAGCTCTGAGAGCAAGAGGGATCAGCCGAAGCTGTAGCCCACCCGGAAGCCGACCGTCGCGTAGCGCATCGTAGCGATCCCGGCGAAGCGCCCTCCGGCGCGCGCATAGCGATCCGGAGACATCCAGGAGGCGCCCCTGGTCGCCATCGTGCGCGCCACTGACGCATCCATCGGCGGCACGATCAGCCGGTTGCCGGGGGCCACCTCCCCTGAGCGGTGATAGGGGTTGATGCACCAGGTGGAGGCGCCGCCCGCGAGCCAGTACACTCCGTACGGGCTCACGTCGGTGGTGAAGGTCCCGACGATCGGGGCGCTCGGCATGTTGGGGAAGCTGTTGTAGACGCACGACCATATCGCGTCGAAGAAGCGTCCCCACGGATAGAAGCGCGCGTCCACCCCCCGGGCGGCCTTCTCCACCTCCAGCTCATGCAGCAGGCGCCAGGGCCGGGCGCTGCGGGCGCGGAGCCAGGCGGTGTAGGCCGCCGCGTCGCCCCAGCAGACGCAGACGACGGGCTGGAGGAGGGTCTCTGCCGGGTTCTTGCCGCCGGGGGCGAAGGTGCCGTCGGGGTTGCGGGTGTAGAGCGGGACGCCTTCGGTGGGGGAGGTCATGCGGCGGGGCTCGTGCTGTTCGGCCTCACCGGCGCGACCTGCCTCGACCAGATCGTTGAGGAAGGTGAGGTATTCGCCATTGGTGACAGGGTAGCGGCTGCAGACAAAGCCGTCCACCCACCAGCGCTCGCGGCGCAGCGGATCGGAGGCGTCGGGGTCGCCGCCGCTGGTGAACCAGCCGGCCGGGACGTAGACCTCCCCCTCCCCTGTCATGCCCGCCGGGGGGAGCCGGATCGGCGCGGGCGCCGCCGCGCCGGGCGGCACGTTGTCCCATGCCTCGAAGCGGTTGATAAGGAGCGGGTAGCGGACCGGATCATGTCCGGGCGCGGCGAGGACAGCGAGGTAGCTCCCGTGCGGGAGGGCGGCGGCGAGCGGCGTAGAGCCGACGACCCGCTCCAGCACCGGCTCCAGGCGGCGATCCTGCTGGACATAGCGATAGAAGCTGACCGACGCGCCGGGCGGCTCAGTGTGGATCACCGCCTCGCCGAGCCCGCGCAGCCGATCCGCCCAGGCCCCCCGGTCGTGGGCGCGCAGCAGCGCCTCAGCGCGCTCCGCCTCCGCCTCGTCCCCGGCGCGCTCCGCCTCGCAGAGCTGATTCCAGTAGATCTGGGCGAGCCGGTCGTCCGCCTCCGGCAGCGTCGAGACCAGGTTGAGGGCGGCCTGGAGCTGCTGCGTGCTCTGGAGCTCCAGGCTGCGGGCCTCCTTCTCCAGCCGATCCGCCTCGTCCTCCAGCGCCCAC
>JBEIQZ010000804.1:0-1814 GCA_040376255.1 Alphaproteobacteria bacterium
GGCGCTGCGGGGGTGGCTGGACGCGCGCGGATGGGTGGAGGTGCAGACGCCGCTGCTGGTGGAGGGGACCTGCCCGGATGTGGCGGTGGGGAGTTTTGAGGTGGGGGGGGCGGGGTATCTGGTGACATCCACAGAATACCAGATCAAGCGGCTGATGGCGGCGGGGGCGGACGGGGCGCCAGGGATGCCGCAGGTCTACACGCTGGGGGCGAACTTCCGGCCGGGGGACATCGGGGAACGGCACAACCCGGAGTTCACCATGCTGGAGTGGGCGCGGGCGGGGGCGACGATGCGGGAGGTGGAGGCGGAGGCGGAGGCGCTGATCCGGGGGGCGTGGGAGGCGCTCGGGAGGCCGGAGGTGAGACGGGGCGGGGTGAAGATCGGGATCGGGGAGGCGTGGGAGCGGCGGACGGTGAAGGAGGTGCTGTCGGCGGTGTGCGGGGCGCCGGTCGGGGGGTTCGGGCTGGAGGCGCTGCGTGGGGCGGTGGCGCGGGGGGGGCAAGGATTGAACGTGCCGGAGGCGTTCACCGGGGAGGCGCAGGATCTGGTGTCGTGGCTGCTGGCGGAGGCGGAGGCGGGCTGGGGCGGGGTGACAGGGGCGGCGCGTCCGATGTGGCTGGTGGACTGGCCCGCGTATATGACGCCCTCAGCGGCGCGCGATCCCGATGACCCGGAGGTGGCGATCCGCTCAGAGCTGTTCATCGCGGGGCTGGAGATCGCGGACGGGTTCCCGTTTTTGAGCGACGCGGCGCTGCAGGAACGGCTGTTTGAGGAGGAGCGGGCGCGGCGGGCGCGGCTCGGGCTGCCGGAGGTGACGGCGGATCGCCGCTACCTGGAGGCGCTGCGGCGCGGGCTGCCGCCGGGGGCGGGGATGGCGATGGGGGTGGATCGGCTGTGCATGATCCTGACCGGGGCGGCAGAGATCCGGGAGGTGATGGCGTTCGCGTGGGGGGATCGGTAAAAAGAGACCGCTCCGGATTCCGGATCAGGCGGTAAACCTGATCCGGGATCTGGAGCGACAAGAGAGACAGAGTTTCCGGTCGCCCGACCCTTCAGCGCTTGGTGGGAGCGTGGTTGGGATTGATCTGGTTGGCGCGGTTGTCCTGCGCCGACTTGTGATCCGGGTTGTTCGGGTTCTTGGTGTCGGAGCGCTGATCGTTGGGGGTCGGCGCCTGGGGGGTCTTGCTGGTCTCGGACATTGGATGCTCCTGTCTGCTCAGGCGGGGTGCCTGAAGCGTGGTGACAGTATTGCGCGTCGATCCAGCGTCGGCCCTCCCGGATTTTTCACCGGCATCATCCCTGCCCTCCCGCTCCGCATCAGCCACAGAGCCACTTATTTACATCCTCGGCGCTCTCCCACGCCTCCGGCTGCGGCTGCTGCTTCGCCATCTTCCGCGCCTGGTTCTGGAGCGCCTCCAGCGTCCCGGGGAGCTTCTTCGACCACTCCGGCCTCCAACCGGGCACCGCCGCCGCCCGTAAAACCCCCTCCACGGCCTTCTGGGTCGCCTTCGCCTCCAGCCATTCGAGGATGCGACAGAACAGGATCAGTCCGTTGTGCGTACCGGCGGGCTGATCCATGTGGATCACCAGCGCCTCGATTGCCCACCCGGAGATGTGCGGCATCCCCGGCCTGCGCGTCCAGAGCTTCATCGCGCGGGCGGCGTGCTGGCGCGCCGGAACCCGAAAGAGCGACGGATTGGGCAGGGGGCGGCTCCCGAAAGCAGCGTTAGCAAATGCGATATCAATCTTCAGATCAGCGCCGTTGGCAGGCAACCGGATCACATGAGACTGAACAACAGCGGGCCGGTTGAGTA
>JBEIQZ010000809.1:0-1790 GCA_040376255.1 Alphaproteobacteria bacterium
CCCCCGTCCCCTGCCCCCCCTGACACCCCTCCTTCAGCAGCGCCGCGATCAGCTCCGCCCGCCGCAGCCCGCCCGCCCCCTCGATCCGCAGCTCTGCCGCCATCCGGCTGAGCCCGGCGTTGGACGTCGCCCGCAGCATCGCGAGATCGTGTATGGCGACATCGTGGGCGGGATCAGGAGCGGAGGCTTGGGTGGTCATCGGAGATCCAGCGGAGCGGGGGGAGCATGCCGTCCGGGAAGACGGCGGGGGGATCTACCATGTAGCCGCCGATCCCCCGACTGACCACCGGGACGCCTGCCGGCGCTGAAACTGAGGCGGGTACTGAACAGGCATGTTATATCGGCGCCGGGGTCGATGATGCAGCTCTTCGAGTACGCTCAGCAGCAGAAGAAGCAGGAAGAAGCCACTCAGCTCGCACAGGGGCGCATGGATCAGCTCGTCACCGATCTGATCCGCCACAACCGCCTCTACCACGAGCAGGACGCGCCCGAGATCAGCGATTACGCGTACGACCGGCTCTACCGCGAGCTCGAAGACCTGGAGCGCGCCTGGCCGGATCTCCAGCGCCCCGACAGCCCCACCCGCCGCGTCGGCAGCGCCCCGGTCGCAGAGCTGACCCCGTTCGTCCACGACGTCCCGATGCTCTCGCTCCAGAACGCCTTCGGGGCCGACGAGCTGCGCGAGTTCGAAGCGAAGATCCGCCGGTTCCTCGGTGCGGACGCCCCCGCTGACATTGAATACATGGTCGAGCCCAAGCTCGACGGGCTGGCGATGGAGGTGGTCTATGAGGGACGGCGCTTCGCCAGAGGCGGCACCCGGGGCGACGGCGCGGTGGGCGAGGACGTCAGCCACAACCTCCGCACGATCCAGAACCTCCCGATGAGCCTCCCGCCCGACGCGCCCGACCGCTTCACCGTGCGCGGCGAGGTGCTGTTCGAGCTTGCCGGGTTCGAGGAGATGAACGCCCGCCGCGAGGCCGCCGGGGAGCGGCGCTTCGAGAACCCGCGCAACGCCGCCGCCGGGACCATCCGCCAGCTCGACCCGCGCGCCGCCCAGGATCGCCCCCTCCGCTTCTTCTCCCACTCCGCCGCCGGCTGGCCTGAGGGCGCCGCCGCCCCGCCCGCCACCCAGGCGGAGTGGCTCGACCGCTTCAAG
Source organism: Alphaproteobacteria bacterium (assembly GCA_040376255.1). Classification (GTDB taxonomy): domain Bacteria; phylum Myxococcota_A; class UBA796; order UBA796; family SXON01; genus JBEIQZ01. Next base: position 1,157 of record JBEIQZ010000809.1, read on the forward strand.
GCGTACGGCTTCACCACCAACCCGCTCAACCGGCGCTGCTGCGGGCTGGAGGAGATGATCGCCGCTGTCGAGGATCTCCAGCGCCTCCGCCCGACGCTGCCCTACGAGATCGACGGCGCGGTGGTGAAGGTCAACGACCTCGCGCTCCAGGAGCGGCTGGGCTTCGTCACCCGCTCCCCGCGCTGGGCCATCGCCAACAAGTACCCGCCGCCCCGCGTCCGCACGGTGCTCGACGGCGTGATCTTCCAGGTCGGCCGCACCGGCACCATCACCCCCGTCGCCTGCCTGCGCCCCGTCCGCGTCGGCGGCGTCACCGTCTCCCGCGCCACCCTCCACAACCAGGAAGAACTCGCCCGCCTCGACCTCCGCATGGGCGACACCGTCGGCGTCGAGCGCAGCGGCGACGTCATCCCGAAGGTCGCCGAGGTGATCAAGGACGAGGATCACGCGGCCCGCCCGCATGTGCGCTTCCCGGCCAATTGCCCCGACTGCGGCGCCCCGCTGGAGAATGATCCCCTCGAAGTCGCCATCCGCTGCCCCAACGGCCTCGGCTGCCCCTCCCAGGTGCGCGGCGCGATCCTCCACTTCGGATCGCGGCTCTGCATGTACATCGACGGCCTCGGCGAGCAGCGCG
>JBEIQZ010000735.1:0-2342 GCA_040376255.1 Alphaproteobacteria bacterium
CGCCAGCTCCGCCAGCTCCGCCGAGGCGATGCGCTCCCCCGCCCCGGCCAGCAACTGCGCCTCCAGCGCCAGCTCTGAGGCGCTGTCGGGGCCGCAGGCGGCCTGCGCCGTCATCAGGCTGAACCGGCCCGGCGCAGCGTTGAAGGCCTTGATCGCCCCGACGCAGGCAGGGTCAGGCGCCTGAACAGGCCGCCCTGCGGCGTCCGCGCCGGAGAGCAGGAGGCCGGAGAGCAGGCCGATCTGTGCGGCGGACAGGCGGAGCGGCGCGTACCGGCGCATGTCAAACCTCCATACCGCACCTGTCTAACCTGCCCGGCGTGAATACTTTCCCCGCCTCCCCCTGACCGGACAGCGCACATGATCATCCGACGCAGCGCAGAACGCGGCTACGCCGACCACGGCTGGCTCAAGAGCTTCCACACCTTCTCCTTCGCCGGGTACAGCGACCCCCGCCACATGGGCTTCTCTGATCTGCGCGTGATCAACGAGGATCGCGTCGCGCCAGGCGGGGGTTTCGCGCGCCACGGTCACCGGGACATGGAGATCGTCTCCTACGTCCTCGGCGGCGCCCTCCAGCACAGCGACTCGATGGGTACGGGATCGGTCATCCGGCCCGGCGATGTGCAGCGCATGAGCGCCGGCACCGGCGTACAGCACGCCGAGTACAACGCCTCGAAGACCGACTCTGTCCACTTCCTCCAGATCTGGATCCTCCCCGACCGGAGCGGCCACGCCCCCGGCTACGAGCAGCGGGCGTTCCCCGACGTTGAGAAGCGCGGGCGGCTGCGGCTGGTGGCCTCCCCGGACGGGCGGGAGGGCAGCGTGACGATCCACCAGGACGCCGCGATCTACGCCGTACTGCTCGACGGATCGGAGCGGGCGACCCACACCCTCGCCGCCGGGCGGGCCGCCTGGGTGCATGTGGCGCGGGGAGCGCTCACCGTCAACGGGGAGCGCCTCAGCGCCGGGGACGCCGCCGCCCTCAAGGGCGGGGAGGTGACGCTGGAGCAGGGCGCGGGGGCGGAGGTGCTGTTATTCGATCTCAGGAGCCGATGATCCGCCGATGATCCGCCGATGACCCGCCGCCGGGCCTTCCGCCTGCTCTCCGTCGCCCTCGGCGCGGGGCTCGCCCTCCTGCTCATGGAGGCCGGGGTTCGCCTCCTCTACCCGACCCTGCCGAGCCTCGCCGGGCTGGACGGCTGGACGTGGCGGCCGACCGGCTGCCGGGAGGGAGCGGTGATGGTCGCGCCGGGGATCGATGAGGCGCCGGGGGCGCGGCTCGGGATCTTCGGGGACTCCATCGCCGCCGGGGTGCGGCTACAAAAACCCTCCGCGCAGCGGTTCGGCGCGCTGCTGGCGGCTGCGCTCTCCACCCCGGATCGGCCCTGGCGCGAGCGGAACGAGGCCCACCCCGGCTCCGGGTGGTGTCCGGGGGTGACGACCGCAGCGGCCCGCGTCCAGGAGCGCCGCGTCGACATCGCCGTGCTGGAGCTGTTCGCCGACGATCTCTCCGTCCACGCGCAGCTCGACAACGGGGGGCGGCTGATCCGGTTCCCGGCGCAGGCTTCAGCCTGGACGCGCCCGCTGGTGGAGACGTCCTGGCTGCTCAACCTGCTCTGGCTCGGCTGGAGCGGGCGCTACGGCAGCCCCGATCACCGCTACATCCACCCGGAGGATCAGGCCCTCTTCGTCCGCTCCGTCCAGGATCTGAGCCGCGCCGCCGCCGACGCGCAGATCCCGCTGGTGATCCTGCTGCTGCCGCCAATCGGGACGGAGCGCTGCCTTCTCGACACGCCGCCCGGCTCGGCATGCGAGTGGATGCTGGAGGATCTCGCGATGCTGGCCGGGCTGCTGGACGCCTCGCGCGTGCCGTGGCTGGATCTGCGCTGGATCTACGGGCTGGATCGGCTCCAGGTGCCGGAGGAGGACGGGCAGCCGCCGGGCGCGCTCGCCGTCCACCCCGACCCGGAGGGCCACCGCCGGATCGCGGCGCGCGTCCTCGACCGGCTCAAGGAGACAGGGGCGGCGCCTGAAGGGGCGGCGATCCCGGAGGCTCCGCCGGACACGCCGGGATCACCGGGAGCGGCGGGAGCGGCGGACGATCAAGGATCGCCTCCACCGCCGGGGCGGCCCTGATGGCAGATCGCGCGGCAGATCACCCGGCAGATCGCCGGGATCACCGCCTTGAGAGCGCGTGGGCGCGCTTCCGTCAGGTCTACAGACTGCGTCCGTCAGGGCGGGCGGCGCCGGTGGACGCCGATCAGGTGGAGGCCGCGCTGCGGGATCGGCTCGATCAGCGCTTCCCGGACCGGGACATCCGGACGCGCTTCGCGCTGCCGGAG
>JBEIQZ010000854.1:0-1558 GCA_040376255.1 Alphaproteobacteria bacterium
GTGCTGTGCCGCCTGTTCCGGCGTCAGCCACAGGCTCTCGTGTGTGAGAGGGGCATTGTCCGATGGTTTGTCTGATTGAAGGTTTCTGTTGTCCATCAGGTTCTCCAAGAGGGGAGGGGTTTCATTGTCTCTCCGGCAGCCGGTTGAGCCGTCGCCACACCGCCCGACGCCCTGCCATCGGGCAGCGACCAGGGTGGAGCGGGTAGTGGCTGGCGACCAGCTCGCCGTCCGCGCCAGGGCGCACGCTCAGCACATGCAGATCGTGACCGTGGCAGGGCGAGTCCTCGTCGGTGGGCGACCCGACGACCGGGTGCGGCAGCAGCGCCGCCAGCCGCCAGAGCTGCGTATCGAAGGCCCATGTGGGATAGCGCGGCACCGGGGCGGGCTTCGCCTGCAGCTTGTGGGCGCTCCGCGCGCACACCGCCCAGGGGCTACCCGGCCCGATGATGTGGGGGGCGTCGATCATGCCCAATCCGGCGCGAACGATGCCTTACCGAGCAGCGGCAGATCGCTGGGGGGGCGGCCATCTGCGAGGGCCACAGCCTGCTCTGGCGTCGGGGTGCGCCCCAGCAGCCAGATATCGAATGGCGCGCGGAGGCGCATGTCTGCCTCGCTCAGCACCTCCGCGAGCGTGTCGAGACTGTCCACCTGCGCCTCGACACAGATCAGCGACCCTGTGCGGCTGTCGATGTGGCGGACGATCAGGATCGCCGCCACGCCCGCCGGGAATGTCGCGGGTCGGATCAGCACCAGCGAGTGCGTGAGGCCTTCGAGCTTCAGCGTCCGGGTGTTCATGCCTCCCCCGTCCGCTCTTGGCACCACGACCCCTGCCACGCCTGCTCGCGGGAGGCGAACGACACCGTGCCGAGGAGGTCAGGGTGAATGAAGTCCGGCGCGTCGAGGACAGCCTGCACTTCCGTTGGCGAGAGGAACCGCCGCGCCAGCCCGATCAGCACAGGTGCGTCGAGCGCCACGCTGAGCTTCTTCTCTACCTGTTCCATGACCCTCACCAGCTCCTCCAGACTCGACGGGTGGGCCTGGACACAGACCAGCCACACCCCGCCGTCCGCCCACCGGCAGAGCAGAAGCGCCTGCACACCTGCCGGGAAGTCTGATGAGCAGCAGAAGACCCCCGGCTTCATCGTGCCTCCAGGGGCGCATCGCGCAGCAGCGGAGCAGGCCGGGACGACCGGCGCACCCGCGTCAGCGCCCGCCCTCCCCGCAGGAGGGCGGCGACATCGAGCGTGAGCAGCGAGTAGAGCGCCAGCCCGCCGCCCAGGAGCAGCGCGGCGCACATCGCCATCGTGAACAGGAGATCGACCGTCAGGGACACGATCATGTGGAGCCTCGGAGACAGGGACAGGGACGGAGACAGGCAGAGATCACGCCGCGTCTGAGCGGGCGACCACAGCGGCGACAGGTGGGGGGCGGGGGCGGCGTCATGCGGCCTTCCTGCGGAGGTCGCTCCCAGGGATCTGGAGCCACCGGTCTGCGAGCCGGGACACGACGCGGGGAGACAGGTTGCCCTCGATCTCGCCCTGAGAGAGGTTCGTTGTCA
>JBEIQZ010000055.1:0-17330 GCA_040376255.1 Alphaproteobacteria bacterium
TGTCCTCTGTGCCTCCGTGCCTCCCAAACCCGCCCTTACTTCACCACCCCCCTGATCGCCGTCGGCAACCTCCCCGCCCCATCCCCCATCCGCCCGATCCCTGCCACGAGCGCCTGCCTGAGCCGCTCATTCGCCGGAAATTCATACAACCTCCCGCAGTACTGCGTCGGCCTGGGCGCCTCACAGATATAGGCCGCCAGCCGCCCGACCTCTGCCCTGCATGCCTCCAATTCTGCCGTGAGGTGCGCCGCAAAATCATTGCCACCGTAGCGCAGGACGATCCCGGTCAACACGCGGACTTCGGTATCATCCAGCTCCCATACCGTGAGCGGCCTCGCCTTGTGACCGGGCACGCCGATGTGGAGGGTGGCGGAGGACTCCTGGCGGGCGCGGCGGGCGGCGGTGCGTGCGTGCTCTTCGCGGGCGACGGCACCGGCAAACAGGAAGATCTGGACGCAGAGGGAGCCATCGGGGTTGAGGATGGCGAGCTCCCCGGCCTGACCGAGCGGGACAGAGACCCCGGGCTGGACGCGCTGGCGGCTGACCTCCTCTTCGAGGGTAGCGGCGTAGACCGGGAGGTTGACATCGGGGATAGCGTGGATGCAGAGGCCCTGCCCGTCGCGGGTGACGAGGCAGTGGGCGCGGCTCAGGTAGCTGAGCTGGGCGAGGTTGAGGCAGCCGGGGATGACCGGGCCGAGGAGCTGCCGGATGACGTCGAGGCGGTTGCGGGCGCGGCTGTCGGTGGCGGTGGCTTCCAGCTCGCGGAGGGTGCGGACGCGACCGATCAGGACGGCGCCGTCAAAGAATTCCTCGCTGAGGCCGCTGACCGCGCCGTCGATCTGGATGGTGGGGTTGAGCAGGACGTGGATGGGCTGCTGGCCGCCGGAGCGGAGGAGGTGGGGGAGGGTGCGCTGGAGCGCGGCGAGATCGACGGGGCCATCGACGTTGCTGCGGATGCCGGACATGGCGCCCTGCAGCTCGGGGAAGTTGCCCCACCACGGGCGGCGCAGCAGGGCGTCGAGGGCTTCGAGGCGGATCGGTCGCCCGTCGAGCAGGCCGAGGATGGCGCTCCGCAGGCAGCGGCTCCCCCGGTCGCGCAGCGGGAGGATGCGGAGGGTGACGGAGGTGAGGCGCTGGATGCGGTCGCGCTCCAGGCCGGGCACGCCGACGCGCTCCAGGCTCTCGCTGCTGGTGGTGAGGAGGGGCACGGGGCGGCGGTTGACCGGGGCGAGCGGGCCGAGATCCTGCACCTCGATCCGGCTGCGGGGCGGGGTGAGGGTGCGGGCCTGCACAGTGACCTGCGCGACGGCCTGCGCGACGACATGGCCGAGCTCCCGCACATTCCCCGGCCAGCGCCACTCCGACAGCACGCGCCGCGCCTCCGGCGACAGCTCGATCGGCGCCCCGGTCTGCTCGCGCAGCATCAGCTCTGCGAGGAGCAGGGGGTCGCCGACGCGCTCCCGGAGCGGCGGGAGGCGCAGGCACACCCCGTCGAGGCGGCGGTAGAGATCCTCTCGGAACTCGCCGCGCGCGATCATCGCCTCCAGATCGGCGTGGGTGGCGGCGACGACGCGCAGATCGACGCGGCTGATGCGCTCGCTGCCGACCGGCTGCACCTGTTTTTCCTGCAGGACGCGCAGCAGCCGGGCCTGGTTGCGCGGGCTCAGGTTGCCGAGCTCGTCGATGAACAGCGTCCCGCCGTCCGCGTGGCGGATCGCGCCCTGCCGCTCCCGGTCGGCGCCGCTGTAGGCGCCCCGGACATGCCCGAACAGCTCGCTCTCGACGAGGTTCTCGTTCATCGAGGAGATGTCGATGGGGACGAAGGCGCCGCTGCGCCCGCTGGCGTCGTGGACGGCGCGGGCGAGCAATTCCTTGCCGGTGCCGGACTCGCCGAGGATCAGCACCGGGAGCGGCGTCGCCGCCACGCGGGCCGCCTGCGCCAGCACCCGGCAGAGCGCAGGGCTCTCGCCGAGGATCGGGCGGAAGGCCGGCGTGCGCGGGCGGGGGGGGCTGCCCGGATCCTCATGCGCCGGATCGGGGCCGGGGGGCGGATCGATGGACTGGAGGCGCTCCCGCAACGCATGGATCTGATCCGGCTCCAATTCCGCGACCTCCTGCCAGAACTCCCACTGCCCCGGCACCGGGCGGCGCTGCCCGCCGCGCCGGATGTGCGAGAGCGGGCGGCGGTCGAGGACGGAGTGCGCCCACCAGGCGATGCTCTGCTTCCCGGAGCCGGTCGGCCCCTGGAGGTGGACCGGCGAGCAGCTCCGGCAGTGGGACAGCAGGCTGCGCCGCAGATCCGCCAGCGTGGGATCGACCTCGACGAGGTGGAACCGATCCAGCCAGAGCAGCCGCGCCGCGACCTGCTCCGGCACCGGCAGGATCACGCTCCCCTCTTCCAGCAGGAACACCCCGCGCTGCCGGGCGGCGGCGGCCAGCCCGGGAAGCGGCTCGCCCTCCCAGAACAGCCACCCCCCGGCGGCCTGCGCGAGCGACTCAGCGATCGCGGGCGGCACCGGCGGAGCCGTCGACGACAGCCCCGGATCAGCGGGGATCTCTCCGGCCCGGCTGCGGCAGAGGTGGATGAACGGACGCCAGCCCTGCCCCGCGTCCTCCAGCCCCCGCAGCCAGTGGCGGTAGAGCCAGCGCACCACCGCCACCGTCCGCAGCCCCTCAAACGGCCCGAGCATCCCCCCGTCTGCGCCGATCCGCAGGATCTGTCGGGCGACGGCGCTCCCATGCGCGCTGTCCAGGGAGATGTCAGGATCGGGGGGCAGGAGCATCCGCCCGCTTTAACAGAATCTAATGGTGGCTGCCGCCACCCGCCTCCGAAGAGACGCGGCGGTGACCGCTGTAGCCATCGGCAAACTCCGTGTTGACATGGACGACGGCGCTGTTGAGGGAGCGGAAGGCGTAGGTGTCGGTGATCACCGGCAGGCTGTCCGCGATCTCCTGGCGGTTGACCACCATCCCGGCCGGGACATAGCGGCCCGGCTCGATCCGCACCCCGATGACCTTCGCCCCCGGCTCGATCACGCACCCCGCGCCGACCCACGCCTTGAACACCAGCGCCTGCATCCCGACGAACGTCCCGTCGCCGACATAGGCGGGGCCATGAACCTGGGATTGGTGCGCCATCGACACCTTTTTGCCGACATAGGCAGAATACTTCTTCCCGTCCACCTCGATGAGGTTCTTCTCCACCGGGATGCCGTGCTCCTCCGTCTCCAGCCCGTGCAGCACCACGCCGTCCTGCACGTTGGACTCGTCGCCGATGTAGATCGGCTGCCCCTCGTCCCCGCGCAATGAGGCCGACGGCGCGACGTAGACCCGCTCGCCGAGCGTCACGTTTCCGGTGAGCGTCGACATCGGGTGTACGAAGGCCGTCTTCGGCCAGCGGGGCGTGTCCACTGTCTCGTTGAAGCTCGTCGGAGTGTTCGGGCCTGACCAACCGCTCAACAACATCCCAAGCATCGTGAGGTTCAACCCGGTGCTAAGCACCAACACTGTGTCACGCCGCATCCTTCCTCCAGAGGGGGAGGCTTATACAACAGAACGCGCTCAGGGATCAACGCCCCCCTTTCCCTCCCGACGATGAAAGCACGCGGCAGGTGAGGATCCCGCGATCGACCACACACGCATAGCCGATGCCCTGCTTCACCGGCACCGGGCGATCCACCGTCACGCCCTTGGGGTACATCAGGCAGCCGTTGACCGACGGGACGCTGTCCACCATCGCGCGCCCCCCGGCGACGATCGCCTGCTGCTGATAGCCGCCGGGACAATTGATCACCACCGAGCCGGGCTGGGTGGAGCCCGCGAACTCAAAGAACGTCGGGATCGTTGCGGCGGGCGGCTCGACCTCCACCACCGGCTCCGAGTCCTCCGGCGGCGGCGGCGGCCGCGTGATCCACCACACCATCGCTGTCCCCCCGCCGAGGAAGGTGCCGAGGACGATGGCGGCGATCAGATAGTTGAGCTGGTGGCGGGTGATCCCGGACGGAGCGGGCGCAGGCCGGGGCGGGGGCTTCGGCGCCACGGCCTCCGGGACGGACTCGGTGGCGAGGGCGCGGGTGTTGACCGGGCGCTCCGGCTGTCTGTCCCGCGCGTCCGGGGCGCCGGATGCGGAGGCGCCGCGCTCCTTGCGGAGGTCTGCCCGGCTCTCAGGGCGGGAGTCCTGCCGGGGCTCGTTGCGCTCCTCATTGCGCCCCTCATTGCGCCCCTCGTTGCGCCCCTCATTGCGCCCCTCATTGCGCCCCTCATTGCGCCCCTCGTTGCGCCCCTCATTGCGCCCCTCATTGCGCCCATCGCTCCGGAGATCGCTCCGGAGATCGCTCACCGGGTCGACGGGGCCTCTGTTGTGGTTTGGCGGACGGGGGGGGTGTGAGGTGCGCGGGCCGGTCGGCTCCTCATCGGGGTTCCGCGCCTTCCCGTGTGAAGGCTCACCCGGTCCGTCCAGCCCGGACTTGTAGGCGTCGTCAAAGGTCTGATCGGGGCCCTCGTCTTCTTCGTGAGCATTCTCAAGCCCTATCGGGAAGCTCTCGCTGATCTTGTAGATCGGGCGGTTGGTAAAGCCCTCACCGATCAGATCGAGCAGCAGCGAACAGGAGCCCAGCCGCTCCTCCCTGTCCGGGCGCATCGACTCCTCGACCGCCTGCAGCAGCCCGCCGGGCAGATCCGGACGGATGTAGCGGAGCGGTCTGGGGTGGAGATCGGGGATGACACCGGAGGCCAGCCAGTAGAGCATCGCGCCGAGGGAGTAGATGTCCCCGCGCTCGTCCCGGTTGTACTTCTGCCGCTGCTCCGGGGCGAGCCAGGGTCCGTCTTCCAGGCGGGGCGGCAGCCACGGACCGATGCCGAAGTCGACGACCTTCACCGTCCGCTTCTCGCGGTCGAGGAACACGCGGGCAGGCTTCAGCCCCCCGTGAACCACCCCGGCGCGGTGAACCTCATGGATGGCGACAAGGATGTTCCGGAAGACCTCTTCGATCACCGGGATCTCTTCTTTCAACTGCCATATCTGATCGACAGGTGTACCGCGCACCCACTCGCGCACCAGCCCGGAGCGCCCCTGCGCCTCCACCTTCCCCATCACCCACACCACCTGCGGGTGACGTACGCGGGAGAGGATCTCCATCTGCTCCCACTCGACGGGATCGCTCACAAAGTGAGGCAGCAGCCGCACCGCCCAGGGCTGTCCGCTCGGATCGCGCGCCCCCCAGAGATCCGTCTCCTTGCCGAGCCGGATCGGGCTCTCCAGGCGGATCCGCTCCGGCCCCCCGTTCCAGGGCTCGACGAACAGCTCCAGCTTGTGCAGCCCTGTGATCTCCTGACGCACCATGTGCCTCGTCCTCTGTTCCAGTACCACCCTCTACGGCAATTGCCCACCCGCTTTTGCGGACATCGCGGCGAAGCCCGCACAGCGCGCTATACCCCGGACAATGCCATCTCCGCTCCCGCACCCGATACGCATGCCTCCCCCGGCCGCACACCGGGCCGGATGCTTAGAGATTTTACGATTTTTCGATAAAAACGAGAATATACCGCTCCTCCATCTGCTCGAAGCGCAGCCCCTCCCGGCCGCGCTGGCCCCTGAGGAGCAGGCGCTCAAGTACGATGTCTACCGCGCGCTCTCCCCGGATCATCCCGCCTGGGGGATGACCTGGAACGCCCGCTGGTCGGTGGCCGGGCAGGACATCAACCAGCTTGAGAACATTTATTGTTCTGAAGAAATGTGTTACCCCTGGGAGGCGGCCCGATCGCTGAGCCGCCGGATCGCGGCTGCCGCCCTCCCGGGCCCGGCGCCGATGCAGACGCTGGCGGCGGCGTTCACAGGCGCGGGGCCGCCCCGCCTGAAGATCTACCTGCAGGAGGATCGCTGGGGCGCGGGGGTCTGCCGGGCGGCGGCGCTCGGGGCGGCGGCGGCGGCGCTCGGGCTCACCCTGCCCGCCTGGCTCCCGCCGGAGGCGGTGATCGGGGTGGTGGCCATGGATCTGCTGCCGGACGGGGGGAGCGGGCTGCGCTTCTACCTGGGGAGGGACACCGTCCAGGGGCTGATCGCCTCCGGCCCGGACGGGCTCGACCCGCTGGCGGCGCCGCTCGCCGCTGCCAGCCCGCTCAGCGGCGGCTGGCACTACCTCACCGTGCGGCTGCGGGAGGGAGAACCCCGGCTGGCGCTCAACAAGATCTACAACCCCGTGCAGGACGCCTTCACGACGCGGGATCGCTTCCACGCCTGCTGGCGCGACGCGCTCGGCCTGCTGCGGGCGGCGGGCCGGGAGGACGATGTGCGCGATCTGATCCGCTTCCTCCAGGCCAGCCCCCACCTCCGCGCCGTCCCGACCGCGACCGCGATCTCCACATCACCGGTGAGCGGCGGACTGGAGGCGGATCTGTACCTCACCGCGTGGGATCTCAGCGCCCGAGATCTCAGCGCCCGGCCCCTCAGCGGCTGAGCGTCCCGTCCGCCGCCCAGCTCAGGCTGAAGGCGCTCAGGCTCCCCTGGAGGCGCACCGCGCCGAACCCCGACCACAAGAGCGAGGCGTCCGCGTTGGTGTCCCACTGCACGACCCCCTGAGAATCCGATGAGGCCAGCTCGGCCAGCCCCTCCCACCGATCCTCAGCGACCGCCGGGTCGCCGCTGAGCGTGAGCTGCGCGCCGAGGAGGAGCTGCGCCATCGCGTCCGCCGGATCGGGGGTGCAGGTGAGGGTGAACTGGACGTTGCTGCCGCTGCGGTCGAGGGTGGCGGGGCAGCTGAGCGAGAAGCTGTAGGCGCTGCCCTCAAAGACCGCGCGCGCCTGGGTGGCGCAGGTGCCAGTGTAGCGGCCGTCGCCGTCAGCAGTGCCGTCGCAGTCGTTGTCCACCCCGTCCCAGACCTCCGGCGCGCCCGGGTGGACGTCGGGGCGGGTGTCGTCGCAGTCACCGCCGGAAAGAACCCCGTCACCGTCCAGATCGATCTCCGGATCGGGGGAGTCCTGCGGGGAGTCTCTGCCGCCGCTGTCGGTGCTGCCGCTGTCGGTGCTGCCGCTGCTGTCCGTGGCGCCGGTGCTGTCGGTGCCGCTGCCCGCTGTGCCGCTGTCGCCCGGGAGCTTCACTGCGGCAGGATCGCAGCCGGGGAGGCAGGCCCAGAACAGCATCACCTGGAGAGAGGACAGGCTCATCCCTCCAGTATAGCGCAGGGTCGGCACCGGTGTTGACGTTGCACAGATAAACAGCTATCTCCCCTGGATTGGAGCGACCGTGCGCACACTTTTTCTGACCCTCCCCGCAGCCATCCTCCTCAGCGCCTGTGAGCGCACCGAGAAGGACTCCAACACCTTCATCCCCTCAGACGACTCCGGCACCGGTAACACCGATGACTCCGGCGCCACTGACGACTCCGGCACCACCGATGATGGCGACTACCTGGACGTCGTCGCCGTCGGCTTTGAGTACGTCGGCGTCTGGGATCAGGAGCTGGATGTGCTGGATTACTACTCGCTCTACCCCGATCTGGACGACACCAACGGCGGGCCGTTCCTCAACCCCTCCCTCGTCCGCGTCTCGCTCGCGACCACCGCCTACTTCGGCATGGACTTCGACGACCCGAACATCGACTACGAGCACTGCGACTTCTACGCCTACTTCATCTCCGTCCCCGCCCCGCTGACCGTCGAAGAATTCGACTGGGAGAGCGGTGTGGGCGGGAGCGGCGTGCCGCTGGAGACCTGGGGCACCTACGAGGGATACCTCGCCGTCGATGTGGACAGCCTCGACGACACCTGCTTCGACCTCGATCCGGCGGTCTTCCCCGACCGTGACCCGATCAGCGTCTTCGACGGCATGCACTTCGGCATGGGCTTCGGCCCGCTCAGCCCCTACAACGACACGCGGCTCTCTGAGAGCTACGCCGAGGAGTGGCCGGACTACGAAAACTCGTACATGAGCCAGTACATCGCCGTCAACCACCCCGACGGCGCGGGCGGCTACACCTTCACCGCCTACGACTGGAACAGCGCCCTGCTCGTCGAGACCGACTACAGCGTCTGCGCCGACTTCGACGACGGCAGCGGCGGGACGGTCGAGATCTGCGGCGAGTGCCAGATCGACGCGGACGCCGGGGTGTTCATCCTCGACGATGTCAACGATCAGCCCATCCACAACTATATACTCGGCAACTCCTTCTGGTTTGAGGACTTCCCCAACCTCGATCTGAACATCCTGAAAGAGGGCGTCCCCGCCATCTGAGCCGGACGCTCACCCCGATGCGCCGGGGCCGTCGAGCGCCCCGATCAGCCGGGGGCGCAGCCACGCCATCGCGCCCTCCGGGGGCGCCGTGAGCTGCGCCCCGGCGGCGCGCGCATGTCCGCCGCCCGCCGGGGACAGCGACTTCGCCAGCGCCGCCACGTCCACCACCCCCGGCGACCGCATGGAGAGCCGGACGCGCCCGCCGGGCCGCCCGATCACCAGCACGGCGAGCTGCACCCCGGCGGTGTGCTGGAGCATGTCCACCACGCCCTCGATGTCCTCGTCCTGCGCGCCCAATTCCTGCATCAGCGCCGCCGGGCACTGACCGATGAGCAGGCGCCCCCCACAGAGGAACTCCGCCTCCACCAGCACACGCCCCATCAGCCGCAGCACCGCAGGCTGCCGCTCCAGCAGCACGCGCCGGGCGATGTCCGCGTGATCGATGCCGGTGCCGAGCAGCGTGGCGGCGAGGTGGTGGGTGGAGGCGCGGGTGTTGGCGTAGCGGAAGCCGCCGGTGTCAAAGATGAGGCCGGTGTAGAGGAGGGCGGCGTCGTCGGCGTCGACGGGCTCCCCCGCCCCGGTGAAGAGGCGGAAGATCATCGTGCAGGTGGACTCGGCGTCGGGCTCGAAGAAGGCCAGCGTGTAGAGCGAAGGATCCGTGGAGCGGTGGTGATCGATGATCGCCGTCCACCGCGCCCCCGCGAAGGCCGCCGCGACCGCCGGGAGCAGCCGGCGGCAGTCCCCGTCCAGCACCACCACCCCGTCGAACCCCGCCCCCGCCGCTGTCGCCGCCGCGATCTCCGCCTCGCCCTGCATCTCCGCCGCGCCGCACATCCAGCCGTAGCGGTGTCCGGGGCGGCCGGTGACAACGATCTCCACCCCGGGCGCCACCCCGGGACGCTGCAGGAGGCGCTTAAGGGCGAGGCAGGCGCCGATGCTGTCCCCGTCCGGGCTGTCCGGGCCGGTCAGCAGTACGCGGCGACTGGCGCGGACATATTGCAGGAGAGATGTGATATCAAGGTTCACGGGCGCAGGGTTCATCCGAATCTTTCCGGGGGAAACCTTGCAGTTTATACCCCTGCCGGAAAGTAGCAAGATCGATGTCTCCCGCTGAAGGTTTGCATTCCGCCCGGTTCCAGTTAGGAAGCGCAGATCCAAGACTACAGGTCCAAGACCACCAGGCAGGACCATCAGGCAGGAGGAAGGTTGAGTCACGTAGAGGGACAGGAGGGCCAGGAGGCCAACACAGCGCCGATCATCCCTGCGCCAGACAGCGCACCGGTCGCCGCTCCAATTACCGCCCCCATCATCAACATCTCAACTGAGACGGGCGGTCGAACGTTTGCGGACATGCCGATCTCCCCGGAGATCCTCGCGGCCCTCACCGCGATGGGCTTCACCGCGCCCACCCCGATCCAGGCGGCGGCGATCGAACCGGCGCTCGCCGGGCGCGATCTGATCCTGCGGGCCAAGACCGGCACCGGCAAGACCGCCGCCTTCGGCATCCCGCTGTTGGATCGGATCCCCGACGCGACGCGCCAGACCCGCGCGCTGGTCCTCGCACCGACGCGGGAATTGGCGCTGCAGATCGCCACCGAATTGTCGAACATCGGGCGGTTCAAGGATCTCCAGATCGCAGCGATCTACGGCGGCGTGGGCTTCGGCCCTCAGATCGACGCGCTGAAGTCCGGCGCGGAGGTGGTGGTGGGGACGCCGGGTCGGCTGCTCGACCACATCAAGCGCGGCAACCTGAACCTCGGCGACGTCCAGTGGCTCGTGCTGGACGAGGCCGACGAGATGCTCTCGATGGGCTTCCTGGAGGACGTCCGCAAGATCGTCGACCGCACGCCCGACACGCGCCAGACCATGCTCTGCTCAGCCACGCTCAACGACTCGCTCCAGGGCTTCGTCGGGCGCTACCTGAAGAACCCGGAGCACATCCTGCTCTCGGCGGACGGGGACAACGTCGACAGCATCGAGAACATCCTCTACGAGACCTCGCCGGACTACCACAAGGCCCGCGCGCTCGTCGATCTGCTGGAGAAGGAGCAGCCGTCCTCGGCGATCATCTTCTGCAACACCCGTGAGGACGTCAACACCGTCTACACCTACCTGGAGCGCCAGGGCTTCCGCACCGAGATGCTGACCGGCGAATTGCCGCAGAACAAGCGCGAGCGCGTCATGGCAAAGATCCGCAGCGGGAGCGTGCAGTACCTCGTCGCCACGGACGTCGCCGCGCGCGGCATCGACATCCAGGATCTGAGCCACGTCATCAACTACGCCCTCCCCGATGACGCCGCCGTCTACCTCCACCGCATCGGCCGCACCGGCCGCGCCGGTCGCAGCGGGACGGCCCTCGCCCTCGTCGGCGGCGCCGACTTCAGCACCCGCCTCACGCTGGAGCGCACCCACAAGGTGAAGTTCATCGTCCGCGACCTGCCCGGCCCCGAAGAGCTGATCAAGCTCCGCGCCGACCGCGTCGGCCGCACCCTGCGCGAAGCCTCCGGCTCCACCGTCTATGAGGGCTACCTCGACGTCGTGCGCGGCCTGCGCGAGCAGCCGGACTCTGACATCCTCTTCGCCACCGCCCTGCGCGCCTGGTTCCTCTGGGAGCACAGCCGCCGCCAGGAGAGCGAGGAGCAGGAGGCCGAACCCCGCGCCGACGACCGGCCCCGCGACGACCGGCCCCGCGATGACCGGCCCCGTGATGATCGGCCCCGCGATGATCGGCCCCGCGACGACCGCAGCCGGGGAGATCGCCCGCGCGAGGATCGGCCCCGCGATGACCGCAGCCGGGGAGATCGCCCGCGCGATGACCGGCCCCGCGACGACCGCAGCCGGGGAGATCGCCCGCGCGAGGATCGCCCGCGCGAGGATCGCCCGCGCGAGGATCGCCCGCGCGAGGATCGCCCGCGCGAGGATCGCCCGCGCGAGGGACGGGATCGCCGGGATGACCGCTCCCGCGACGGGCGGGATCGCCGGGATCGCCCCCGGACGGGAGAGCAGGTGGAGCCGGTGCGCAGCGAGCCGCAGGATCTGCCGGTGAGCGGGGAGCCGGTGGAGCGCCCCGTGGACAGCCCGGACACCCGGCCTGCCCCGGAGGTCCAGCCCGATCCGCGCCCGGACGCCGCGCAGCCCCCCGGGATCGGCGCGCCGGTCGAGGGCGGAGAGGCCCAGGAGAGCGGAGAGGCGGGCGGGAGCGCAGGGGAGCCGCGCAAGCGCCGCCGCCGCCGCCGCCGCATTGTAGAGACGGGCAGCGGAGAGGCGGGCAGCGCAGCGGAGACGGGCAGCGCAGCAGAGACGGGCAGCGACGGCGATGGCGGGCCGGATCCGGCGGAATAGCCACCCGCCCCCATCTGTCTCTGAAAACGCCGGAGATCGGACACCGGCTCTGGACACTGGGTCTGAACACTTGAA
Source organism: Alphaproteobacteria bacterium (assembly GCA_040376255.1). Classification (GTDB taxonomy): domain Bacteria; phylum Myxococcota_A; class UBA796; order UBA796; family SXON01; genus JBEIQZ01. The sequence goes on from JBEIQZ010000055.1 coordinate 11,645, forward strand.
GGAGGTGCGGATGTTGCTGTGGTTGCTGGGGTGCTGGATGGCGCCTCCGATGGTTCAGGCAGAGGACGGGGAGGAGCTGAGCTACAACGGCTCCTTCTCCCAGACCGCTCCCGGCTATGCCAGAGGGAAGCCGGTCAGCATCTCCCACAGCGGCGGCAACGTCAGCGTGCGCTGCATCGACACCCAGGAATTGAGCGCCCGGCTGGCGTTCAAGACAGCGGGCTTCGTCGAGGCCAGCCTGCGGGCGTTCGGGGACGGGCTGGGGATGGCGACCGCCGGGGACACGGCGGGCGGCTCGGTCAAGACAAAAATCCCGTCGAAGACCGGCATCAACAGCGCCGACGTGGAGCTGACGGTCAACGTGCCGCTCGGCCCCTCCGGGGTGACCGTGACCCAGAGCGGGACGGGCTGGGTCGAGATCATGAACTGCGCAGGGGCGATCAAGGTGACCTCCGGCACGGGTGGGGTCTATGTGTCGGGCAAGCTGACGGCGGTGAACATTGCCGCGCCGGGCGGCGACATCAAGGTGGAGCAGACGGCGGACGGCGTGCTGACCGGCGCCTCCTCGCTCTCGGCGCCGGGCGGCAGCATCCTTATGCTGATGCCGGGGAGCCAGGCGGCGAAGCTGACGGCGAAGGCGGCGACCGTGACGGTGTCGCACCTCGTGATGGGCCAGAACGGCGGCTCGCTGGTGCAGGGCGACATCAACGGCGGCACGACGGGCGGCGGGGTGGTGCTGAACCTCACCGCGCGCGATCGGGTGGATCTGAAGCAGCCCTGATCGGAGGCTGAGCCAGCGGCTGAGTCACATGAGTCACATGCTCAGGCGGACGCGGCCGGGCGCGGGCTGGAGCCTGCCGTTCTCAGCGCGGTAGCCGTCGGGGATGTGCATGGCGAGCCAGGGGTCAGCGTCCGCGATGCTCCAGGCCCGCTTTGAGAAGACGTCCGCGATGCGCCCCCGGATGCGCGTGGACTCCTCGCGCTGGTTGCAGAGGGCGGCGAGCAGCAGCGGGCGGGCGCCGTCTTCAGCCCCCTCCTCCCCGCCGTCCTGGGCGGCGAGCGCCTCGATGGCGGAGGCGCGGACGCCCTCATCGTGATCGGGGAGGAAGCGGGCGGCGGCGGCGAGGATGCGCGGATCCTTGCGCTCGGCGAGGGCGATGAGCAGGTTCCGCTTCTTCTCCGTCTTGAACTCGTTCTCGACCGTCTCCTTCTGCAGCAATTCCAGCAGCAGGTCAGTGGCGGCGGAGGCCCCGGCGAGCGACTCGACGATCCGGACCGCATGCTGGAACTGCGGCGAGGCGGCGGCGAAGCGGCTGGCGAGCGGGACGACCACCGCGCCCTTCTCCAGCAGCAGATCGGCGGTCAGCTCCTTCTCTCCGCGATCCTTCAGCGTGTGCTCCAGCTGGAGCTCGAACCGGGAGAAGAGCGCGTAGAGCGACTCATCCGTCCCTTTCTGGGCGAGCCAGCGCAGGGAGGCGTCCCGATCCTCGGCTGAGGCGTTCCGGTCGGAGACGCGCTTCTGGTGGGACTGGAGCTGGCGGTTGCCGAAAAGAAGAAAGTCGAAGAAGGCCATGTGCTGCACCGGCGTAGCGGCGGTGAGATTAGTCACCGTTCTGCGAACCGGGAAGACCCGGATCACCGGCTGCCCCCAGCCTCCAGCCCACCTCCGCCCCGATCGTCGCGTCCGGGCTGGCCGGGCTGAGGCCTGCACCGGCGTGGATCGCGAAGAAGAGGGGGGCGCGACCGCTGGAGGAGCGGGGGCGCGCGCCTCCAGGAGAGAGCGCGTACTGCAGAGAAAAAAGTGTGTCGATGCGCGCGGGGTTGCGATCACTCTGCGGGGCTGCGGACACTGCGCCTGTGAGAGACAGACCGCCATGGCCCCATCCGCCCTCCCCCCGCAGCAGCAGCAGATCGTCCTGATCCGCAAAGCGCAGCGGATCGCCGAGGATGGCCAGGGCAGCCCCACCCCTGAAAAAGAAATATCCAGCTTTATTTTCCGCTCTCCATCCACCGGATATCCCGAGCGTGATGTCTGTCTCATCGCTGCCGAGCTCCCCCTCATCGCTGGCGTCGGGCAGCTTGACGCTCCAGCCGAGGCTCAGCATGCCGGGGCCGCTGAGCAGCCGGTCGGGGAGCAGGTCGATGGCGGTGCCGACGCGGATGTCGCCGGGGCCGCTGACGACCCCGCCGATGGCGTCCTGATCCCGGAGCCAGTCCCAGGCCAGCGAGAGGTGGGTGCGGGCAGGCAGGCGGGCGCAGATCGAGGGGCCGACGCTCATCCGATCGCGGGCGGCGGCGCGGAAGGGCGGCACCGTCCCCGGCGCGTAGCTGCCGCGCAGGCTGATGACCGCGCCGGGCGCGACTGCCGCGTCCCCTGCCGCGTCCCCTGCCGCTCCGCTGAGCGCGGGCGCGCAACGCGCGTCCGGGAACCAGCCGTCGGGCAGCAGCCCCGGCATGCGTTCAGCGTGGGCGACCCCGGCCGTGGATGCGCCTGCCAGCACCGCGCAGACCAGCCGCGCGCTCAGCGGGGCGGGGCGGGCGGATCTGATGGGCAGGATGTTGACCATCCTGCGGAGAAGGTTCATTTCTGCCAGGGCGCACATCAGGGGCAACACTCCGCTCTTGACGGAAGGGGTCCGGTAAACGTAGAATCGTGAGGTCTATGATCGTGGTTCGCACCAACGCGGATCGGCCTGACGCCGGTCAATACAGAACATATCAGGGAGATGCCATGCACAGCAGCCAGAACACCAGACTCCGCCTGCTTGCCCTGCTGGTGGCTGCTGCCACCGCGCATGCCTGTGATGGCAGCAAGCCTGGGGTGGACACTGAGGCCGAGGCCTGCAGCCCGCCGGTCGCCAACGCAGGCGCAGACGCCAGCGTCACCGCCAGCGCGCTCGCCATCCTCGACGGCTCCGCCAGCACCGACTGCGACGCAGACGGGGACGGCGCCTACGTCCTGACCTACAACTGGGCGGTGGAGTCGGTCCCGGCAGGATCGACGGTGGACGCCTCGCGGTTCGTGTTCGGCGAGGATCCCTCGAAGGTGTCGGTCCAGCCAGATGTCGCAGGGACCTATGTGTTCTCGCTCACCGTCACCGACGCGGAGGGCACGACCTCCGGCATGGATCTGGTGGTGCTGACGGTCGGCTCCGGCAACCAGAAGCCGGTGGCGAGCTGCGGCGGGAACCAGGAGGGCGCCGCCGGGCTGCGCTCGGATATGGACGGCAGCACCAGCTACGATCCGGACAACTCCCCCATCGAATACAGCTGGTCGATCTCCAGCGTCCCCTCCTGCTCGCAGCTCGGGCCGGGCGCGATCTACAACGGGCAGTCCCCGGTCGCCTCGCTCGTGCCGGACTGCGACGGCGTGTACGTCGTCGGACTCGTCGTCACCGACAGCGAGATCTGGTCGGATCCTGCGTTCTGCACGATCAATGTGGCCGGCCTCAACCAGCCCCCCATCGCCGACGCGGGCATCAGCGCGACCTACTCCCCCTGCGCCTCCCAGACTCAGGAGCTCAACGGCTTCGGCAGCTACGACCGTGAAGGCGACACCCTCGTCTACCGCTGGGCGGTGCTCTCGGTCCCGGCAGGCTCCAGCGTGACCGACGCCAGCATCTCCGATCCGACGATCGCCAACCCGACCTTCACCTGGGACGAGATCGGCGACTACTCCTTCCAGCTCCAGGTCTTCGACGGCAACAGCTGGTCCCCGCCCGACGTCGTGACGATGACCTTCCAGGACGAGCGGGACAACCACGCGCCGCAGGCCAACGCGGGCGACGACGTCAGCATCAGCAACTCGATGGACTGCTCGACGGCCTCCTATGTGTTCACCTGTGAGGAGTGCCCCGATGAGGAGGTCGAGCTGGACGGCTCCGCCTCCATCGACTCCCGCGACGGGGACGAGCTGAGCTTCCTCTGGAGCGAATCCACCGGCCAGATCCAGATCGTCTCCCCGACCTCTCCGGTCACGACGGCCATCCTGCCTGGCGCGCCCGCCACGTATAACAGCCCGAGCACCCGCTCCTGGACGGTAGATCTGACGGCTGAGGACTGCGTCGATGACGACGCGGACCAGATGACCATCACCTACACCTGCCAGGGCGAGTACACCCCCTGAACAGGCTGCCTCTACTGTCTCTTCCGAATCCTCCCCGAACCTCCGAATCCTGAGGAACCCATGCGACACTTCTCCTTCCTCGCGCTCGCGCTGTGGGCAGTCGCCTGCAACAGCGGCAAGAACCCCGGTACGGGCGGGACCGACAGCCAGACTGCGGTCAACAACAAGCCTGTGGCCGAGGCCGGGAACAACCTCACGCTGCCGGCCGATCAGGCGGTCGCCCTCAACGGCGGCGCCTCGCGCGATCCGGACGGGGACGCGCTGACCTACATCTGGTCGTTCGACCACGTGCCGGACGGCTCAGTGCTCCCGGCCCGCGAAGCGCCGTTCAGCCAGAACAACGGCGGCACTCCGACGACCTCCTTCACCCCCGATGCGGTCGGCACCTTCGTCGTCAAGCTCATGGTGCGGGACGCGCGCGGGATGGAGTCCGATCCCGACTTCATCGTCGTGACCATCGAAGATCCCACCACCCTCCCCGTCGCCAACGCCGGCACCGATCTCGTCACGATGATTGGGAGCGCGGTCAGCATGAGCGGCGCGGCCTCCTATGACCCCCAGGGACGCTCGTTCACCTACTCCTGGTCGGTCATCGATCACCCGGCCAACTCCACCGCCACCCTGACCGGCGCAGACACCGTCAGCCCCTCGCTCACCCCTGACATCAAGGGCGTGTACGTGGTGAACCTGGTGGTGAACAACGGCCTCGCCACCTCGCACGGGGACGCCGTCACCATCACCGCCCTCGCCGATGACCACGCCCCCGTCGCCAACGCCGGGACCGACATCGAGACCGAGGACTGCACCACCATCCAGCTCGACTGCTCCTCCTCCTCCGATCCGGACGGAGACGCGCTGCAGTACCAGTGGGAGCTGCAGAGCAAGCCCGCTGACTCCCGCTCCAGCAACGACAGCTTCTCCAACCGCACCTCCGCGCGGCCGACCTTCTACCCCGACGCCGCAGGCGACTACATCATCTCCTGTGCAGCCTACGACGGCGCCACCTGGTCCACCCCGGATCTGATGCATGTCACCGCCGACGACCGGCGCGTGAACTCAGCCCCGGCAGTCAACGCCGGCCCCAACGAGATCACCGACGGCGGCAGCGCGCTCTGCGCAGAGCAGGGCTACTCCTATGACTGCGACGCCTGCGCGGATCTGGACTTCCAGCTCGGCCTCTCAGCCAGCGTCACCGACGCCGACGGCGACCCGTACACCATCCTCTGGGAGGTGCTGGAGGGCGAGGTGGAGATCGTCGATCCGACCTCCCTGGTCACCATGGTGCGCCTCAAGGAGGCCGAGCCGACCGAACCCGGCTCCTGTGAGGAGAACGACTACACGCTCCGCCTCACCTCCACCGACTGCACCGGGGAGTCCGACTCTGACACCATCGTGATCACGGTCAACTGCTGCGGCATCGAAGACACAGCAAACTGAAAGAGAGGGGTGGGGGGGGGGGGGGCGGGGGGGGGGGGGGGGGGGGGGGCGCCCGGGGTGAGGGGCAAACAGCTGCCTTGGTTGCAGGGCAGGCCACTGGTGGGGCAAGCAGCCTGTGTGGAA
>JBEIQZ010000165.1:0-10688 GCA_040376255.1 Alphaproteobacteria bacterium
CACCTCCGCCCCGCCAGGGTTCACGTCCGCCCGCGCGTCGTCGCAGTCCGTCGCGTCCGCCGCATGCCCCGCCGGGAGCCCGCACGCCCCCATCCCCGCCGCCGGGTCGCCGTAGCCGTCCCCGTCAGCGTCCGTGTACCACGCCCCGAACGTCGCGCCGTCAACGCTGTCGTCCGCGTCGTCGGCCAGCCCGTCGCAGTCCTCGTCGACGTCCAGCGCGTCGCACACCTCCGCCGCCGCCGGGTTCACGCCCGGCGCCCCGTCGTCGCAGTCCTCCGCCCGCTCCGCCGTCCCCGCAGGCGCGTCACACGCCTCCACCCCCGCCCCCTCCGCCCCCCAGCTGTCCCCGTCGGCGTCCGCGTACCAGACCATCGCGTCGAAGGCGTCCGGCTCGTCCACCGTGCCGTCACAATCGTTGTCCACCCCGTCGCATGACTCCTGCATGTCCGGGCTGATGAGCGCGTTCCCGTCATCGCAGTCCGCCCCGTCGGCCACCGTCCCCGCAGGCGGGTCACAGAAGGCGAGCGGCGCGGCAGGATCGCCGTGGAGATCCCCGTCGCTGTCCGGGTAGACCGTGAGGCGGGTCGCCGCGTCAACGCTGTCGTCCGCGTCGTCAGCCAGCCCGTCGCAGTCCTCGTCCGCGTCCAGCGCGTCGCACACCTCCGCCCCGCCAGGGCTCACGTCCGCCCGCGCGTCGTCGCAGTCCCCCGCCCGCTCCGCCGTCCCCGCAGGCGCGGCGCACGCCTCCACCCCCGCCTCCTCCACCCCCCAACCGTCCCCGTCCCCGTCCCCATAAAAAGTGCGGAGATCCGCCGAGGTCGCGCCGTCCACCGCCCCGTCACAGTCGTTGTCCACCCCGTCGCACACCTCGACCATGCCGGGAGCCACGTCCGCCCGCGCGTCGTCGCAGTCCCCCGCCCGCCCCGCCGTCCCCGCAGGCGCGTCGCACGCCTCCACCGCCGCCGCCCCCCAGCCGTCCCCGTCCCCGTCCTGATAGAAGGTCGCGACCTCGCAGGCGGAATCCCCGCGCTCCGGCTTGACCACAGGCTCCGGAGCCACACAACTCAGCAGCAGCAGCATCCGTATATGCTATCACCTCCCCCGTCACGGAGGCCCGTTGGACTTCCTCAGCTACCCGAAGATCCCCGCCCGCCCCGACGCCGCGCTCCCCGGCGGCCCCTGGATCGCTACCGAAAAAATCCATGGCGCCAACTTCGTAATCGGCGTCGACGCTGAGGGCGTCCGCTTCGGCAAGCGCCGGGCGTGGCTCAGCGGGCAGGACGCCTTCTTCGGCTGGCAATTGCTGGCCGGGACGCTCGCCGCGCAGGGCAGGGCGCTCGCCGCGACCCTCGGCACAGATCGGCTCTATGCGTGGGGCGAATTGTACGGCGGCGCCTACCCGCACCCCGATGTCGCCGCGCTGCCGGGCCTCTCAGCTGTCCAGACCGGCGTGTGGTACGCGCCCGATCTGCGCTGGTCGATGTTCGATGTGCTGATCCCCGACGCAGACGGCGGGCGATTCCTCGCCTTCTCGGAGGTGGAGGCGGCGGCGGCGACGGTCGGGCTGGAGACGCCGCCCGTGCTCGGACGCGGGAGCCGCGCAGATCTGGAGGCGCTGCAGGCAGAGGGGCCGACCCTCCTGCCCCGCAGGTACGCGCTGCCGGAGATCGCAGACAACCGCCGCGAAGGGCTGGTGCTGAAGCCGGATCAGGAATTGCCGCCCCGAAGCAGGCCCGCGATCAAGAAGAAGATCCCCGACTTCGATGAGGCCCGCTTTGAAGAGGCCGAGGCGTGGGCGCCGACCTGGATCGGGTTCCCGGAATTGCTCCTGTGGGCGCGACGGATGGTGAACCCGGCCCGGATCAGCAGCGCGCGGTCAAAGGTCGGGACAGATCCGGATCTCGTGCGGGAGGAGGTGGGGCTGGATGTGATGGTGGATCTGGAGGCGACGTTTCCGCAGGCGTTCGCGGGGTTGTCGGAGGAGGAGGTGGGGAGGATTGTGGAAGAGGTGAGAAATGGGGTGATAGAGTAGGTTAAACCACTTGTTTTAGAGGAACGGAGGGCACGGAGGAAAGGCAAAAGGCGGGATCACGGCGAAGGGCGCAGCCCGTTGGCGGCACGGCGAAAGGCGAAAGGCGAAAGGCAGGGGGAGAGGATGTTCAGGTTATCGGGGATTGGATAGAGGTGGGGGATGGCGAGTGATCGTGTCCGTACTCTTGCAATCGGGTGGCTTTTGTATGCGGGGTTCATCCTGTCGATGGCCTGCTTTGGACTCCCGTTCATCCTCGCCGGGTTGATTGTGACGCAGCTCCCGGAGCAGGCGGGACAGGCTCCTCCGTTCTGGTTCGGAGTGGCGTTCGCGAGCTTTGGCGCGTTTTTCTCCGCACTTGTCGTCTTCGCCAGCATCCCTACCCTCGTCGGCGCCTGGGGACTCTACCGGAACTACGCATGGGCCTGGATCCTGATCCTGATGCTGGCCGTCTGGCACTTCTTCTCCATGCCGCTCGGCACCGCCCTCTCCCTCTGGACCCTCCATGTCCTCTACACCGAAGGCATGCCGATGGACTTCTCCTGGCTCTGGCGCCGCCCGCCCCCCGCCTCTCCCCCCGATTCCCCCTCCCCCTGACCCTCCCCGCCTTTCGCCTTTCCGCCTTTCCTCCGTGCCCTCCGTGCCCTCCGTGCCTCGGCGCGCCAGCGCCCCTCACATCGCCCCCCTCCCCTTCAGCACCGCCGGCACCGTCTTGAGCAGGATCTGTAAATCCAACCAGACATTCCAATCCTGAATGTACTGGATATCCAACCGCACCATATCCGCGAACCCGAGGTTGGATCGCCCTGAGACCTGCCAGAGCCCGGTGATCCCCGGGTTGACCTTGTGCCGCTGCTCGAACCAGTAGGCCATCTCCGGGTCGCTGTCGATGTTCTGGAGGTCGCCGTCCGGGAGGGGCCGGGGGCCGACGAGGTTCATGTCTCCGCGCAGGACGTTGAGGAGCTGCGGGAATTCGTCGATGGAGTATTTACGGATGAAGTGACCGAACGGGGTGATGCGGGGATCCTGACGCATCTTGAACAGGCGGCCATCGGCCTCATTCTGCTGGGCGAGGGTGGCGCGGAGGGCGTCGGCGTTGACGACCATGGAGCGGAATTTGTAGAAGAAGAAGGTTCGACCGCCGCGACCGACCCGCCGGGAGAGGTAGAGGACAGGGCCGCCGTCCTGGAGCTTGATGGCGGCGGCGATGGCGAGGAGGAGGGGGAGGATGAGGAGGCCCCCGGCGATGACGGCGACGAGGTCGAAGGCGCGCTTGAACTGCTCGGCGAGGGTCGGGTAGCGGATGCCGACGAGATCGATGAGCTCCAAGCCGCCGAGGCGGGAGAAGCCGAGTCGGGGGCTGACGACGCCCCAGGAGTAGGGGGCCTGGAGGACGCGGATCCCCATGCGGTCGGCCTGGACGGCGAGGCGCATGGCCTCTGAGCGTTCGAGGTTGCGGGCGGCGAGGAGGAGGATGCGGACGTCGTGGCGGTTGACGAGGGCGGGGAGGTCGCTGAGATCGCCGAGGATCGCTGAGGGAGGGACGACGCCGGGGTCTCCGGGCGCGCCGCCTGCGCCGGGGCCGTGCAGGTGGTTCTGCTCGGCGAGGGTGCGGACGTGGCCGACGAGGAGGCAGGCGTGGCGGGCGTGGCGGGCCATGCGCTCGGCCATCTGCTGCCCGTCGATCCCGGCGCCGATGACGATGGCGGAGAGCGCGGTGGGCGGGGCGGGCAGGTAGAGCAGCAGGCGGAAGATGAGCAGGCGGCTGACGGTGAGGATCGCCCAGGAGCTCAGCAGAAACGCGGTGATCAGGGACTTCGGGTAGACGCGGACGCCGACGAGGAAGTTGACGACGAGGATGACGACCGTGACGTAGAGGACGCTGCGCCAGAGGGAGGAGGCGATGTGGACGCTGTTCTCCATCCCGGCGGGGTCATGGAGGCCGAGCCGGTTGAGCGCGCCGACCCAGATGAGGATGCAGACGCCCCCTGCCGGCATCCAGGGGTTGGGGCGGAGCAGGTCGAGGATGCCGATCTGGAGCATGCTCTGGAGGTTTGGCGACATCCACAGCCAGAAGGCCCAGGCCACACAGAGGCCCGCCAGCACGCAGAGCGCGTCCAGCAGGGCGAGTCCCAGGGAGATGCGGGCCTTCATGCCGGGATCCGCTACTCCAGCGCCGAGGAGGTTCCCTGCGCGCCGCCGCTGATGAAGTTGCGGTAGATCGCGGAGCCGCCGACCGCCGGGGCCATGACAGCCTGGAGCTTGCGGAAGAAGCGCTCGACGTTGGTGATGGTCTGGGTCGGGATGTAGACGATGTCCCCGGCGCGGAGGTAGACCATCTGGGTCATGTCGCCCCGGCGGATCAGCGCGTCGACGTCGACGGTGAAGAGCTGCGGGTTGTCCATCCCGCCCCGGATGACCAGGATGTTGCGGGTGCGGGCGTCGGGGTTGATGCCGCCGGCGCGCGAGACGGCCTCGATCAGGGACAGCTCGTTGCTGATCTGGAGCACCTGCGGGCTCATCACCTCGCCGATGATCATCACCTTGTGGCTCTCCAGCCGGGTGATGTTCACCGAGACCTTGGCGTCGACGTAGTACTCGTTGACCGCGAGTTGGAGGGTGCGGACCAGCTCCTCATAGGTGAGCCCGGCGACCCGGACGCGACCGACGATGGGGTAGCTGATGTAGCCGTCGGGGGCGATGGTGACCTCGACGGTGAGATCCTCGTGGCGCCAGACCCAGATGGCGATGGCGTCGCCGGGGCCGAAGGTGAACGCCTCCTCCGGCGGCATGCGGAGCTCGATGTCGGTCTCAGCGACGTTGGGAGGGCGTTGGCTGTTGGTGGCGGCGCAGCCGATGAGGCTGAGCGCGGGGCTGTTGGCAGCCAGGAGCAGAGGGATGAACAGGATCGGGCGCATTGGGGTGGGGTGGTAGCCGATCTCAGGGGGGAGCGTCAAGCTGTATCATAGAGGTTGCGGGTGCGGCACAAAGCGCGCTATAGGCGGCGTTCCGTTCGGATCCCCATCAGATGGAACTGCTGAAGGTCTATGCTGCGCTCCTCCGGAGAAAATGGCTGTTCATCCAGGCCGTCGTTTTCTTCACCCTGAGCGCGGGTGTTCTCGCAAAGGTGCTGCCCCGCAAGTACGAGGCGACCGCCAAGATTCACGTGGAGGCGTCTGACGCCTCGTTGTCCATCCTCGGAGAGATGGATCTCGGAGAGATGGCGTCCTCCCTCGGGGGTTCCTCCTCAGATCTGGAGACGATGATCGCGCTCGCGACCATGCGACCGGTGCTGGATGAGGTCGTCTGGCGCCTGCAATTACGGAATCAGTACCTCAGCAACTGGGGTGACGGCGAGCTGCTCCCCGCTGAGAAGCTGCTGGCGCCCGGCATCGACGGCGACATCCTGGCGATGCCGTGGATCGAGATCGATCAGCAGCAGGGTACGGACATCCTGGTGATCACCGCCACCACGAACTTCCCGGAGCTGTCCGCGCTGCTCGCCGACACGCTGGTAGACGTCTACCTGCGCGCCTCTGAGGAGGACGCCAAGCGCGAGACGCGCGAGGCGGGGGACTTCATCAAGGGGGCGCTGGTCAACCTGCAGGTGCAGCTCGACGAGGCGCTGCGGAACGTGGCGGACGCGCAGGTGCGCGAGGAGATCATCGACCTCGACGCCGAGCTGAAGGCGGCGGTGGCGCGCACGAGCGAATTGCTCTCGGTGCAGGCGAACTCGCGCGCCGAATTGGCGGATATCCGCGCCCAGATCCGGGAGCGCGGCCGCCAGAACAGCCGGGAGAGCGCGGATCGGATGTCGTCCAGCACCACGACGACCAACGATCTGCTGCGCTCGCTCCGCCAGGCGCTCATCGAGCTCCAGCTCAAGCGCAAGCAGGAGCTCCAGACCAAGACCGAGAAGCACCCCGACATCAAGCTCATGGACGGCCAGATCCAGACCCTCCAGGAGCAGATCGAGAGCGCCCTCGCGACGCAGCACAGCCTCGATCCCTCCACTCAGATGATGGAGATGCAGGCTGAGGGGCTGGAGCAGCGGCTGGCAGAGCTGCACGAGGAGATCCAGCGCAACATCCAGCAGTTCGGCTCCTACCCCGACAAGCTCCGGAAGATCGCCCAGCTCCAGCTCTCTGCGGAGGCCACCGAGGCCATCTACCAGTCGCTGCTGGAGCAGGAGTACGAGATCGCCATCGCCGAGGCGATGACGGTGTCGGACATGCGGCAGGTCGAGTACTCGAAGATCCCGGAGGTCCCGGCGGCGCCGAAGCTGCTGGTCTACGTGCTGCTCGGCGTGTTCTCCGGCGTGGCGTTCGGCGTGGGGCTGGTGTTTTTGATGGAGTACATCGACGACTCCATCAAGAGCCGCGACGATCTGCAGGGCGTGTGGCCGCTGCCGGTGATGGGGCTGGTGCCGCACTACAAGCTGAAGGGCGGGCGGTTCATCGATCAGGCGCCGAGCACCGACCCGATCTACGAGTCGTTCCGCAACATCCGGAACGCCATCTCCTTCAGCTCGGTCGACAACCCGATCAACGTCCTGACGATCACCAGCTCCGCCCCCGGCGAGGGCAAGAGCACCTTCGCGATGAACCTCGCGATCTGTCTCTCCCAGGACGGGCTGAAGGTGCTGGTCATCGACTGCGACCTGCGCCGCCCCACCCAGCACAAGTCCTTCCCCTCGCTCTCCAACGAGCGCGGCGTGGCCGACGTCCTCGCCCAGAAGGCCACCGCTGAGGAGGTCACGCAGGGCACCCCCATCCCGACCCTGTCGGTCATCACCTGCGGGCGCACCCCGGACAACCCGGGGCAGATGGTCGAGAGCCTGCGGCTGCGCGCGATGGTCGCCGACCTGTCCCGCCGCTATGACTTCATCATCATCGACGCCCCGCCCGTGCTGGCCGTCGGCGACGCCTTCTCGCTGGGCCGGGCCTCCAAGGGCATCCTGCTGGTCGTCGAGTGGGGCGTCACCGGGCGCCGGATGCTGATGGATGTCCGCCAGCGCTTCGAGGCCGCCAAGTCCGCCGACCCCATCGGGATCGTGCTGAACAAGGTCGACACCCGCAGCGGAAACTACGGCTATTATAAGAAATACGCCAACTACTACGAAGAAGGCAAGCAGAAGAAGGGAGGTTCCCGATGATCCGCGCCCTGCCCCTGCTCTCCCTGCTCTCCCTGTTCCCGGTTCTTAGCGGGTGCAGCCCCTCCGCCGAGGACATCGCCAAGGCCATCGCCTCCGAGAACCCGGTGATGCGCGAGGATGGCGCCAAGATCGCGCAGAACTACGATGATGACGTCGTCGTGGACGCGCTGATCGTGGTGCTGGCCGATCCCTCAGAGAAGGCGCGGCTCAACGCGATGGAGTCGCTGTCTGAGATCCGCAACGAGCGCGCCTGCCCCGTGCTGCTGGAGCACCTCGCCACCGACGCGAGCCCGCTCGTCCGCCGCGCCGCCGCTGACGGGATCGGGCGGATCATCTGCAAGGAGGGCGCCCCGGCGCTCATCGCCTACGCGCAGGAGTTCGGCCCGGACGACCGGGGACAGCTCGTGGCGCTCTGGGCGCTCGGGCGGCTGGGGTATGAGCTGCTGCCGGAGGAGCCGCGCAAGCAGACGCTGGACTTCCTGGTGTCGCGTCGCGAGGTGGCGACCGATCGCTACGTGCTCTACAACGTCAACGCCGCGCTCCGCTTTTTGAAGTAGCGATGTGGCTCAGCGGCTGGCTGGCGCTCGGCGGCGCGGCGCTCGCTGAGGAGCCTCCGCCGTTGCCACCTTCGCAACCGCCGGAGTTGCCGCCGGAGACACCGCCGGAGACACCGCCGGAGACGCCGCGCCCCCCGGAGGGGCCGGTCGATCTGCTCCCTGTGCTGGGGGTGCCGTGGGCGACGGTCGGGAACCCCGGGCTGTCGGGCGACGTGCTTAGCGCGCGGGTGGCGCGGATTCTGCGGGAGGAGGGGGCGGATCGGGTGCTTGGCGCGATGACGCCCGGGACGCCGACGCTGATCCAGCAGGCGCGGCTCTTCTCCGTGGGGATCCCGGGGGCGCCGTCGCCTGTGCAGGGGCTGACGATGCTGGCGGGGGCGTCCGTGGATCTGGGGACGGAGATCCCGGACAACGCGAACGGCTGGCAGGAGCCGGGGATCGCGGGGCTGTCGCTGCTGCCCTCGCTCGGGTTCGACGCGGCGCCGTTCCGGGCGCGGTTCACGCCCCGGATCTGGGGGGCGGCGCTCGATGTGCGCGGCGACCTGAGCGGGGCCGTCCCGGCGGAGAGCGTCCGGGTCGAGGTGGGGGAGCCGGCGGCGGGCGCCCCGGCGGGGGCGGGGCTGCGGATCGAGGACGCCTGGATCGGCGCGGACACCGGGAACTGGCGCGCGGGGTTCGGGAAGGAGGCGCGCTGGCTGGGGCCGGGGCGGTTCGGGACGCTCATCCTGTCCGACAACGCGGCGGCGCCGTGGATGGGCGGGGCGTCGGCGGAGGGGCGGCTGCCGGGGAAGCTGGCGGTGCTCGGGCGCTGGCGCGGGGAGTGGGAGGCGGGGCTGCTGGATCGGCCCCGGCGGGACGTGCAGCAGCCGGGCCTGATGCTGATGGATCTGCGCTGGATGCCGGTGCCGCAATTCGAGGCGGGGCTGTCCCGGATCACGATCTTCGGCGGGCAGGATCGCCCGCCCATCGATCTCGGCCAGCTGCTGCTCCCGACCGAGCCGCACATCTACAACGACCCCGACCGGGAATTGCCCGATCAGAACGAGCTGGCGCGGATCGACATGCGGCTGACGCTGCCGCTGAAGAAGTGGCTCGGCGCGCCGGTGGAATACGTCGAGGGCTGGTGGGAGTACGGCGGCGAGGACGTGATCAAGCGGGAATTGGGGCCGATCCCCTACCCTGCGCTGGCGGGCATCGGGAACCTCTACGGCGGCGAGATCATGGCAGGGCCGCTGGTCGCGACGCTGGAGTACAGCCAGCTCATGGACGACTACTTCCGCTGGTACATGGGCCACCGGGTCTACCACGACGGCTTCACCCAGGATCTCCGCGTGCTGGGCCACGCCGGGGGGCCGGACTCGCAGACCTGGACGGGGGGGCTGGCGTGGGAGGCGTTCGAGTGGCGCGTCGCGCTCCAGGCGGGGACGGTGCGGCGGGTGGCGGTGGTGGAGGCGTTCAACGACCGGCTGTTCGCGCTCCCGACTGAGGAGCACCGCCAGCACCTCGATCTGGAGGCCGGGGTGGCGCTCGGCCTGTGGTGGCTGGAGGCGGCGGGGGGGCTGGAGCAGATCCGTGGGCTCGGCTATGTTCCCGGCACAGAGGAGCGGCGTTGGCGGGCTTCAGTGAGCGTGACGGGGCCGGGCTTCTGGTGAGGCTGGGGCACGGCCTGAGCGCCGGGCTCTGCGCGGGCAGCCTGATCGGGATCGCGGAGGCGGCGTGGGTGCTGACCTCGACCACCCCCTCTGAGTACCAGGCGATCCGCTACGCGGCGGTGCTGTACGGGCTGGCGGGCGGGGCGGCGGGGCTGCTGATGGGGCCGCTGCTCTGGCTGTTCGGGCTGGATCGGGCGCGCGGCTGGTGCGTGGTCGGGGTCGCGGTGGGGCTGGGGCTGGGCGGGTGGTCGGGGTGGGAGGTGCTGCAGAACCCTGGAGGGACGCAGCGCCCGGACAGCCTGATGACGGTGGAGGTGATGGCGGGGGTCGGGGCGGCGGTCGCAGGGTTGGCCTTCATCGGGATCTGGATCGGCGCGAACATCCTCACAAAGACACCGCTCCGGGTGCTGCCGGGACGGAAGGGGACGGCGGCGGCGTGGGGCGGCATCCTGGGGATGGCCTGGGTGTTCTCGCTCTCCCCGGCGCCGGGCGGGGCCGGGACGATGGCCCCGGCGCGGCGGCAGGGCTCGGACTTCGCCGGGCGGCCGGACGTGGTGGTGCTGGTGGTGAGCGGGCTGCAGCCCGGCTCGCTGGAGTCGCCGGGGCCGCTCCGGGCGCTCGTCGCGGACGGGGTGGTGTTCCCCCAGCACATCGCCGCCGCCGGTCGGCCCCGCACCTCGATGGCGGCCCTGCTGAGCGGGCGGCTGCCCTCCTCCTCCGGCTGCGCCGGGGCGGGCGATCTGCTGCCGCAGGAGGTGACGACGCTGGCCGAGGCGATGTCCGGGCGCGGCTACGTCACCGGCGGCCTGCCGGACAGCCCCGATATCGCGGGTTCAGCGGGCTTCTCACAGGGGTTCGACTGGTACCCGTGGCTGCTGGAGAACCCGCTGTGGGCCTCAGAGTCCACCGGCTCCCTGAGCCTCTACCGCCGCCTGCGCCTCCTCTGGCTCCGGCAGCTCCCCGCCGATGTGCGGCGCGGGCTGCTCTACCGATCTGCGGCGGATCAGATCGCCGCAGCTGAGGAATTCCTCTCCGCCAACCGCAGCCGCCGCGCCTTCCTCGTCGTCCACCTCATGGACATGAGCGGACAGACGGATCAGCCGGGCTATGACGCCGCGTGGGCAGAGACCTCCGCGCAGATCGCCGCCTTCATCGGCTGGCTGAAGGCCGAGGGCCGCTACGATCAGAGCCTCATCGCCCTCACCGCTGATCACGGCGCCGGCCTCCCCGGCCAAGGCGATTCCGTCCCCCCTGGCCTGGGAGGGATTGGTGGTGTTGGCGGAGAGATGGCCGCC
>JBEIQZ010000521.1:0-4445 GCA_040376255.1 Alphaproteobacteria bacterium
GACGGCGCAGACGGCGCAGGCGGCGCAGACGTGCGCGCCGCAGTGAGATCCTCAGCACCGTCCACAGCAGGATCCTCCGCAGTATCCTCCGCGACGTCTTCCGGCGCGGGCAGATGGAAGCGGCTGATGCCGTTCTCCTGCTGATCCAGCTTCCAGACGCGCCCGGCGATCAGCCAGCGCTGGCGGCCAGCCCGCTGCGCGCCGGTCGCCACCATCGCCCGGTGCAGGGGCGCTGCGGCGGTGTCGAGCACCGAGATCCCGCCGGGCTGGCCGAGCAGACACGCCTGGATCGCCCGGTGGATCGCGTCGCCGGACAGGCGCCCGCCGCTCCCATCGACCCCGCCCTGGATGCGCCCCCACGCCGCCCCCACCAGCACGCTCTCCCCGAGCACGTCCGCGATCGGCAGATCCATCATCTCAGCGACGCGCAGGTGGCAGACGAGGCCGACGATGCCCTGATCCAGGAACACCGCCTCCGGCAGCATGGCGGCGAGCTGCTGCCAGCCCCGATCCAGCTCATGCCGCAGCCCGGCCACCCGGAGCCCTCCCAGCCCCACGGCCAGCACCCCGAGCTCTACCGGGGTCGCGCGCGGCCAGAAGAGCAATTCCGCCGCCACCGGCTGCGGAGGGCGCAGCCGCGCCGCGAGCCGGGTCAGGATCAGCGCCCGCCGGTGCGCGCGCTCCTCCCCCTCCCCCTCCAATTCCGCGTCGCTGTGGCACAGCCCGTACTGCTCCTCCACGATCGCCCGCGCCAGCGACGGGAGCGGCACCACCGTCCGCACCGCCGCCGACAGCCGGGCGCTGTACCAGGCCGCCTCCTGCGCGCGAACCTCCACCGGGCGCGCCAGCACCCGCAGCCTCGCCTGCCGCCACGCCTCCAGCAGCGGGATCACCGCCGCCCCCCTGGACACCAGCAGCCCCTGCACCACGAGCTGATACAGCGGCACCATCAACGGATCCGGCCCCTGCACCGGACGCTTCAGCGCCTGCTGGATCGTCTCCCGGCAGTGCAGCACGATCGACGACGGATCTCCGACGAGCGGCGGCAGGCCGTCGATCAGCTCTGGCATGGCCTGGATGGCCTCCGACCCCGCGTCGAAGGAGAACCACCGGCCCCCCTGCAGCACCCTCCGCAGTGACAGCAACCGACCTCCCCGCTACCGCCGGATCTTATACCGCCCGCTCCAGTTCTGGCAGGAGGAGAAAGGGCTGAAGCTCAACGATTGGCCGCGCGGATGTCTGCGGTGTGGCGCCGTCCTGCATCACCGGACGCAAAGAATCGGCCCGGAGGCTGTCGTATGCAGAAGGCGGCACCACCGGCAGCGGCGCGACATCTCCGGTGTACGTCACCGTCACCAGCAGATCCTGATCCTGCTCCGGGTACCCCGGCCCGCCCCATCGCGGCTCCACGCGCCGGGAGACATGCCACTCCGCCCGCTGCACCCGCCCCTCCGCCAGCGTCCACGCCGCCGTCACCTCCCCCCACCGCCGCACAAGCCGATCCTCCTGCCGGATCGTACCGGCCAGCGACCACTCCCCCCGCTCCTGCGTCCCCGCCAATTCCACCGCCTGCCGCCCCCACTGCAGGTTCTCGCCCACCGGCCACGACGTCCGCATCGACGCCGCGCCCCGCCCGCCCGCGCGCCCCGCCCCCTCCAGCCGGGGCGCCAGCATCGGCCACACGATGTCCAGCAGATCCATCCGCAGCCCCGGCCCCATCCCTGCGTCCGCCCCCATCACCGCCAGAACCTCGCCCCGCTCAAACGCCCGCAGCTCCACCAGCAGCCCCGCCAGCCCGGAGCGGCCCGCCGCCCCGTTGATCGTCGCCGCCGCGCGCTGGAACCGGATCAGCGTCCCGATCGAGCCGTCGCGAAAGGTGCGGCTGTACATCGCGTCGAATTCCGCGTCGAGCCGCCACTCGTCCATGATTGGCGTCCCCTGCCCTGCCCCCGGCGCGCCCGCCAGCAGCTTCGCCTGCAGCGCGTACCGCTGCGCCGGGAGATCCGTGTGCCGCCCCAGCGAGCTGTGCGGCAGGCAGCCGGTGAGCGCCGCCCCGCCAGCCAGCCCGGCCAACCCGCCAGCCAGCCCGCCAGCCAGCCCCCGGAGCAGCGCCCGACGCGAGACCCCCATGCTGATCAGGTGTCCCGCAGGACGCGGAGCCGCTGATCGTCGAGCAGGATCACCCGCTTCCCCTCAGTCAGGATCAGCCCGTCCCGCCGCAGGTCGAGGATCGCGAAGCTCACCGTCTCGCGGGTCGCGCCGATCAGGCTGGCGATCTCCTTGTGGGTGAGCTTCAGGTTGACGATCACGCCCCGGCTGTCCCGCACCCCGAAGGACTGCGACAGCTCCAAAAACAGCCCCGCGAGCCGCGCATGCGCGCTCTTGAAGAGCAGGTTCTCGACCCGATCCTCCAGCCGCCGCCGCCGCTCCCCCACCAGCTTGATCATCCGCATCGCGAGCGCCGGGCTGCGCATCATCACGCGCACAAAGTCGTCTTTGTTGATCGCCAGGATGTTGCAGTCCTCAAACGCCTCCGCGACCGTCTCCTGAACCTGATCGTTCACCAGCGACAACTCACCGAACAGGTGATCCCGGGTAAAGAAGTGCAGCGTCAGCTCCCGGCCCTCATCGCTCAGCTTCGAGATCTTCACGATCCCGCTCCGCACAACGTAGAGCCGATCCGATGCGTCCCCGGGCTCCCAGATGAAGCTCCGCCGCCGGATCTCCAGCGTCTCTGCAGCCTGATCGAGCAGATCGATCTCCCGGTCGGGAAGATCCGAGAAGAGTGCGTTCTGCCGGATAAACCATCCTTTCGGCTTCAGCATCGTAGATAACCTCTGGGTTCCTGCCCGCTTCCGTCCCACCACACCGGGCACGGTCGCATCACTCTAAACACGTAGCGCGCCCTCAGCAGCATGATCACGCTATCTTTCCTGTATCCCGTACCCGCATGTACGCCCCCGCACCGACCGCCCCCCGACCCCACGCCCTCCTGCTCGCCGCCGGCGGCTCCACCCGCATGGGCAGCCCCAAGGCGCTGCTCCGCCTGCCGGACGGGACGCCGCTGCTGCTCGCCCACCTGCGCCGCTACCGGGAGGCCGGGCTGCCGGTGGCGGTCTGCCTCGGCGCCCACATCAGCGACATCCTCGCCGTCCTGCCGCCGGGCGTCCCGATCTGGATCAACCTGCGCTGGCAGCGCACCGACATGCTCGCCACCGCCCTCCCCGCCCTGCGCGCCCTGCCCGGCCCGGTGCTGCTCTCCCCGGTCGACGCCCCGCCGCCCGCCCCGGAGACGATCCGCGCGCTGCTCGCCGCGACCGGCGACGCGCTCCCCGTCTGCAGGGCGACGGGCGCCTCTGGCCACCCCGTCCGCCTCGAACCGCCCCACCCCGCGCTCCGCCTCGATCACCGGCTCCGGGGCGCCGCCCGCGTCGTCGTCGATGATCCCGGCTGCGCGCTGAACCTCAACACCCCTGAGGAGTGGCAGGCATGGCTCGCTACCCTCGCGCCCCGAACGCCCCAAGCGCCACCACCGCCAGCCCGAGCAGCGCGTTGAGCGCGAGGTGCCGCGACACCCGCCCGACCGCCGCCGCGTAGCGCGCCGGATCGCTCACCCTGCCGTCGCGATCCAGCTGGCGGCAGGGCTCCAGCGACCAGACCTCCAGCAGCAGGTAGCTGACCCACAGGGCGCCGAAGCAGACGGCCCGGACGAAGGTGAGCTGATCGATCAGCCCGCCCCACACCAGCCGGTAGCAGTCGGGGAACCCCTTCCCCGGGTGCGCCTGCATCGGGTACTTCACCAGCATCGCGGCGATCCACACCCCCAGCGACAGCCCCTGCACCGGCCCCCAGCCCCGGTACACCCGGACGAGCCCCTCCGCCGGCACATGCGCCAGCAGCCCCCGGAAATTGATCAGCAGCGCCCACACCACCAGCCCGCCGACATGGATCGTCGCCGCCACCGCCGCCGCCACCGTCGCCGCCGCCATCCAGCTCAGCACCACAGCCCCTCCAGCCAGTCGGCAGCCTCTCCAGACAGCGCCTCCCCCGTCAGCTCGACCGCACCGCCGATAAGACCGCCGATCCGCGCCCGCTGATCCTCCGGGTATCGGAGCAGCGCCGACTCCAGCGCCGCCGCCGCCCGCTCCGCCGCCGTCCCGCCCATCCCCTCCGGCACCGCCCGCCGCTCCGGCCACCAGCCGCCGCGCGTGGTGTAGAGCCGGACGATGATCGGGACCTCCCACCGGTATCTGTCCGGATCGGGCATGCCCGGGCGCGCGAGGGTATACGCCACATCGCCCGCGAGGCCCGCCGCCACCTCAGACAGCAGCCCCGGCAGCAGCTCAGGGAGCGCCGCCGCCGGGATCTCCGCCCGCCGCGCCAGCCGCACCAGCGCCGCGCGCCGGCTGCCGTACAGCCCGCCGAGCGCCGCCGCCCGCGCCCGC